>JADLHF010000001.1 GCA_020848935.1 Acetobacteraceae bacterium
GCGCGCAGTATCTGGTGGACAACCATCCGGAGGTGCTGGGCGACTGCCTGCTGAATGCCGAGCCGGGCGCCCCAACCACGATCCGCTTCGGCGAGAAGGGGCTGTTCCGCATCGCCGTCACCGTGCGTACCCTTGGCTGCCACGGCGCCTATACGCACAAAAGCCCCAGTGCCACGCGCATCGCCGCCCGCCTGGTCGGCGCGCTGGAGGCAATCACCGACCTGCCCGTGGCCATGGAACCGGAGGTGGCGCGCGCGCTGGAGGAAGGGGCGGCCGAGATGGACCGCATCCACCTGCCGGGGGCGGCGCGTGTGATGCGGCAGTTCTCGCTGAATCTGGGCGTGGTGCGGGGTGGCGCGAAGGTGAACATGCTGCCGGGAGAATGCCGCCTGGAATGCGACATCCGCATCCCGCCGGGCGAAACGACCGCCAAGGTACGCGCCGCGGTCGAGGCCATCGTCGCCCGCTTCCCCGAGGCGATGCTGGAGGTGACCGGCTTCACCGAGCCGACCTGGTCGAGCCCGCTCCATCCAATGGTCGGCGCGCTGGCCGATGCGTGCGAATCGGCGTGCGGCTTCCGCCCGCGCGCCATCGCCTCGCTGGCTGCAACGGATGCGCGCAAATGGCGGGCCAAGGGCGTGCCGGCCTTCACCTACGGCACCACCGCCACCAACGTCGCGATGCCCGACGAGCACACCGACATCGCCGAATGGCTGGGCGTGGTGAAGACGCTGACGCTGGCCGCCCACGACTGGCTGCATGCGGAGGCCGCACGATGAGCGCGCTGCGCGACTTGCTGGTCGCGCGCATCGCCGCGGACGACGCCGCGCTGGTGCAGTTGCTGGGCGATTTCGTGCGCGCAGCCTCGCCCAACCCACCGGGCGACACGCGCGCCGCCGCCGCGGTGCTGATGCGCTGGCTCGAGGACTGCGGCGTGCCGTACCGGCTGGTCGGCCCCGATCCCGCCATGCCCAACATCCTGGCGAGTTTCGAGGGCGGAAGGCCCGGCCCGCACCTGGTGCTGAACGGCCACATCGACACCTTCCCCACCATCGCGGCCGAACGTTGGACGCAGGACCCCCTCGGGGGCGCCGTGGCGGATGGCAGGCTCTATGGCACCGGTTCCAGCGACATGAAGCAGGGCACGGCCTCGATGGTGGCGCTGTTCTGCTGGCTGCACGCGATCCGCGACCGGCTGGCCGGCCGGCTGACGCTGACCGCCGTTTCCGATGAGGAAACGTTCGGCCCGAACGGTGCGCGGTATCTGGTCGAGCATCACGCGGCCGAGGTGCTGGGCGACTGCCTGCTGAACGCCGAGCCGGGGGCACCCACCACCGTGCGCTTCGCCGAGAAGTCGCCGCTGTGGGTTGCGATCGAGGTTCAGACCATGGGCTGCCACGGCGCCTATACCCACAAAAGTCCCAGCGCCACCAAGATCGCCGCCGCGATCATCGAGGACCTTGCCGCCCTGGAAGCGACCGAGGTGCCGCTGCCGCCCGCCGTTGCCCAGGCGATCGAGGCGGGTGCTTCCGAGATCGACCGCGTGCACCTTCCCGGCGCGGCGCGCACCATGGGTGCGGTGACGCTGAACATCGGCATCTGGCAGGGAGGCACGCTGGTGAACATGTTGCCGGGCCATTGCCGCATCGAGGCCGACATCCGCCTGCCCTGGGGCACCACGCCGGACACCATCCTGCCCCGCATCGCGGAGATTGTCGGGCACCACCAGGGTGCCTCGATGCAGGTGATGTCGAAGCAGACGCCGCGCTGGTCCGATCCCGCGCACCCGATGGTGGGCAACATCATTCGCAACGCGGCGCAGGTGGCGGGCTGGCAGGTGCGGCCCATTCCCAGCCTGGCCGGCACCGATTCCCGCCTGTGGCGCGAACGGGGCGTCCCCGCCTTCACCTACGGCACCACCGCCACCAACGTCGCCATGCCCGACGAACACACCGACCTGGACGAATGGAGGAAGGTCGTGCGCGTGCAGGCGCTCTCGGCGCTGGACTATCTGACGCAAGGGCGCGCGGCATGACGCCGCTTGATGCAACGCTGCTGGCCGAGATCGACGCGGCGCGCGATGAGCTGGTCGCCTTCTTCCAGGGTTTTTCCCGGATCGCCACGCCCAACCCGCCCGGCGAGACGCGCGCGGCCGCGGCGTTCCTGGGTCAGTTCCTGTCAGCACGCGGGCTTGACCACCTGGTGATCGCGCCGAAGGCAGAATGGCCGAACATCGTCGCCGACACGGCGCTTGGCCGGCCGGGACGGCACCTGGTGCTGAACGGCCATATCGACGTCTTTCCCGCCGGCGATCCCGCGCGCTGGACGCACGGCTCGCCCTGGTCGGGCACGATCGAGAATGGCCGCCTGTTCGGTCGCGGCACGGCCGACATGAAGTGCGGCACCTCGGCCTCGTTCATCGCCTACGCGCTGCTATGCCGGCACCGCGATCGCCTGGCTGGCCGGCTGACTTTGACGGCGGTTTCCGACGAGGAGACGGGCGGGCGGTGGGGCACGGGGTATCTGTTCGACCACCACCCGGATCTTGTGCGCGGCGACTGCTGCCTGAACGGCGAGCCATCCTCGGCCTACACCGTGCGCTACGGCGAGAAGGCGCCGCTGTGGCTGGTCTTCACCATCAAGGCGCGCGGCGCGCACGGCGCCTATGTGCATCTGTCCGACAGCGCCACCAAGATCGCCGCCGATCTGATCGAGCGGCTGGAGGCAGTGACGACGCTTGCGCCCGACATGCCGGCCGCCGTCGCGCGCAACCTGGCCGAGCCGGTCGTGCGGCAGGCGTTGGAAACCGGCCTGGGCAAGGGCGCTGCCGACACCGTGGCACAGGTGACGCTGAACATCGGCATGGTGGAAGGCGGGCTGAAGACCAACATGATCCCATCCGAATGCCGGGTCGAGGCCGACATCCGCCTGCCCGTCGGCGTGCCCAAGGCACGGGTATGGCAGATGGTGCGCGAGATCATGGCCGACTTCCCCACCGCGACCGTCGAGGAAGAATCGCTGCCCGAGGAAGTGGGTGCCAACTGGTGCGACCCGGAAGGGGAGATGCTGCAGATCATCCAGGATACCGCGCGGCGCATCGTCGGAATCCGGCCCGCGCCGGTGATCACCCTGGCGGCGACCGATGCGCGGTTCTGGCGCAATGCCGGCATCCCAGCCTACATCTACGGCTGCGCCTTCGACCTGGTCGGCACCTATGACGAATCGGTCGCCGTCGAGGAATTCCTGAACGTGGTGCGCGTGCACACGCTGTCCGCCGCCGCCTACCTGCGGGCGGAATGAGCATCATGGACCAGTTCTCGCAGGCCCTGCTGACCCGCGTCGATGCCGGGCGCGAGAGGGCACTTGCGCTGCTGCAGGCCCTGCTTCGCGCCCCTTCTCCCAACCCACCGGGCGACACGCGCGCAACTGCGGCCATCGTCGTCGAGCGGTTGCGGGCGGCCGGGCTGGAGCCGATGGTCTTCGCGCCGAACGCGGCGATGCCCAACATCGTCGCCCGCTTCGACTGCGGCCGGCCTGGGCGGCAGCTGGTGCTGAACGGCCATCTCGATGTCTTTCCCGTAGCCGTGCACGAATGGACGCAGGATCCCTGGGGTGGGGTGATCCACGACGGCCGCGTCTATGGCCGCGGCGCCTGCGACATGAAGGGTGGGCTTGCCTCGCTGCTGGACGCCTTCCTGCACCTCTACGCGGTGCGCGACCAGCTGGCCGGGCGCGTCACCTTCACCGCCGTTTCCGACGAGGAGACCTTCGGCCCATGGGGTGCCCGCTGGATGTTCCAGCACCAGCGCGAGCTGATGCTGGGCGACTGCGTGCTGTCGGGCGAGCCATCCTCGCCCCAGTGCGTGCGCTTCGGCGAGAAGTCGCCCTACTGGATCGCCATCACCGTGCGCACCCGCGGCGGCCACGGCGCCTATACCCACGCCAGCGCCAGCGCGACCAAGATCGCAGCCCGCGTCAGCCGCGCGCTGGAGGAAGTCACGAAACTGCCGGTCCGTGCGCCGGACAACCTGATCGCCATGTTCCGCGATCCCGCCATCGCGCGCCAGATCGACGAAGGTTGCGGGGTGGGCCACGCCGCCGTCATCCCCGACATCACGCTCAACATCGGGCGCATGAGCGGCGGGTTGAAGATGAACGTGCTGCCGTCTGAATGCCGGATCGAGGCCGACATCCGCCTGCCGATCGGCCTCTCCCGCGACGAACTCCGCCCGCACATCGCCCGCATCGTGGAAC
>JADLHF010000002.1 GCA_020848935.1 Acetobacteraceae bacterium
CGCCGGGTGAGCCCGGCCGCCGCCTCCGGGTCGCTCACCCGGTACAGCCCGCGTTCGATGTCGCGCGCCTCGGCCACCAGCCCCGGCAGCGCCGGCAGGATTTCCACCGTCAGCGCCACGCCCTGGATCGGCGCGAAGCGGTATTCGCTCAGCACGCCGACGGGCACATACGGGCTGTGCTCGGCCAGCGGCAGCCGCTCGGCCAGCCGCCGCTCAAGCCGCTTGCCGGGATCGAGCCGCACCCCCAGCGGCAGGATCGGCGCCTCGGGGTCGGCCCCCTCGGCCGGCGGCGCGGTGCCCTTCAGCACATGGGCATGGCCATCGCCGCCCAGCCAGGTGGTGACGCTGGCCGCATCCGCCCGGCTGCGCCCGGTGGCGGGGTCGCGCACCGGGGCGGCATCCATCACCAGCACCGCCCCCCGGCCGGCATTGGCCAAGCTGTAGGTGAACACGATGCTGTCATCCACGCGGGCGATATCGCAGGTGAGCGTAACCTCGCCCACGGTGGCGGTGGCGCTGGGCATGGCGGCTCAGTCGGGGCGCGGATAGGTGTCGGTGCGCATCATCAGGTGCAGACCCTTGGCGCTGAACGAGCACGCCAGGCGCTGGCTACGGGCGAGCATCTCGGCTGGCGGGATGGCGAACAGTTCCGGTGCATAATCGACGGTCACGGCCTGCGGCTCCGGCGCGCGGGCGACCACCATATCGATGGCCACGGTGATGCCCTCGATGTCGGTAAGGCGATAGCTGCGCAGGTTTGTCACCGAGAAATACGGGCTATGCTCAGCCATCGGCAGGGCGATGGTCAGCACCCGATCCAGCGCCGCGCCCGGCTCGATTCGTGCCATCAGCGGATAGACCCGGCCGAACACCATGCGGTCGGTCGGCAAGGCGGCCAAGCCCTTCAGGACATGGGCATGGTTGTTCGCCCCCCGCCAGATCGTCACCGCGTCGGGATCGGCGGCAACCGTCTTCGTCGCGGAGTCGATGCGCGGCATCGCGTCCGCCACATAGACCGGCGCGCGGCCCCGATTGCTGATGCCGTAGTTGATCACAATAGTATCGGCGGTCTTCTCGGGGCTGCAGGTCAGCACGACATCGTCGCGCTGTGCGGTCGCGGTGGGCATGATGGAGCCGTCCTTCGCTGTTTGCGCCTGGCCCGCGATGTCCAGACTAGAAGCCAGCAAAACTGTGATCGTGGCGATGCGAATCGGCAGGCTGACCCGGCCAGGGGCCGCGTTCGTCGCGATAGGTATTCTCGTCCTGGATGGTATTGAACTCTTCATTGTTGTCATAGCCATCCGCTCTCGGTGTCATGTCCAGATTGCCATTCGCGGCATGGTCGGCATGGTCCAGCTCATGGAACAGCGCGACATCGCTGGGCGCCTGCGTGGTGGTACCCGGAGCGGGGAAGTCGCTGGGATCGTATTCGATGCGGGAGTCGGTGCCGGTGCCGTTCTGGCCATTGGTCATGTTGGTTGGAACCGTCTGGGTGTCGGTCACCGCGGTGCCGGCCGGTCGCGGCTGGATGGTGACCGTCTGTCCGGTGGAACCGATGTCGTTCAGCATCGCATTGCCGGTCGGCGTGTCGTTGATCCGCGCCAGGTCGCTGGCCACCGCATCGACATAGGCGGGATCGGTGCTGTTGATCACCACGCCGGGATAGGCCTGCCACGTCCCGTCCGGCCGCGGCGTCAGGCTGTTGCCGTGATGCGCCTGGGCGGTGTGCGTCCGCCGCCCGCCGCCGCGCCCCGGCGGATGCAGCGCGATCCAGTTCGGCGGGTCGCCGGGGTCGGCGATGGCCGCATCCAGCGGCTCCGTGATGGTCACGCTGCTGGTGCTGTCGGGCGAGCCGCCGGAATTGATCTGCACCATGCTGCCCTTGATCCACACCCCGGCCGAATCCACCACCACGAAATTGCCGCCCACCTTCAGCGTGATCTTCTGGCTCGCCTCCACCACCACCTTCTGCGCGTTGATCGTCGCCTCGCCGCCCACCACGTTGTTCCACTTCGCCTGGAAGTCGAACGCCACGTCGCCCTTCACGCTTACCTGCATCGCGGCATCGACACCCTCATAACGCGCATCGCCGACATGCAGGTCGTAGGTGCCGCCGGTGGTCAATACGAAGGCGCCGCCGCCCTTGCCGGTGTCGGGGTCCTTGCCGCCGATGTTGATGTGGCGGTTGCCGTACACCTTCTCGAAGTAGTTGCTGAACGCGGTCACATCCATGCGGCCCTGGCACCGCATCAGCCACTGCTCCTCATGCCAGCTGTCATCGAAGCGCAGCATGTGGAAGCGCGACCTCGCACTGTCCGGCCGCGGCGTCGATTGCGTCTTGATGCCGCTGCGCCGCTGGGTGGTCTGTACCACCGCACTCTCCGGGCGGAACGGCCCGGCCGGTGGCGTCGCCGGCGTGCTGCCCGGCGCATCGAAGGGCTGCTGGCTGCCGGGGTTGTACAGCCGCCCGGTCACGATCGGCCGGTCCGGGTCGCCGTCGATGAACTCGACCAGCACCTCCTGGCCCACGCGCGGCGGGAACTGCGTGCCGAACTTGCCGCCCGCCCAGCCTTCGGTCACCCGCAGCCAGGCGGAGGTCTTGCCGGTGGCATCGCCGTCATGGTCGCGGTCCCACGGGAACTTCACCTTCACCCGGCCCCACTGGTCGGTGTGGATCTCCGCGCCCCCTGGCCGGTCGAAGCCGTTCGGTCCCACCACGATGGCGGTATGCGGTCCGGCGATGCGCGGCTTGGCCGTGGTGTGCGGCGGGCGGAACATCACCTCGTCGGGGATGGCGATGAAGCTGTTGGAGAACTGGCTCTTCTTCTCCAACAATCCCTTGAAGAAATTGGTGATCGGATCGGTGATCAAGCTCAGCAGCCCCGACAGCCCGCCGCTCAGCGCCGCCTTGCCCAGGTTGGCCAGCGTGTCGGCGAACTTGCGGCTGAACACCTCCCCCACGCTGCCGGTAGCCCCCTTGGCGTCGGCACCCGCCGCCATGCCCAGCGTCTTGGCGGTGTCGGTGCTCCACAGCCCGGTGAAGATGCCGGCCAGCACCTCGCCCACCGTGCTGTTGTCGTAGCTGCGGTCCAGCGCGGTGAACTGCAGCGAGGTCACCAGATAGCCTTTGCCCTTCTCCTCGGGAAACGCCGCGTGGTCGGCCAGCTTGAAGCGCAGCCCCGGCGCCATCGGCAGAACCTGGCTACCGCCCTGCACCGCATGCACCTGGCTCTCCTCGGCCTGCATGCGGCGCTGGGTGAAGCGCTGCAGGTCGGCGGTGATCTCGATGTGCTGCGGGAAGTCGTAGCGCTTGAAGATATTGTTGGCCGCGGGGATCTTGACCTGGGTCTTCTCCTCCTGGGCGATCGGCGGGTCGGCCGGCGTGGTGAAGCTGAAATCGCCGAGCACCCAGGCGCCGGTGCGCCGGTCGAAGGCATGCTCCCAGGTATGGATCCGCCCTTCCTCCTCGTCGTTGCCAACCGACAGGTCGAAGGGCGCCATCTTGTCGAAGTCGAAGCTGTCGTCGCCGATCACCAGCGTGCTGCCGGTCTCCTCGTGCCGCCAGAAATAGAAGATGCCGTTCTCTTCCATCAACCTCGACACGAAATCGAATGCCGTCTCGCGGCACTGCACGCAGTATTCCATCCTGGGGTAGTCGGCCGCCTTCAGCCGCGACATGTCCAGCAGGCCCAGCCCATGCTCCTGGAACACGGTCTCCAGCACATCCACCACGGTCACATCCTGGAAGATGCGGAAATCGCTGGAAAAGGCCAGCAGCGACAGGAACGGCACGATCTCGGCGCGGTAGACGCGGAAGTTCTTGCCCCGCATGCCGGCGGACTGGAAGCCGCGGATGAAGCCGGCGCGGAAGCGGAACGCGCCCTTGCGGTCCAGCCGCATGCCGATGGAAGCCGAGGCGCCGATCATCACCCCGGGGTCGATCTCGCGGTGGATGTCCTCGCACAACAGCTCCACCTTGTACGAGTACGGCCGCGACAGCCCCTCCTGCCCCACCACCGCCAACAGCAGCAGCGTGTCCTTCGGCAACCCCGCCGAGCTGTCGAAGCGCAGCGTCCGGTCGTCCTGTGTCAGCTTGTCGGCCATGGTGGATGTATGCCGATCAGGGAACGAAGGTCTGGGTCTGGCCGGGGAAGGCGACGGTGATCACCCCGCCATAGACGCAATTCAGTATCGAGGGGTCGTCCAGCGTCACCTCGTTGGTGTTGTTCACCGTGATCCCGCCGGGCGCCCAGGGGGCCGGGGTGTTGGGCACGCACGGCATCGGCGTCAGCACCCCCATCGCCGCGGCGGTGGCACTCGCCACGGTCGGGTTGGCCGGGCACATGCAGTTGCCGAACGGCTTGATGTTCACCATCGGCTTGTGGTCCATGATCGTCGCCGAAGGCTGGTTCGCCACATTCACGCGCTTCACCGGCAACACCGTCAGCGACGATGGCGCCATGCCGAATGTGCATTTCAGCAGTGCCGTGTTCACCACCTGGATCGGCATCGTCGTTCCCCCCGAACGCATGTCCGATCGCATTATGCGGGTTCGCGCCAGCGATCGGAAGTAAACTGCGCGCGTGCCCCCCGGCACAGCCGCGCCGGCGACGGCGGCGTGCGCGTGGGCCAAGTGCGGCCAGTCTCGTCGCGCCGAAGCGTTCGGCCCCCGCCCGGGTGCGGACAGGCGGCCCAAGCCCAACCCCGCCGGCAGACGTCCAGCCCCGGCAGTCCCCCGGCAACGCGGCTGTCGGGCTGGGTCCGGTTGATGTATGGGCATCGTGGCGGTCTCGACAGCGTCGGGCGCGCGGTTGTGATGGACCAGGCATGGTCCGTCCGCGGACTCAATGAACAACTCCAGAGGTGCAGGAATGCGACCGAACAAGATCAAGCAGATATGGCGTGACGGAAAATGCGCGACGCTGGGATGGCTCGCCGTGTCCCATGGGTTCACCGCCGAGATCATGGCACGCCAGGGCTTTGACGCCCTGTGCATCGATCTGCAGCACGGCACCGCGGAGATGAAAGACGTCGCACCCATGCTGCAGGCGATTTCGCAGACCGACACCGTCCCGGTCGTGCGGGTGGCCTGGAACGAGCCGGCGACGATCATGAAGGCGTTGGACCTCGGCGCCTATGGCATCATCGTACCGCTGGTCAATACCGCCGCCGAAGCCGCGATGGCGGTGGCGGCATGCCGCTATCCGCCGGTCGGCATGCGCTCATCGGGGCCGGTCCGTGCCGTACATTACGGTGGCGCCGACTATGTCGCCCATGCCAACGACGAGATCGTCATCATGGCGATGATCGAGACGAAGGAAGGCATCGCCAACCTCGAGGCGATCTGCGCCACGCCCGGCCTCGACGCCGTCTATATCGGGCCGGCCGATCTGTCGTTCGCCCTGGGGCTGGAGCCGCGCGGCGACAACCCCGATCCGCTGCACATGGCCACGTGCGACAAGATCCGGGAGGCGGCGCACCGGCACGGCATCAAGTGCGTCATGCACTGCGCCGGCGCGGCGTTCGCGGCCGGCGCGGTGAAGCGCGGCTTCGACATGGTGATGCTGACCTCCGACCTGTCCTGCATGGTCGCCGGCGCGCGGATGGAGCTCGACGCGCTCAAATCCAAATCGGCCTGACGCCGTCGGTCAGCACCTGTCCGTGTCCTGCGGTCACCGGGTTGTCCCGACCGCAGGACACGGGCAATGCGGCGGCGCCCCGCGATCGGAACATCCCGACATCAGCCGGCCTTCTCGCCAAGGAGCCGTCAACGGGTCGATAAGGCAGGGCCCAGGGGCGAGGCCCCCGGACCTGTCCCGTCCCTACTTGATGCGCCCCATCGCCTTCAGCCGATCCGCCAACCGGCGCGACGACATGCCGTGTTCGATCGGGTGCGAGATATCCATGACCTTCGGCAGCGCCTCGGCGAACATGTCCACGGTCACCGGCTCGGCCGGGTCGAACTGCACGCCTTCGGCCTCGAAGTATTTCACCCGGCGGTAATGCCCGGCATTGGCGCCGATGATCTCGCCGGAGAAGTCGCACTGCTCCGAGCACATATAGGCCACCGCCGGCGAGACCAGTTCGGGCTTCATCCACTCGGCCACCTCGGCCGGAATCAGGCTCTCGGTCATCCGGGTGCGGGCGGAGGGCGAGATGGCGTTCAGCTTGATGTTGTAGTTCTGCCCCTCGTGGCGCATCACGTTGATGAACCCGTTCACCGCCATCTTGGCCGCGCCATAGTTGGCCTGGCCGAAATTGCCCACGGTGCCGGAGCCGGAGGTGGTCACCACCACGCGACCGTAGCGCTGGCTGCGCATGATCTGCCAGGCCGCCTTGGTGCAGTACACGGTGCCCATCAGGTGCACCTGCATGACCACCTCGAAATCCTCCATGTCCATGTTGTTGAAGGACTTGTCGCGCAGGATGCCGGCATTGGCGACCAGGATGTCCATCCGGCCCCAGTTGTCCATCGCGGTCTTGACGATGTTCTGCGCGCCAGCCCACGTCGCCACCGAATCGTAGCTCGCCACCGCCTCGCCGCCGGCCGCCTTGATCTCGGCCACCACCTTGTCGGCAACGGCCGCCGCGGTGCCACGGCCATCCACCGCACCGCCGGGATCGTTCACCACCACCTTGGCCCCCAGGCTCGCCAGCAGCTTGGCATGCTGCTCGCCCAGCCCGGCCCCGGCGCCGGTCACGATCGCCACGCGATTGTCAAAACGAATGGCCATTGGCCGTTCTCCTCCTGTTTGGGTGGCGGGATGCTACCCCTGTCGCGCCAAAGCAGGAAGCCGGCTGGGCCGCCACTGCCGCGGCATTCCTGCGGCCCTGGCATTCCCGCCGGCCCGACGGCGGCGATCGCGCGGCGGCGATCGCGCGGCAACGCGAGAATGTCCCATGCGATGGGATTTGCCCCCGCCATGCTAGGGCGGCGTTAACCCTTTGGGTGGAGTCTGCCCACGGCCGCGCCATCGCGGCTGTTCGCCCCGAGGTACCCAATGTCCCACGGCCTTGCCAACACCGATCTCACCCCAGCCGAGGCCGCCGCCCCGCGCGGCTTCGGCGAACACCCGCCGGCGGACGGCGAGCGTTGGCCGGTGCAGCGTGCCACCGTGACCATCCTGGCGTTGTCGCTGGCCGCCTGGCTGGCGCTGATCCAGGGCGGGCGGGCCCTGCTCGCGCTCGCGGGCTAGGCGGGCTCGCCCCCCGCCAGCGCTCAGCCCTTCGCCAGCCGCCGCGCCACGAAATCCAGCCGGTCCTGGCCCCAGAAGATCTCCTCGCCGATCACATAGCTCGGCGCCCCGAACACGCCGCGCGCCAGCGCCGCCTGGCTGTCCGCGGCGCGGCGCTCCAGCCATTGCGGATCGCCCCCCAGCGCCATCACCTGGCCGGCATCCAGGCCGCATTCGCCGATCAACCGCGCCAGCGTCTCGGGCTCGGCCGGGTTCGCCTCCTCCTCCCACACCGCCTTCAGTACCCGATGCGCCAGCCGGATCGCCGGCGCATCGCCCATCGTCTCCCGCAGCGCAATCACACAGGCCGCGCTGGTATTCTCCGCCGTCGGAAAGAACTTCGGCTGCAGCTTGATCGGAATGCCCAGGAAATCGCGCCACCGCGCCAGCTCCATCATCCGATACGCCTGCCGCTGCGGCGCCCGCTTGGGCAACGGCAATCCCCCCGAAGCCGAGAAAATCGTCCCGAAATCAACCGGCCAAATGCGCAGGCTGGCACCGTTCTGCGCACACATCGCCTCAATCCGCGCCGCCCCCAAATGCGTCCACGGCGAATTGAGCGACGCGTAGTAGTCAACATGCAACGCCATGACAGCCCCCTCGGTTGAAACCCATGCTGACCGCCCGCCGCCATCAAGGCAACATCCCATCCCCGCTGGGTGACGCGCGGCAAAGCATCAAGAAAGCAAGGTCTTCTTTTTCTGAAGAAAAAGAAGCAAAAAGACTTTTATAAAGCAAAATTCTTGAAATTAATTTCCACCTTAATGAATAAAATTTTTGGTTCTTTTTTCAAAAAAGAACCCTTCCTTCCTCACCTCCGCACCGCAGCAATAGCCCCCCGCACCATTCGGGCGTCGTCCCCCCCCTCCGGCAGCACCGCGATCAGCCGGTTCCAGTATCCCACCGCCTCGTCCATCGCCCCCCGCTTGGCCGCCGCCACGCCCAGGTGCCACAGTGCCGCCGGCTGTCGCGGATCGGCGGCCAGCACGCGGGTCAGCAGCTCCAGCGCCCGCGGCGGCACGGCGGCGCTCGGCGGCAGGCCTTCCAGCAGCGCCTGTGCCTCGGCCAGGGCGATTGCCATGTCATCGGGCCGCAGCGCGCCGGCGCGGGCATAGGCTTCGGCGGATTTCGCGCGCTCGCCCATCACCGCATAGGCCCGGCCCAGCCGCTGCCAGCCGTCGGCATCGTCGGGGGTTTCGGCCAGCCGTGCGGCCAGCCGCTCCACCATGCCGCGGATCATCGCCGCGCGCGCTTCCGGGCTCGGCGCTGCGGCCGGTGGCGGCAGCGGGGGCACGGGGATGCCGGCGGCACTGGCGGTGGCGGCGATGCGCCGGGCGATCTCGGCGCGGATGCCGGCCGATTCCGGCAGATCGCCGGCCAGCGCCTGCCAGGCGGCGATGGCGGCCTGGTGCCGCCCTGCCTGGGCGTCGGCCAGGGCCAGGTAGAACCGCGCGATGATGTTGTCCGGCGCCTCGGCCAGCACCCCGGCCAGCCCGGTCGCTGCCGCCTCGCCGACGATGCCATCCGCCGCCAACACCCCTGCCTCCAGCGCCGCCGCCCGCAGCTCGGGACTCGGCGGCACCAGGGCCAGGACGCGGCGATAGGCCACCTCGGCGGCGCGCCACTGCCCGGCTTCCGCGTGGAGTTGGGCCAGCTGCAACCAGGCCCCGCCATCGCCGGGGGCGGCGGCAACCCGCCGCTCCAGGGCGGCGACGGCCGCTTGCATCCGGGCGGCCTCGGCATCGACCGGGCGTTGGGCAAACGGCAGCGAAGGCAGGTCGGGCGCGCCGGTGGCCAGGTACAGCAGCGCCGCCCCGCTGCCCGCCAGCAGCACCAGCACCACGGCCAAGGCGGGACTGCGGCCGCGGCGCGCCGCCGGCCCCTCGGGACCGGCCCGGCCAAGCAGCCGGCGCTGGATCTCCAGCCGCGCCGCCGCCGCTTCGTCCGGCCCGATCATGCCGCGGGCGGCGTCGCGCCCCAGCTCGTCCAGCTGATCGCGATACACCGCGCGGTCAAAGGCGGCGCGATCGGGGCCGGCCGCCCCGCCGCGCAGCAGCGGCAGCACCACCGCCAGCAGAACCAGCAACGCCAGCGCGGCAGCCGCCAGGGCAAAGCCGATCACGCCCCATCCTCCCGCATCAGCCGCTCCAGCTGCGCCTGCTCGGCCGCGGTCAGCGGCGCAGGCCCCGGCCGGCGCCGCCGCAGGGCCACGGCAGTGCCAACCACCCCCAGCGTCAGCACCACCAGCGGCCCGAACCACAACAGCCAGGTGTCGCCGCGCACCGGCGGGCGCAGCAGCACGAAATCGCCGTACCGCGCCACCAGGAAGGCGGTCGCCTGCGCGTCGCTGTCCCCGGCGGAGATCCGCTCGCGCAGCAACAGGCGGATGTCGCGCGCCAAGGTGGCATTGGAGTCGTCGATCGACTCGTTCTGGCACACCACGCAGCGCAATTCACGCGACAGCGCCCGCGCCCGCCCCTCCAGCACCGGATCGGCCAGCCGCTCATCGGGCTGCACCGCCAGCGCCGGCCCCGCCAGCAACAGAAGCAGCAGCAGCGCCCTCATCCGCCCGCCAACCCCCGTAGCAGCGGCAGCAACTCCCGCTCCACCGCCGCGGGCGTCAGCGGCCCGACAAAGCGCTTGCGGATATGTCCCTGCCGATCGATCACATAGGTCTCCGGCACCCCGTACAGCCCGAAATCGATCCCCACGCGCCCGTCGCGATCGCTGCCCACGGCGCGGAAGGGATCGCCAAGCTCGGCCAGGAACCGACGGGAGTCCTCCGGCTTGTCCTTGTAGGCAATGCCCACCAGGCGAACCTTCTCCTGCCGCCCCAGCCGCAGCAGCACCGGGTGCTCCACCCGGCACGGCGCGCACCACGATGCGAAGAAGTTCAAAACCACCACCTGGCCACGCAACCCCGCCATCGACAGCCCCGCGCCACCCCCCAGCCCCGGCAGCGCGAAATCCGGCGCCGGCTTGTCCAGCAGCGCCGACGGCAACTCATGCGGATCGCGGCCCGACAACAGGGCAACGCCGAAATACCCCGCCAGGGCGGCAAACAGCAGCAGCGGCACCAGGTACACCAGCCGGCGCATGCCCTATTCCGCCGCCGCCGGCACGCCCACCGGCCGCCGCGCCGCCACCCCGATCCGCCGCCGCCGGTCGCTCAGGCTGACCAGTCCGCCCAGCGCCATCGCCACCGCCCCCAGCCAGATCCACGACACGATCGGCTTGTAATAGGCACGCAGGGTCCAGCCGGTCGCCGCGTCGCCCTCGCCCAGCGCCAGATACAGGTCGGCCGTCAGCGAGCTGCGAATGGCGGTCATCGAGGTGGTCTGGCGCTGCACCGTGAACATCCGCCGCTGCGGCCGCATCGTGGCCACCAGCGCGCCATCGCGCTCCACGCTCACCACCGCCTCGTCGGCGACGAAATTCGCCCCCGGCACCCGCCGCACCTCCCGCAGCGTCAGCACATAGCCGGCAATGGCGATGTGCTCGCCCGGCCGCACCGCCTCGATCCGCTCCTGCTCGAATGCCGAGGCCGACACCCCGGCCACCAGCACCGCCATGCCGAAATGCGCCACCGACATGCCATAGGCCGCCCGCGGCAACCCCCGCGCCCGCCGCCAGCTCTCCCCCGCCGTCAGCCGGAACAGCCGCACCCGCTCGGCCCATTCCGCCACCACCCCCGCCGCGATCCACGCCGCCAGCCCCAGCCCCAGCACCGCCAGCACCGGCGTGAACCCGGCCAGGTACAACCCGCCCAGCACCACCGCCGCCGCCGCCGCAAACGCCACCCACAGCCGCTGCAACGCCGCCGCCAGATCGCCGCGCTTCCACGCCAGCAGCGGCCCCACCGCCATCGCCACCAGCGTCGGCACCATCAGCGGCAGGAAGGTCCGGTTGAAGAACGGCGGCCCCACCGAAATCTTCGCCCCGCCGACAGCATCCATGAACAGCGGATACAGCGTGCCCAGCAGCACCGTCGCCGTCGCGGTGGCCAGCAGCAGGTTGTTCAGCACCAGCGCCCCCTCGCGCGAGATCGGCGCGAACAGCCCACCGCCCTGCAACGCCGGCGCCCGCACCGCATACAGCGTCAGCGCCCCGCCAATCGCCACCAGCAACAGCCCCAGGATGAACACCCCGCGCGCCGGATCCACCGCAAACGCATGCACCGAGCTCAGCACGCCCGACCGCACCAGGAACGTCCCCACCAGCGCCAGCGAGAATGTCAGGATCGCCAGCAGGATGGTCCAGCTCTTCAGCGTATCCCGCCGCTCCACCACGATCGCCGAATGGATCAGCGCGGTGCCCGACAGCCACGGCAGCAGCGAGGCATTCTCCACCGGGTCCCAGAACCACCACCCGCCCCAGCCCAGCGTGTAGTACGCCCACCACGACCCCAGCGCGATCCCAACTGTCAGCGCACACCACGACACCAGCGCCCACGGCCGCACCCACCGCGCCCACGCCGCATCCACCCGCCCCTCGATCAGCGCCGCCACCGCAAACGCGAACGCCACCGAGGACCCGACATACCCCAGGTACAGAAACGGCGGATGGAACGCCAAACCGGGGTCCTGCAACACCGGGTTCAACCCCAGCCCATCCGCCGGCGCCGGCACCATCCGCAGGAACGGGTTCGACGTCATCAGGATGAACCCCAGGAACCCCGTCGCGATCATCCCCTGCACCGCCAGCACCCGCGCCCGCAACCCGTGCGGCAAGTTGCCCCCGAACACCGCCACCGCCGCCCCGCACAACGCCAGGATCAGCACCCACAGCAGCATCGAGCCCTCGTGGTTCCCCCAAACCCCGCTGATCTTGTACAGCAGCGGCTTGGCCGAATGGCTGTTCGCCACCACGTTCGCCACGCTGAAATCGCTGGTCACATAGGCATGCATCAGCGCCGCGAACGCCAGCGCCACCAGCCCGAACTGCGCCAGCGCGGCGCTCCGCCCCACCGCCATCCACCCGGCCAGCCGCCGCGCAGCCCCCACCAGCGGCACCACCGCCTGGATCACCGCCAGGAACAGCGCCAACGCCAGCGCAAAATGGCCAAGCTCGATGAACATCCGACACCGCCATGCAACGCGCCAGGGTCTAGCGGATTGCGGCCCAAGGGGTCAAAGCCCGACGCATCCCAAAGCAGAAAACATGTTCTTTTTTGCAAAAAAGAACCAAAAAACTTTTCTTCACCACGCCAATCTAATGGATGAAAAGTCTTTTTGCTTCTTTTTCTTCAGAAAAAGGTAACTGCCCAGGTACCCTGGGTTCAGAATTTGATTGACGGACAACGACGCGGCGTGAGTCAAGGTTGGGATGCCGTTGCAGCCGCTCCCTCTGTCGATATCTGAGCTTGTTGCGACGGTCTCGTC
>JADLHF010000003.1 GCA_020848935.1 Acetobacteraceae bacterium
CCGCCGCGGTCACCGGCCACCTGTTCCTGCCCGAGGCGCGCGCGGGGTTCGAGGCCTTCGCCGGCGAACTCGGCGCCGCGGTGGCCGACCTGCGGCTGGGCGGGCTGGTGGCCGGCATTACCGGGCTCACCGGCGATTCCGCCGAGGCCGCGGCGGCCCGCGACATCCTGTCCGCGGCACTGCGCCTCGATCCCGTGGTGATCGAGGTGCAGGACGATTTGTGGATCGGCTACCACGCGGTGTTCAAGCCGGGGCAGGGGCATGTGGTCTATTCCGGCACCGGCTCCGTCGGCATGCATATCCGCGCCGATGGCTCCGTGCTGCGCGTCGGCGGGCGCGGCGCCCTGATCGACGATGCCGGCTCGGCCTTCGGCATCGGCCGGGCGGCGTTGGCGCTGGTGTATCGCCGCATCGACCGCGGCGAGGACCCCGGCGCGCTGGGCCGGGCGCTGTTTGCCGCCGTCGGCGACGACGAATGGAACACCATGCGCGCCCATGTCTATGGCGGCGGACGGACCGCCGTCGCATTGCTGGCCCGCGCGGTGGCCGAGGTGGCGGAGGCCGACCCGGCCGCGCTGGCGATCCTGCACGCCGCCGGCGAGGAACTGGCGGTGCTGGCACGGGCACTGATCGCCCGCGAGGGCACGCGCGACGTGGTCCTGCTGGGCCGCGCCGCCGGGCTGCATCCCGAAATCGCGCGGGCGATGGCCGCCGCCCTGCCGGACGTGGCGCTGCGCATGGCGGTCACCGATGCCGCACTGGCGGCGGCGCGGCTGGCTTGCGAACGCGCGCGCGCCGGCGCAGGCTGACGACATCGCTGGAAACACCAAGGAAAGCTCAAGAGATGGACGGAAAACGCCCCGTTGTCGCATCCGTGCACGGCATGGTCGCGGCAGCCCACCCCCTGGCCGCCGCGGCCGGTGCCCGCATGCTGGCGATGGGCGGCAACGCCTTCGACGCCGCCGCCGCCACCACCGCGGCACTGAACGTGGTGGAGCCCTACATGTCCGGCCTGGCCGGGCTGGGCATGGCCACCTGCTACATCGCCGACGAGCAGCAGGTGCGCTGCCTGGACTACACGCCGCGGATTCCGTCGAAGTTCCCGGCGGGCAAGTTCGACGAGCGCGAGCAGATCCAGCGCCACCCGCTATCCTCCGGCACGCCCGGCAACCTGGCCGGGTGGTGCGAGTTGGTGCGCGCCTATGGCAAGCTGTCGCTGGCCGAGGTGTTCGCCCCGGCCATCGCCCTGGCGCGCGACGGCTTTCCGCTTGGCCGTTTCAATGTCGAGCTGATCAACCAGTCCTGCGTGTCGCTGGCCGACCATCCGCAATATGCCGAGCTGAACCGCGTCTATGCCTTCGGCCGCGGCGCGGTGAAACAGGGCCAGGTGCTGAAGCAGTCGGACCTGGCGGCGACCTACGAGGCGATCGTGGCCAACGGCCCCGGCCACCTCTATGGCGGCCCGCTCGGAAAGGCGATGGCCAGCTACCTGCAATCGATCGGCGGCTGCATCACCGAGGAGGACCTGGCGGCCGTGAAGCCGCGCTGGGTCGATCCGCTGGCGGTCAGCTATCGCGGCCTGAAGATGCACACCCTGCCGCCGCCCTGCGAGGGGTTCCAGTGGCTGCTGACCCTGCGCATCCTGGAAGGATTCAACCTCGGCGCCATGGAGCGCAACGGGGTCGATCACCTGGACACCGTGTACCGTGCCATTCGTCTGGCCGCCGGGGTGCGGATTGCGCAGAACAACCCGAAGCCCGCCGAGCTGGCCAAGATACTTTCGGACGAACACGTGGCCGCCCTGCGCGCGCGGGTGGCCGACGGCAAGCCGATCACCGGGCCGACCGAGCAGTTCGTCACCCCGAAGCCGATCGACCTCAACAAGGAGCACACCACCTCGCTGTCGATCGCCGACAGATTCGGCAACGCGGTGTGCATCACCCAGTCGCTCGGCGCCGGCTTCGGCAGCGGCATCGTCATCCCCGGCACCGGCGTGTGCATGAACAACTTCCTCTACTGGGGCGAGGTCGATACCGGCGGCCGCGCGCCGCTGGTGGCCGGCGGCGAGCTGGCGCTGTGCATCGCGCCCAGCATCGCCACGAAAGACGGCAAGCTGGTGCTGTCGATCGGCACGCCGGGCAGCTACGGCATCTGCCAGACCCAGGTCCAGGCGTTGGTGCAGTACGTGGATTTCGGCCTGGAAATCCAGGACGCCATCGCCGCCCCGCGCGCCCGGCTGTGGGACGGCACCAAGGTGGACGTGGAAGGACGCATCCGCCCGGAGGTGGTGGCCGCCCTGGCGCGGCGCGGCCATGGCGCGGCCTCGGCGGCGGACTTCACCATGCAGGTGGGCGGCATGCAGGCCGTGGCGATCGATCCCGAGAGCGGCGCGCTGACCGGGGCGGCCGATCCGCGGCGGGACAGCTACGCCGTAGCGCCATAAGCAAGGCCGGGGGGCCACGCCCCCCGGACCCCCCATTCATGGGATCTGGGGGCCGCTGCCCGTCACGTGCAAGCGTGCTGTCGCAGGACGCGGGTCCAGGGCAGCGCCCTGGTCTTCGCGGCAGCAACCATGCGGGCGCCGGCGTGAGGCCGAAGACATGAGGAGGTGGGCGTGATCGAACAGAGTCTCGACATCCAGACCGGCGCGGGCGCGATGGAAACCTTCATCGTCCATCCGGAGCGCGACGGGCCGCACCCGGCGGTGCTGATGCTGATGGACGCGCCGGGCATCCGCGCGGAGCTGTACATGATGGCCAGGCGGCTCGGCACCGCCGGCTACTGCGTGCTGCTGCCGAACCTGTATTACCGGGCCGGGCGCGACACGAAATTCGGCCCCGGCGTGCTGGCGATGGGCGACCCGGAGCGCGACCGCATGCGGGCCATACGTACCAGGATGACCATCCCGCCGGTGATGGACGACGTGGCGGCGATGCTGCGCTTCCTCGACGGCTTCGCCCCCGCCCGGCCCGGCCCCGCCGGCGTGCACGGCTACTGCATGAGCGGGCCCTATGCCCTGGCCGCCGCCGCGCGCCACCCCGGCCGGATCGCCGCCGCGGCCTCGTTCTACGGCACCTGGCTGGTCAGCGATGCCGAGGAGAGCCCGCACCTGACCCTGGGCCGCGGCACGGCGGAGCTGTACATCGCCTGCGCCGAGCACGACGAGCTGGCGCCGCTGCCGATGGTGGCGGAGCTGAAGGCGCTGCTCGACGCCTCGGGGGCCGCGGGGGAGTTGGAGATCTATCCCGCCGTCCATCACGGCTTCGCCTTCCCGGAGCGCAGGATCTACGACGTGGCCGCGGCCGAACGCCACTGGGAGCGGCTGATCGCCCTGTACCGGCGGCGGATCGGGTAGCGGCGACCGAACGCACCGGGGATGGCCGCGCGCTCGACCACGCTGATGCTGCTGGCGCTGGGCACCATGTCGGTGCAGCAGACCTTCGCCACCATCGGGCGCGGCCTGCCGCCGATCATCGCGCCGGCGATCGTGGCCGACCTGGCGATCGATCCCGCGCTGCTCGGGGTCTATGTGGCCATCGCCGCGGCGTCCTCGCTGTTGTTCCAGCTGGGCTGCGGCAGCTTCATCCTGCGCCACGGCGCGCTGCGGGTGAGCCAGGCGGCGCTGGCGCTGGTGGCCACCGGGCTGGCCGTGTCGGCGGCGGGGCCGCTGGTGTTCTGGGCACTGGCCGCCGTGGTCGGCGCCGGCGGTTCGGCGATGTCCACGCCGGCAAGCTCGCACCTGCTGGCGCGCTATACCGAAGCGCGGTGGATGCCGCTGGTGTTCTCCATCAAGCAGACCGCGGTGCCGCTGGCGCTGCTGATCTCCGGCCTGCTGGGGCCGTTCCTGACGGGGCTGTGGGGCTGGCAGGGCGCGCTGCTGGCCACGGCGGCGGCATGCTATCTGTTTGTGGCGCTGATGCAGCCGCTGCGGCGCGAATTCGATGCCGACCGCCAGCCCGGCTATCCCGTGCGGTTGGGCGATTTCGCCACCGTGACCGCCGAGGTGTTGCGCGGCGGCGCGCTGCGCAACCTGGCCCTGGCCAGTTTCGCCTTCAACGGGCTGCAGACGGTGTTCACCTCGTATTTCGTCATCACCCTGACCTCGCTGGGCTACGGGCTGGAGGGGGCGGGGGCGATGTATTCGCTGGCCATGGTGGTGGCGGTGCCCGGCCGCATCTTCTGGGGTTGGCTGGCCAGCGCGCACGTGGCGCCGCGGGTGCTGATGGCGTGGCTGGCGATCGGCATGGCGGCGGGGGCGGCGGCACTGGGGCTGATCGGGGCGGGCTGGCCGGTGTGGCTCACCGCTCTGGTGGCAATTGCCCTCAGTGCCACGGTGATGTCGTGGCACGGGGTGGTGCTGAGCGAATGCGTCCGCCTTGCGCCGGCTGGCAATCCCGGCGCGGCGACCGGGGGCGTGCTGTCCTTCGGCCAACTCGGCGGGCTGATCCTGCCGCTGGTCTATGCCGGGATGCTCGGCGCCACCGGCAACAGCGGCATCGGCTTCCTGGTCTGCGGCTTGCCCGGGCTGGTGGTGGGGGTGATGCTGCTGCGGCGATAGGGCGGGAGGCGACGATGGCGGAGGCGGCAATGCGCGTGGGGTTCGTGGGGCCGGGGCTGATGGGACATGGCGCGGCCAAGCACATCCTGCTGAAGGGATTTCCTCTCGCGGTGCTGGGCCACCGCAACCGCGCGCCGGTGGACGACCTGGTGTCGCGCGGGGCGGTGGAGGTGGCCGACCTGGCGGGGCTGGCGGCCGCCCGCGATGTGGTGGTGATGTTCCTGCCGGGGGTGGCGGAGGTGGAGGCGACCGTCACCGCGCTGCTGCCGCTGGTGCGGCCGGGCATGGTGGTGGTGGATGCGAGCACCGGCCTGCCGGAGGCCACGCGGCGCCTGGGTGCGCTGCTGGCGGCGCGTGGGGCGGCGATGGTGGATGCCCCGGTCGGCCGCACGCCGAAGGAGGCCGAGGCGGGCCGGCTTTCCAGCATGCTGGGCGGTGACCCCGCGGTGGTGGCACGCATTCGCCCGGTGGTGGAATGCTATGCCGACACGGTGGTGGAATGCGGCGCGCTGGGGGCGGCGCTGACGGTGAAGCTGGTGAACAACTTCGTCAGCTTCAGCAACGCGATGATCATCGGCGAGACCTTCGCCGCGGCGGCGAAGCTGGGGGTGGACCTGGATGCCCTGGCGGCGGTGATCGAGGCCGGCGGGTCGAACAGCGTGATGTTCTCCTGGATCGTGCCCTGGATTCGCGAAGGTGACGACAGCCTGGGCCGTGGCAAGCTGTGGATGGGGCGCAACGTGCTGGAGACCTATCGCGCGATGGCGAAGGACGCCGGCGCGCCGACCGAACTGGCCGACGCGGTCAGCCGGGTGATCGCCGGCGTGGTGGCGGCGGGCCATGGCGAACGCTATGTGCCGACCTTGCCGGGCATCCTGGCGTCGATGGCGGGCGTTCCGTTCCGGAACCTGGATGGCGGCGACGGCCTTGCGCAACAGGCCCAGCCGAGCGCCGCCCGGCCGTCTCGCCCGCCATGATGGGCTTGGCCGAGCACCTGCGCGCGCGCCAGGCGGGGATCGCGGCCGCACGACGGCGCGGCGCATGAGATCACGGCATGGGCGCAAAGCGGCAAGCGGCAAACCCCCATCGCGCTGCGCCTGATTGCGTGGCGCAAGCCGCCAGGCGCCATCGCGACGGCGCAGGTGGGCGAGGTCGGGGTCGGCGGCCATTTTGGCGGCGATGTCTTCGTCGGTGAAGGCGGCGACGCGAGACCAATCGGTTTCGGCTATGGCGCGGGCGGTCATCTCCGGCGTGACGCGAACCATTGCTTTTCGTCGGGGAAGCACCGTGCCAGTTCCTTGCGGTTTGCCTTGGGCAGCGACAGGGCAGGTGTGGTGCGAGGCCGCTGGCGGAAATCGGCTGGGCAGAGCTTGGGGTGTTGGAAGCGGAAGCTCGTTTCCGGGCTTTGGATTGGTGCCAGCGGCTGTGGGAACCGGCGCCTGACATGAGGGTCATGACTTCGGCGTGCGGAGAAAGAAGCGTGGGTCCTTCGCTGCACTCAAGATGACGATGGGGGGAGGGGCGGTTGCACAAGTCCTCGGGTGGGGCGAACTCGATTTCCGCTGGGTGTTATGTAAGACAATGCCGTAGTTTTGGCACGTGTTTGTGGGTGGTTGGGTCATTCGAGGAAGCAAGTTCCCCCCGGCTCCCCCCATGAAGCACGGAGGAGGGAAGATTCTCTTGCTTCGGTTGTGGGGGTCTGGGGCCCTCGGCCCCAGCCTTGGCTGTGCTTGCGGGGTCAGGCGCCGAGTTTTTCCAGGGTGGCGGCGTGGGTTTGGCGGACGATGTGGCGTTTTACTTTTTGGGTGGCGGTGAGTTGGCCGTTGTCGATGGTGAAGGGGGGGACGGTGGCGTGGCGGCGGATGCGTTCGGTGGTGGTGAGGCGTTTGTTGACGGCATCGACGGCATGGGCGATGGCGGGGGGGTCGTAGCCTTCGGCGGGGACGATGAGGGCGGACAGCGTGGCGCGGCCGTCGCCGAAGACGACGGCTTGGGCGATGGCGGGTTGGTTGACGAGCATGCCTTCGACGCGGGCCGGCGAGATGTTGTCGCCGCCGGCGAGGACGATGATGTCTTTCTTGCGGTCGGTGATGCGCAGGTAGCCGTCGGGGTCGATGACGCCGATGTCGCCGGTGTGGAGCCAGCCGTCGCGGATGGCGGCTGCGGTTTCCTCGGGGCGGCCCCAGTAGCCGGCCATGACGAGGTCGCCGCGGACGAGGATTTCGCCGTCTTCGGCGATGCGCAGATCGACGCCTTCGAGCGGGGGGCCGACGGTTTCGGCGCGGATGGCGGTGGGCAGGTTGGCGGAGATGACGGGGCCGGCTTCGGTCTGGCCGTAGCCCTGGAGGAGGCGCAGGCCCAGGGCGAGGTAGAATTTGCCGACATCGGGTTCGAGGCGGGCGCCGCCGGAGATGGCGACGCGGACGCGGCCGCCGAAGCGGTCGGCGATTTTTGAGCGGACGAGTTTGTCCAGGAGTTTGTCGAGGAGGGCCAGATGGGGGGGGAGGCGGTGGCCGTCGAGGCGCCGGGTGCCGAGGGTGACGGCCTGGTTGAAGAGGAACTGCTTCCAGGCGGGGCCGCGCTGGACGCCCTGGAGGATGCGGCCGCGGATCACTTCGAGGACGCGGGGAACCATGGTGATGATCGTGGGGCGGACGGCGAGGAAGTCGGCGGCGAGGTGTTCGACGCCGCGGGAGTAGGCCACTTCGGCGCCGAGGGAGAGCATGAAGAACTGGCCGGCGGTGTGTTCGTAGGAGTGCGAGAGCGGGAGGTAGGAGAGGTAGACGTCGTCCTGCAGGCCGATCATCTGGATGAGTTTGTAGGCGCCACGGCAGTTGGAGAGGATGGCGCGGTGGGGGAGCATGACGCCCTTTGGCGCGCCGCCGGTGCCGGAGGTGTAGATCAGGCAGGCCAGCGAGTCGGGCGGGATGAGGGCGGCTTCGGCGGCGATGTCGTCGGGCGGGAGGTCGTCGGCGGTGAGATCGACGAAGGCCAGCGTTTTGGTGTCGGGGTGGGAGTAGCCGGGGGCGGCGAAGTCCATCATCACCAGCAGGGCCAGGGGTTCGACGGCCTGGGGGTGGGTGGAGGCGGCGTAGGCGGCGGTGACGCGGCTGGCGAGGTCGGGGGTGGAGACGATGGCGGCCCGCGCCCCGCAGTCGCGCAGGACGTGGGCGTAATCCTCGACGGTGTAGGTGGTGTAGGCGGGGACGGGGACGGCGCGGATGGCGAGCAGCGCGGTCTCGGCAATGGGGTATTCCGGCCGGTTCTCGGCGACGATCAGCACGCGGTCGCCGGCGGCCACGCCCTGGGCGCGCAGGTGGCGGGCGAGGCTGGCGGCCTGGCGGGCGAAGCTGCCCCAGGTGGTGGAGTGCCAGGCGCCGCCGGCGTGGTGGCGCAGCATGGGGCGGGTGGGGGCCTGGGCGGCGCGGGCGAACATCATGGCGGCCAGGTTGGGCCAGTCGGGGTAGGTGTCCTCGCGAAACGGCGTCACGGCATCCCCCCTGTCCCCCGGATGTGCGGGGGTGCGCGGCGTGGTGCGGCGCGTTGCTGATGGTGGGGGGATATACGACGCGGGGGGGCGGCGCCAAGGGGAATGGGGGAAGGCCTTTGCCGTTTGGGCGGCAGGTCCTACATGCAGGGGCGACACGCAGCAGAGGATTTGGCCCGGTATGCCCGACGGAAACGCTGGCGAGCTTCCCACCTGGGATCTTCGCGACCTCTACCCCTCGCCGGATGCGCCGGAGCTGGAGGCGGACCTGGTGCGGGCGCTGGCCGATGCGCGGGCGTTCGAGGCGGCGCATGGCGGCAAGCTGGCGGGGATGAGCGGGGCGGCGCTGGCGGCGGCGATCGGGGCGTATGAGCGGATCGAGGAGGGGTTGGGGCGGGTGATGAGCTATGCCCAGCTGCTGTTCAGCGGGGATTCGACGGATGCGGCGGTGGGGAAGTTCTACCAGTCGATGAGCGAGCGGGTGACGGCGATTTCGTCGCACCTGATCTTCTTCACGCTGGAGCTGAACCGGCTGGACGAGGCGGATATCGAGGCGAAGTTGGCGGACCCGGCGGCGGCGAAATGGCGGCCGTGGTTGCGGGATCTCCGGGTGTTCCGGCCGCACCAGCTGGACGATGCGCTGGAGAAGCTGCTGCACGACAAGGAGGTGACCGGGCGGAGCGCGTGGTCGCGGCTGTTCGACGAGACGGTGGCGGGGATGACGGTTTCGGTGGGCGCGGAGTCGCTGACGGTGTCGGCGGCGTTGAACAAGTTGTCGGACCCTGACCGGGCGGTGCGCGAGGCGGCGGGCAAGGGGGTTGGGGCGGCGTTCGGCGAGCGGATCAAGCTGTTCTCGCTGGTGACGAATACCTTGGCCAAGGACAAGGAGATCATCGACACCTGGCGGCATTACGAGCGGCCGGGGTCGTCGCGCAACCGGGCGAACATGGTTGAGGACGCGGTGGTGGATGCGCTGGTCACTGCCGTGGTGGCGGATTTTCCGCGGCTGTCGCACCGGTATTACGCGATGAAGGCGAAGTGGCTGGGGCTGGAGCGCCTGCAGCACTGGGACCGCAACGCGCCGCTGCCGGGGGATGGCGACCGGATCATCCCGTGGGCGGAGGCAAAGCGGCAGGTTCTGGGGGCGTATGGCGGGTTTTCGCGGGAGTTGGCGGCGGTTGGCGGGGCGTTCTTCGACAAGCCATGGATCGATGCCGAATTGCGGCCGGGCAAGGCGGGCGGGGCGTTCGCGCATCCGACGGTGCCGGGGGCGCATCCGTATCTGCTGCTGAACTATCACGGGCGGGCGCGCGACGTGATGACTCTCGCGCATGAGCTGGGGCATGGGGTGCACCAGGTGCTGGCGGGGCGGCAGGGGTATCTGATGGCGTCCACGCCGCTGACCCTGGCGGAGACGGCGAGCGTGTTCGGCGAGATGCTGACGTTCCGGGCGTTGCTGGAGGCGGAGAAGGACCCGGCGCGGCGGCGGTTCATGCTGGCTGGCAAGGTGGAGGACATGCTGAACACGGTGGTGCGCCAGGTGGCGTTCTATCGGTTCGAGAGCCTGTTGCATGACGAGCGGCGGTCGGGCGAGCTGGTGGCCGAGCGGATCGGCGAATTGTGGATGCAGGTGCAGACCGAGAGCCTGGGGCCGGCGTTCGAATTCACGCCGGAGTATCGGGTGTTCTGGAGCTATGTGCCGCATTTCATCCATTCGCCGTTCTATGTCTATGCCTATGCGTTCGGGGATTGCCTGGTGAATGCGTTGTATTCGGTGTTCCAGGCGGGGCATCCGGGGTTCGAGGGCAAGTATCTCGACATGCTGCGGGCGGGCGGGACGTTGCGGCACAAGGAATTGCTGGCGCCGTTCGGGCTGGATGCCAGCGAGCCGGCGTTCTGGACGCGGGGGCTGGATGTGATTTCAGGGTTCATCGACGAGCTGGAGCGGATGCCTTCGTGACGGAAGCAAGAAGATCGACAGAGAGGCAGAGAGGCGGAGAGAGTCCCGTCGCATTGCCTCGCCGTTCCACTGACCGGTTGCCCCGCCGCCGGCAGGGCGGCGGGGCGGCGGGGCGGTGCCTTCTCTGTGCCTCTCTGCCTCTTTGTGGATCTTCTTGCTTTTGGATCCGCCGGACGTGAGCGATCGTGAGGACAAGGGCTCGTTCTTCGGCGAGTTGAAGCGCATGGCGCGGACGTCGGGCGCGGTCGGCGGGATTGCCGCGCGGGTGGCGGGCGAGCGGATGTTCGGGATCAGGACCAACCGGGCAGACCATGCCGGCGACCTGAAGACCATCCTGGGCGGGCTGAAGGGGCCGTTGATGAAGGTGGCGCAGTTCCTGTCCACCGTGCCCGACGCGCTGCCGGAGGAATACGCCGTCGAGCTGGCGCAGTTGCAGGCCAATGCGCCGGCGATGGGCTGGGCGTTCGTGCGGCGGCGGATGCAGGGGGAGCTGGGGCCGGATTGGCAGAAACACTTCTCGGCATTCGGCCAGGAGGCGGCGGCGGCGGCGTCGCTGGGGCAGGTGCATCGCGCGACCTTGCCGGATGGGCGGGAGGTGGCGTGCAAGCTGCAATATCCCGACATGACCAGCACGGTGGACGCCGATCTGCGCCAGCTTCGGCTGGCGATGGCGGTGTATCACCGCATGGACAGCGCCATCCAGCACGACGACATCTACACCGAGTTGGCCGAGCGGCTGCGCGAGGAGCTGGACTATGTGCGCGAGGCTGCACAGGCGCGGCTGTACGGGATCATGCTGGCCGATGTGCCGAGCGTGCATGTGCCGGTGCCGGTGGCGGCGCTGTCTACCAAGCGGCTGCTGACGATGACCTGGCTGGACGGGCGGCCGCTGATGCAGCGGCTGGAGGAAGACCCGCCGCAGGAGGAACGCAACGCCATCGCCGAGGCGTTGTTCCGGGCGTGGTACGTGCCGTTCTATCGCTACGGGGTGATCCATGGCGATCCGCACCTGGGCAACTACCAGGTGCGGCCGGATGGCAGCGTGAACCTGCTGGATTTCGGGGCGATCCGGGTGTTTCCGGCGTCGTTCGCGCGGGGAGTGATCGACCTGTACGACGCGATCCGCGACGAGGACATGAATGCGGCGGCGGAGGCATACCGATCCTGGGGGTTCGTGGATCTGTCGCGCGAGAAGATGGACGTGCTGAACGAATGGGCGCGGTTCCTGTACGAGCCGCTGTTGGATGACCGGGTGCGGCCGATCACCCTATCCGACGATCCGCAGTTCGGGCGCGCGGTGGCGCGGCGGGTGCACGCGGGGTTGAAGCGGACCGGCGGCGTGCGGCCCCCGCGGGAGTTCGTGCTGATGGACCGCAGCGCGATCGGGCTGGGGGGCGTGTTCCTGCGGCTGCGAGCGCAGCTCAACTGGGCGAAGCTGTACCGCGAGTTGATCGAGGGGTTTGATGCCGAGGCAGTGGCGGCGCGGCAGGCGGCGGCTTTGGCCGAGGCGGGGGTGCCGGCGCCGGCGAAGTAAGAAAAGGGTTCTTTTTTGAAAAAAAGAACCAAAAAACTTCTATTCATTAAGAGACTTGAACGACGCATCCACTCCAGTGAAGGAAGTCTTCTCTTTGTTCACAAAAAGAAGGCTTCCTTCATGCTGTCGCGAACCGATACCCCCGCCGTGGCAGCCGGCTGACCAGGAAACCGATGACGACGAGGTTCAGCAGGTTGGAGCCCACGCCGATGGCGAAGCTCGGCACGTAGGAGCCGTAGGCGTCGTAGACCAGGCCACCCATCCAGCCGCCGGCGGCCATGCCGAGCAGGCCGCCGAACATCATCACGGGGATGCGCCAGGAGGCCTCGGCGGCGGGGAACAGGGCGCGGGCGGCGAGGATGTAGTTCGGAATCAGCCCGGCGAAGCCGAGACCGAAGGCGGCGGCCACGGCGAACAGGCCGACCTCGTCCTGGGTGACCATGAACAGCGCGAGGGCGATGGTCTGGCAGGCCGAGCCGAGCAGGATGGCGGGCAGGCCGCCGATGCGGTCGGCGAGCCAGCCCCAGAACTGGCGGCTGACGAAGGCGCAGGCGAGCAGGACCGAGAGCATGGCGGCACTGCGCGTGGCGGAGATGCCGAGATCGGTGCAGAAACTGACCAGGTGGACGGTGGGCTGGGCCATCGGCACGCAGCACAGGAAGATGCCGAGGCTGAGCAGGAACAGCACCAGGTTGGGGCGTAGGCCGAGCACGCGGGCACCGGGGATCGGGTCGCCGCCGAGATGGCCGCCGGCGGGGATGACCGGGGGCGGGCGCAGGGTGAACAGCGCCACCGGGATGGTGATGGCGGCCACCACGGCGGCGAAACCCCAGGCGGTGGCGCGCCAGCCCCAGTGTTCCAACCCGCGCTCGAACAACGTGGGCCAGACGGTGCCGGCGATGTATTGGCCGGCACTGACCAGGGCGAGCGCGGTGCCGCGCCGGCGGTCGAACCAGCGGGAGACATAGACCAGCATGGGCGCGCCGAGAGCGCCGTTGCCGAGCAGGCCGACCAACACGCCGAAGCCGATATACAGGCCCCAGGTGCCGCCCTGGGTGGCGACGATCAGGCCGGCGGACACCGCCAGCCCGCCGAAGATCCCCATGGCCCGCGCCCCCAGTCGGTCGGCGAGCCAACCCAGCATGATGCCACCGAGGCCGGCGCCGAAGCTTTGCAGGGCGGCCGCCAGGGCCGGAACACCGCGCGGGACGTCGAGGTCGGCGGCGATCGATTTGAGCGAGACCACGAGAACCAGCGGCGTGCCGTGGATCACCGAGAGGATGGCAAGCACACCAAAGGCGGCGCGCCAGGATTCGCGTGACTCGATGCTTTGCAATGATTTTTCCCTCGTGGGGGGATGATAGCAGGGACCGGCAGGCAGGGAAGGGAAGGCTTCTTTTTGTGAACAAAAAGAAGCAAAAAAACTTTATTCAATCAGGGGATCACAGCCTCGATCCGCCGGATTCGGACGCATAAACTTAGGTCACGTACAAATGAATGAAGTTTTTTTGCTTCTTTTTGTTCACAAAAAGAAGATTCCTTCCTTCATTCCTCCTGATAGGTTTCCAGGAATTTTTCCAGCCGATCCATCGCGGTGTGCAGCAGTTCCGGCGCCTTGGCGTAGCAGAGGCGGACATAATATTCGCTGCCTTTGCCGAAGCTCGTGCCGGGGGCCATGCCGATCTTGGCTTCGACCACGGCGCGCTTGCAGAACTGCAGCGTGTCGGTGACGCCATCGATGGAGAACATGGCGTAGAAGGCGCCTTCGGAGGGGATATTGCGGACGCGTTTCATGCGGCCGAGGCGGGTGTTGACCACGTCGCGGCCGGCCGAGCAGCGGGCGGCGAAGGATTTCACGAAGTCTTCGCCCTGATCGAGGGCGACGATGGCGGCGTGCTGGAGGAAGGCGGGGGCACCGGAGGTGTTGAACTGGATCAGCTTTTCGAAGCTGTCCGTCGCACCCTCGGGATAGACGATCCAGCCGAGGCGCCAGCCGGGCATGGCCCAGGCCTTGGAGAAGGAGTTGGCGACGAAGACGGGGTCGGTCGGTCGGGCGATTTCGAGGAAGGAGAAGGCGGCGTTCATGCCATAGACGGTGCGGTGGTAAACCTCGTCGGACAGGATGGCGATGTTGTTTTCGCGGGCGAAGGCCAGGAGGCATTCGGCCTGGTCGCGGGGGATCATCCAGCCGGTGGGGTTGCCGGGGGAGGCGAGGTAGATGACGCGGGTGCGGACGTCGCACTGGGCGATGACCGCGTCGAGGTCCAGTTGCCAGCCGGCGTTGCCGGGGGTCATGGCGACTTCGCGGACTTCGGCGCCATTGATCTGCATGGCGCGCAGGATGTTGGGCCAGGAGGGGGTGACGGCGACGACGTTGTCGCCCTGTTGGGCGGTGGCCTGGGCGATGAGCATGACGGCGGACATGCCCGAGGCGGTGAGTGCGATGCGGGATTCCGGGATTTCGACGTTCCAGGTCCGCTTGAGGTAGCGGGAGATGGCGTCGCCCATGCCGGGGATGCCGCGGTTGGGGGTGTAGAAGGTGTTCCCCTCGGCGAGGGATTTGGCGGCGGCGTCGCGGATGAACTGGGGGGTGGGGACGTCGGGCTCGCCGGCGAACATGCCGATGATTTCGGGGTCGTTGTATCCCATGCGCCAGACCTCGACGATGGGGGAGTCTTCGAGGGATTCGATGGCCGGGCGGACGAGGGACATGGCGGTGGTTCCCGGGTTGGGTGGGGCTGGGAATTGAGCCTTTTGGGAGCGGGGGGTCAAGGCGGGGAAGGGGCTTCCGATATCGTAATGATTAGGGGTGCGCGCCGGCGGCCTCCGGTGGGAGGGGATTTTAGCGCGGGGCGGGATTTGGGGTGGGGAGGGGTTTGACAGGGCGCGCGCGGGCGGGGCGCGGGCGGGGCGAGGTGGGCGGTGGGGCGGACGCAGTGCGGGCTTGGGGCGCATGCCGCGGTTGGGGAAGCAGGGGAGAAACCAGTCGGGGACGATGCCGAGCGCGATGACAGCGGCGTGGGTGGGGGCGTCGGGGGCGAAGGCGGCGGTGAAGCTGTGGGGGAGGTTGTCACCATGGCGCGCGACCAGCCGGCGGAGGCGGCTGGGCAGGCGCAGGAGGGCTGCGAGGATCAGGATCTCCAGCAGGGCGAGCAGGCATGCGTGCGCGATCCGGGCACCGGTGGCGCTGGGCGCGCCAAGGGGGCTCGGGCGGGCAGGCTGGGCCGCCGGGGTGGAGGGTTTGGGTGACATTCGGTGAATATAACTGACGGGCGCGGCCGGTGAAAGGAAATTTTTCTCTTTTTGCATGGCGTGTGGGGATTTTTTTGGGTGGCCCGGGGCGATGAATTCGGTCGTGGGGTGGGGCGGGGCGGAGAGTGGGGGGCCGGGAAGGGCGGGATGGAGGTGGAGCTGATCGGGTATCGGTACAGCGTGTATCTGCGGATCGCGCAGGTGGTGCTGTCGGCGGACGCCCATGGTACAAGCGAGATCAGGGTCAAGCTGCGCGGCTGAGACCGCCGTTAGGCATGGATGGCAAGCG
>JADLHF010000004.1 GCA_020848935.1 Acetobacteraceae bacterium
CGGTAGCGAAGAAGGCAGGAAGGTCTTCTTTTTCTGAAGAAAAAGAAGCAAAAAGACTTTCGATAATTGGTTCCGAGGCGCTGCCACGCCCGAATCCCCTTACGAATAAAAGTTTTTCGGTTCTTTTTTCCAAAAAAGAACACGCTTTCTTCCCTTCCCTGCCACTCCCCCACTAGAATGCCCCGCCACAAGACCGCGAGGATGGCCCGATGAACGACGCGACCACACCGGCGAAGACCCAGGGCAAGGGCCTCGCCGCCTCCCCCGGTGCCCTGGCCGGGCTGCGGGTGATCGACCTCACCCGCGTGCTGGGCGGTCCCTACTGCACCATGATCCTGTCCGACCACGGCGCCGACGTCATCAAGATCGAGCCACCGCAGGGCGACGAAGTCCGCGACTGGGGCCCCCCGTTCCTCGGCGACGACGCGAGCTATTTCATCGGCGTCAACCGCAACAAGCGCTCGGTGGCGCTGGACATCTCCAAGCCCGCCGGCAAGGCCATCCTGCTGCGCATGCTGGAGACCGCCGACATCCTGGTGGAGAACTTCAAGCCCGGCGGCATGGAGAAATGGGGCCTCGGTTACGAGAAGGACCTGGCGCCGAAATTCCCCCGCCTGATCCACTGCCGCGTCTCCGGCTTCGGCGCCCACGGCCCGCTCGGCGGCCTGCCCGGCTACGACGCCATCCTGCAGGCCATGACCGGGCTGATGAGCATCAACGGCGACCCCAGCACCGGCCCGATGCGCATGGGCACGCCCATCGTCGATCTCGCCACCGGGCTGTACTCGGTGATCGCCATCACCATGGCGCTGCACGAGCGCAACACCTCCGGCCTCGGCCAGTACCTGGACATGACCCTGCACGATTGCGGCATGGCCCTGCTGCACCCCCAGGCGGCGAACTATTTCCTGAACGGCAAGCGCCCGATGCCGATGGGCAACCCCCACCCCAACCTCGCCCCCTACGAAAAATACCAGACCCGAACCGGCGAAATCTTCATCGCCTCCGGCAATGACGGCCAGTTCCGCAAGATGTGCGAGGCCCTCGGCCGCCCCGAAATGGCCACCGACCCCCGCTTCATCAAGAACGCCGACCGCCTGGCCAACCGCCCCGCCATGATCGCCCTGTTCGCCGAAGCCCTGGCCGACACCGACGGCCACGAACTCTGCCTGCGCCTGCTGAACATGGGCCTCCCCGCCGGCCCGGTCCTCCCGGTGGACGAATCAATGGCCGCCCCCCACACCGAAGCCCGCCAGATGGTCACCGAACTCGGCGACTACCGCGGCCTCGGCACCCCCATCAAGATGTCCCGCACCCCCGGCGGCACCCGCGCCGTCCCACCCCGCTTCGGCCAACACGGCGAGGAAGTCCTGGCCCAGTTCGGCTACTCACCCGACGAAATCGCCCAACTGAAAACCGACGGCGTGCTGCATACCTCCCGCAAGCGGTAGATCCCGAAAGACAAATGAATGAAAGTTTTTGCTTCTTTTTACAAAAAGAAGTGCTTGTTCTTTTTTGAAAAAAAGAACCAAAAAACTTTCATTCCCTTGCTTCACGTCACCCCAGGCGCGTGCAAGCCGCCGCCAGCCAGGCGCGGTCTTCACCGGTGAGATGCGGGCCGACGATGGCTTCCACCTGGGCGTGATAGGCGTCCAGCCAGTCCACTTCCGCCCGCGTCAGCAGCGACTGCTCGATCAGCCGCCGGTCGAACGGCGCCCAAGTGAGAGTTTCAAAGCTCAGGAACGGCTTGGCCGCACCGGGGAAATCGGCATCGACCGCCAGCAACAGGTTCTCCAGCCGGATGCCATACTGCCCCGGCAGATAGAACCCGGGCTCGTTGGACAGGATCATGCCGGCCTCGATCGGAATCGCCCGCGCCGCCCGCGAGATGCTGACCGGGCCTTCATGCACGGACAGATAGCTGCCGACGCCATGCCCCGTCCCGTGATCGTAATCCAACCCCACCTGCCACAGCGCCGCACGGGCAAAGCCATCGATATGCGGCCCGCAGACCCCCTTCGGAAACGCCAGCGTCGCAAGCGCGATATGCCCCTTCAGCACCCGCGTCACCCGCCCCCGCAACTCCGCCGGCGGCGTGCCGGGGCCGGTCCACAGCGTGCGGGTGATATCGGTGGTCCCGTCCAGATATTGCGCGCCGGAATCGATCAGATACAGCTCATCGGCCCCGATGGCGCGGTCGCTCTCCGCGCTGACCCGATAATGGATGATCGCCCCATTCGGCCCGGAGCCGGAAATCGCCGGAAAACTCTCGCCGCGAAAAAGTTCCACCTCGCCGCGCAGCGCCAGCAACCGCGCCGCCGCCGACATCTCGCTCTCCCGCCCGGCCGCACTCTCCATCCAGCGCAGGAACCGGCACACCGCCACGGCATCGCGGGCATGGGCATTGCGGGAGCCCTGCCGCTCCACCTCGTTCTTGCGCGCCTTCGGCAGCATGCACGGGTCCATCCCCGCCACCACCTCCGCCCCCGCGCGGCGCAGCGTCTGCGCGAACCAGGCCGGCGAGCCCCCGGCATCCACCCGCACCCGCTTGCCCCGCAGCCGCGCCAACGCCCCCGGCAACGCCGCCCGGTCCTGCACCGACACCGCATTGCCGATCCACGCCCGCGTCTGCGCCGGCACCTTCTCCGGCGCCATGAACAACTCGCAGCCGGCATCGGCATGGATCACCAGGAACCCCAGCGCGAACGGCGTGAACGGCACGTCGTCGCCGCGGATATTCAGCAGCCAGGCGATCGAGGCGGGGTCGCTCACCACCGCCGCATCCTGCTTCTCGGCCGCCAGCACGGCCGCCACCTGCTCGCGCTTGCGCGCCGACTCCAGCCCGGCGAACGCGATCGGATGCGGCACCGCCGGCGCCATCGGGGCCGCCGGCTGGTCGGCCCAGACGGCATCGATCGGATTGTCGTCCACCGCCACCAGCGTCACGCCCTTGTCGCCGAACCGCGCAATCGCCTCCTCGCTGAACAGCAGCGGATCATACCCCACCCGCGCCCCGGCGCCGGCATGCTGCGCCAGCCACTCGGCCGGCGGCTCGTCGGTGATATGCCGAAGCTGGAACAGCGTGGCATCGGCCTGCTCGGCGAGTTGCAGCACGTAGCGCCCATCGGTGAACACCGCGGCCGCATCGGCCAGCACCACCGCCAGCCCGGCACTGCCGGAAAACCCGGTCAGCCACCGCAGCCGATCGGCCCGCGCCGGCACATACTCGCCCAGATGCTCATCGGCCCGCGGCACCAGGAAGCCGTCAAGCCCCCGCCGCAACAATTCGCCACGCAGCGCGGCAAGTCGCTCGCCCGGGCTGGGCATGGCAGCGGGGCGGGGCATGGGGATCGAGCTCACAACAACAATACTCCAAACGCATGTCTCAACGGGATGTCATGCAACAAACGCACGTCTGAACCGGCGAGAACGACAGTTCTCCTGCCGCAGTTGCCGCCTTATGTTGCACTGCACAATGATCGCGCGGTGGAAGGCACAGGGCCCGACGCCCGCCACGATCACCTCTTTGCAGGGACTATCGCCATGTCTGCACACGCCAGCAAGGAACAGCTGGGCCTCACGCTTCCCGGCACGCTGAACCATTACTACGAAGCCGAGCCGCAATATCTCGACGCCCCGCCGCCCGGCGCATTCTCCCGCGTTCTCGCGGCTTTTCTCAGCTGGCGCGCACGCCGCGCCACCATCGCCGAGCTGTCGGCGCTGTCCGACGCGCAGTTGGCCGATATCGGCATCAGCCGCGGCGAAGTGCCGATGCTGTACGACGCCGCCTTCCGCTCCCGCCGCGAACAGGACCGCAGCCGCGCCATGCTCACGGCCGGCCGCACCGCCGGCGCCTGACGCCCTGAACTGACCGGCCCGCCACACCATCGGGCCGGTCAGCCCCGCCGGCGCAGCACCAGCGTGGCCCAGCCCCGCCCCGGCACGTCGCCCAATCCCCCGCGTTCCAGCAGCACCCGCTCCAGCACCAGCCCCTGCGCCCGGTGCGCCGACAGCACCCAGCGCGCCTGGCTCGCCAGCAATCCCGCCAGGATCACCGTCCCGCCCGGCGCCAGGTGCCGCGCCAGGTCGCGCGCCATCAGCGTCAGCGGCCGCGCCAGGATATTGGCGAACACCAGGTCATACGGCGCGCCGCGCGCCAGCACCGGCGCCCCCCAGCCATCCGCCCGCACCACGCGCAGCCGCCGCCCCAGCCCATTGCGCCGCGCATTCTCCCGCGTCACCCGCACCGACCAGGGATCGATATCCGTCGCCAGCACCCTGCGGTGCAGCAGCTTCGCCGCCGCCATCGCCAGGATGCCCGACCCCGTCCCCAAATCCAGCACCCGAAGCGGCCGCCGATGCGCCACCCCCTCCAGCGCCCGCAGGCACCCCCGCGTCGAGCCATGCTCGCCCGAGCCGAACGCAATCCCGGCATCCAGCGTCACCACCAGCCGCCCCGGCGTCGCCGCATCGGTCAGATGCGTGCCGCGAACGGCAAACCGCCGTCCCACCAGCTGCTCCGGAAACGCCTCGCGCGTCCGCGCCAGCCAGCCCTCCGCCTCCGTCCGCGCCCGCCTCGGCACCGCGGCGACCCCGCTGACCAGCGCCGCCAACGCCAGCGCCCCGGCCAACTCGCCCTCGCCCACCCCCTGGTCCTTCACCCCTTCCAGGGTCCACAACCCGGTCCCCTCGTCGAGGAAGAACCCGACGGTCCCGCACGCCACCGCCAGCGCGGACTCATAGGCCTCCAGCGCATCCTCGGGCACCGTAAGGCTGACCGTCTCCAGCACGGTGGCGCGGCGCGCCTTCATGCCCGCTCCACGAACCGGTCCAGCACCCGCTTGTCGCCGGCGTGGTCGAACGCGATATCCAGCTTGTCGTCATCCACCCGCGTCACCGTCCCCGCGCCGAATTTCTGGTGAAACACCCGCGCGCCCACCGGGATCTTCTCCGCCCGCTCCGGCCGCGCCGGCTGCTCCCACGCCTCGCTGATACGTGGCCGCCGCGCGCTCACCGGAAACGCCGAGGAAAACACCGGCGCCGCCGTCAGCCGCCGCTCCCGCTCCATCGCCGCCGAGCCCTTGCGCACCACATGCGCATCCGGCAGCTCATCCAGGAACCGGCTGGGAATGCTGCTCTGCCAATTGGCATAC
>JADLHF010000005.1 GCA_020848935.1 Acetobacteraceae bacterium
CGGCCGCGTTGCCCGCGTTGGTCAGCGCAACCGCGCCCGCGCCGCCATTCGCCACCAGCGAGCCGGCGGAGATCGGCGCCGACTGGTCGATGCCGATGCCGGAGAGCGCGACACTCTGGCCCGGCGCGTCGAGCAGGCCGTTGATCGACAGCAGCCCGCCCGCGCTCAGCGCCACCGCGCCGGTGCTGCTGATCGGCCCCGTCGCCAGCGCGTCGATGTCCGCGTAGGCAAAGCCGGCACCGCCGCCGGAAACCGTGCCGACCGCGTTGGCAGCGTTGGTCAGCACGACCGCCCCCGCCCCGCCATTCGCCACCAGCGAGCCTGCGGTGATCGCCGCAGTCTGGCCGATGCCGACGCCGGAAAGCGCGACACTCTGGCCTGCCGCATTGAGCAGGCCGTTGATCGACAGCAGCCCGCCCGCGCTCAGCGTCACCGCGCCGGTGCTGCTGATCGGCCCGGTCACCAGTGCATCGACATCGACATAGGTGAAGCCGGCGCCGCTGCCGGAAACCGTGCCGACCGCGTTGCTGGCGTTTGTCAGCGCAACCGCCCCGGCCCCGCCGTCCGCCTGCAAGGACGCCGCGCTGATTGCGGCGCTGGCCGGTGCGCCCTGGGTGATGCCGCTCCCTGCCGTCAGCACCACCGCACCCGGCGCCGTGATGCCGGTCACCGCCAGCGTACCACTGTCCTGGAAACGGACGTCGCTCGCGGGTGCGGTGGCGGTTGCACGCAGGGTTGCGACCTGGTTCAGAACCGTGTCCAGCCCGATCGTGCCGGCAGCGGTCACTTCCAGCACGTTCGCGGCAATGGCACCGGTCTGCGTGATACCGCCACCCGGCGAGGCCAGGGTGACGGTGCCGAAGGGGGCGCTGATGCCGCTGACCGCATAGCCGCCGCCACCGGTGAAGGTGAAGTTGCCGAAGCTCGACGAACCGCCGACGCTGCCGACCTGGTTGGCCGGGTTGGCCAGCGCCACGCTGCCGAAGCCCGATGCAACCAACGCGGTGCCGACGATCGGCGCGGTCTGGCTGACGCCGGCAAAGCCGGTCGCCGCCAACGTCACGGTGCCGCCCGTCGCGATGATGCCGGCGGTGCCGCCGGCCGTGCCGACAACGACATTGCCGTTGTTGGTGAAGGCGAAGCCGCCCGCACCCGCCTGGCCGGCAACCTCGTTGCCGATGCTGTTCGCGGGGTTGGTCAGCACGACGCCGCCGGCGGGCGCCAGGGCTGCAAGGCCGCCGGCGATGATCTGCTGGGCCTGGCTGATCGCCGTGGCCGAGGCCGATCCGGATTCCAGGATCACCGTGCCGCCGGCCTGGCTGATCGGATCGTTCACCTGCACGCGGCCGGCGCCTGCCTCGCCGACGACAACGCCGGTGGCGCCGACCCGCAGCGTGCCGCCACCGGAAAGTGGCGCGAGCTGGGCGAGCGTTGCGCTGTCAAGCACGAGCTCGGTTGCCGGGTTGCCCGCACCCACCACGATGTCGCGGCCGGTGGTCGCGGTGCGGATCTCGGCCTGCTGCACGGGGCCTGCGAGCAGGCTGCCGAAGCCGAAATTCGTCACGGTGATGCGATCCGCCACGAACACCGCGGTGCCGTTGGCGACGCTGAGCGGGCTGGGCTGCAGGAAGAACCCGTGGTTCAGGAACAGCTCCCCGCCCGCCTGCAACATCAGCCTCTGGCCGGCGCCGGCGGTCACCTGCGATGTCGGCGGCACGGTAAGATCGCCGCCCGCCGCCAGTGCCACGCTGCCGGTGGCCGCGACGCCGTTCACGGTCAGCGCGGTGGCGTTGGTGAAGGCGAAGTCGCCGTTGCCTGCCGCGCCCTGGACCGTGGCCACCGCATTGGCGGCGTTGTCCAGCGTGACGCTGCCGGCGGTCGCGGTGACCGTAAGGCCGCCGGTCTGGATACGGTTGGCCGCGCCCGTCGCCTGGGTGATATCACCGGTCTGCGCGGTCAGGGCGACGCTGCTGGCGCGGATGCCGCGCACCTCGAACCCGATGGTGTTGGTGAGGCTGAAGGCGCCGTTGGTGTCGATCGAGATGGTTGCGAAACTGTTCGTGCCGCCCAGCACGACGTTGCCGTTCGGCGCGATGGTGGCGAGGCCGCCGGTGGCAACCAGCGTGCCTACCTGGTTGATGGCGGTGCCGGCGGCGGCCGACTCCAGCACCAGCGTGCGCGTGCCCAGGTTGACGTCGCGCACCTCGATCGCGCCGGCCGCGGCTTCGCCCGCGCGGTTCACCGAGCCGACCCGGAACGTGCCCGCGGAAGTCGGCGCCAGGTTGTCGATCTGTGGCCCCGACAGCGCGAGATCGCCGACCGCCGAGGTGCCGAAGCCGATGCTGCGGCCGGCGGTCGCGCTGCGCACGATGGTGGTTGCCGGGCGCGACCCGCCGCCGAAGCCGTCGGTTCCCGAGAGGCCGATGATGGTGTCGGCGACGAGCTCGGCTGTGCCACCCGGAGCAGCAAGTGCTGCGTTGATCGCGAGCGCGCTGCCGCCGGGCGCCTGCAGCCGCAGCAGGGCGCCGCTGCCGGCACTGACAGGCTGGCTGACCGTCAGGTTGCCGCCGCTCAGCACCGAGGCGTCGCCCGACGCCGTGATGCCGCTGCCGCCGATGGCAAGCGCCGAGCCGGTGCGGATGCTGAATGCGCCGCCGCCGGCTGCTCCGCTGACCGAGGCGAAGGCATTGGCGGCATGCTCCAGCGTCACCGTCCCGGTAGTCGCGTTGGCCGACAGGGCTGCCCCGGTGATCGCGGCGGACTGCGTGATGGCGCCGGCATCGGCAGTGAGCGTCACCGCATCGGCCGCGGTGATGCCGGCGACGACGAAGCCAGCGCCGTTGCCGAAGGTGAAGTCGTTGCCGGCGCCGGCGGCACTGCCGGCAACGGTGCCGGCGCTGTTTGCGGTGCTGCCCAGCATGACGTTGCCGGCGCTGGCGATGGCGGAAAGCCGTGCCGCGTCGATCGCACCGGTCTGGGTGATGTCGCCGGCAGCCGCAGAGAGGCTCGCCTGGTCGGCGGCCGTGATACCGGCAACCGCGAAACCGGTGCCGTTGGTAAACGCGAAGTCGTTGCCCGCACCCAGCGCGCTGCCGCTGATGCTGGCAACGGTGTTGGTGCCGGTGAGCTGCACGCTGCCGGCATTGGCCGTGGCGGCAAGGCTGGTCGCGGCCAGCGGCGCCGACTGGGTGATGGTGCCGCTCGCCGCGCGCAGCGAGACCGGCCCCGCGATCACGCCGCCGCCCTGGTTGATGCCGGGATCGGCGAGCCCTGGGCCGGCCACCGCGAAGCCGCTTGCATCGGCATAGGTGAAGCCGCCCTGGCCGCGGCCGGACAGGTTCGCCACGTTGTTGGCGGTGTTGTCGAGCGTCACCGTGCCCGCGGCACCGCCGCCGACCACTGCCAGTGTCGTCGCGCTGATCGCGTTGGCAGCGCCCGCGCCCTGCGTCACGTTGCCGCCGGCGGTCAGCGACACGGTATCCGCAGCACTGATGCCGCGGACCTCGACGCCGACGAAGTTGGCGTAGGTGAAATCATTGCCGGCGCCCGCGGCGCTGCCGGAGATGGTCGCGGCCTGGTTGTTGATGTTGGCCAGCACGACGCTGCCGGCCGCCGCCTGGGCGGTGATGCCCGTGGCACCGATGCCGCCGCCGGCGAGCTGGCTGATGCCGGCCCCGGCACTTCCTGCCTCCAGCGCCAGTGCGCGCGAACCCAGCGTCATGTTGCCGACGGCCAGCGCGCCGGTCGCGACCTCACCCGCGTGTACCGCGGCCCCGCGCGAGCCGACGCGGATGGTGCCGCCACTGGCGGGCGCGAGATTCGCGATCTGCGTGTTGGCGAGTGCCAGGTCGCCGGCGGTGCCGTCGCCAAAGCCGATGCTGCGGCCGGCGGTGGCGGTGCGGAACACGCTGGTCGCCGGCGTGTTGGTAAGGGTACCGCCCACGTTGAAGCCGGTACCGTTGGTCGCCGCACCGGTGATCGTGTCGGCGGCAAATACCGCCGTGCCGCCATCGACCGCGAGCTGGCCGTTGATCGCGAGCTGGCCCGCCGCCTCCAGTGTCAGCGTGGCGCCGCTGCCGGCCGTCAAGGTGCCCGACTGCGTCAGGTTGCCGCCTGCCCGCAGCGAGAGATTGTTGCTGGCGGTGACCACCTGCGCCGTCAGCGCGCCGGCATTGACGAAGCTGAACGCGCCGCCGCTGCCCGCGGCACTGCCGGTGATCGTGCCGACGCGGTTGGCCGCGTTGTCCAGCGTGACGGCGCCGTTCGCGGTGGTGGCGGTGACGGATGAGGCGGTGATCACGCCCGCCGCCGATTGGCCGATGCCGCCGGCGCCGCTGACCGACATCACCACCGAGCCGTTCAGCAGACCGCCCGGTGTGCCGTCGGCGGTGGCGGTAAGCGCGGCATTCACCGCGACGCCGGTGCTGGCCTGGAGATCAAGCGTGTTGCCGCTGGACCAGGCGACCGCGTCGGCCACCGTGATGGTGCCGCCGTCCGGCGCGCCGGCACCAGCGGCGGTGCTGACCACAACGTTGCCGGCTGCAAGCGCGGTCTGGAGCGTCGTGACGTTCAGGTTCGAGGTGCCGCTGGTGCTGGGCGGTGCGGTGTTGTCGATGAACTCGAACGGGCTGGCAGCCGTGATGTCGTTGTTGGCCAGGGCGCTGATGGTGATGTCGGTCGGATCCAGCAGCAGCGTGCCCGTAAGCCCGCGCGGTGCCCGCAGGTCGACCGTGCCGTCGAAGCCGAGCCAGCGCCTGCCCGAGACCTCGGCGAAGCCGCCATTGCCGCCGGCGGTGCCGCCGCGGGCGCTGATCGTGCCCATGAAGCGCGTGTATTCGTCCGACCAGACGATCACCTCGCCGCCGTTGCCGCCTTGCGTTGCGTCGGCACGGATCACGGCGCCACGCTCGACATCGGTCGCGCGTGCCCGCTGCGTCGTGCCCCGCCCCTGCCGGTCGCCGCCGATCTTCACCGAGCCACCGCCGGCGGCGCCCGAGGCGTCGATGCGCGCGCTCGAGGTCACGCGCACGCGATCGCCTGTGACCGCCACCCGCCCGCCGCGTTCGCCGGCACCGGTGCCCCGCACATCGACATTGCCCGCCACCGTGGTGGTGCCGTTCTCGCCGCCGCCGAAACTGACGACACCGTTCGCCTGCCCGACCGAGCTCGCCACCACCTGGCCTTCGATATTGACGACGCCGGCGACGATGCCGCGCGCCGAGGCAGCGCTGATCGTGACGCTGCCGCCCGCGGCCTCGATCCGGCCGGTGTTTTCCGCGCGCGTCTGCCGGGCCGGGCCTTCGCGCGAAACCTCGAAACTGATCAGCCCGTCGCCGCGCGGGTCGAGCACGAAACTCTCCGCCCCGGCCAGCGCCACCCGGCCGAGCCGGGCGCGGATGGTGCCGCTGTTGCGCACCTCGGGCGCGACCAACGCGGCAAGACCGCCGTCGCGCACGGTGATCTCGCCCTCGTTCACCACCGCCGCACCCGGCCTGCCCGGCTGGTCGAAATTCATCCGCCCGGCCATGAAGTCGCCGTTCGCGATGCCGATCGTGCTGGCAACCAGGCCGGCGGTATCGACACGCGCGGTCGGCGTGAAGGC
>JADLHF010000006.1 GCA_020848935.1 Acetobacteraceae bacterium
CATGCGCAAGCCCCCGGGCCCCTGGCACCTCGCCACCGACAACGCCCTGCCCCTGGTCGCCATCCCCGGCACCGATCCGCACGAGATCGCCTGGCTTCCGGCCCTCCCCCCCGCGCCCCAACCCCCGGCGCCCCAACCCCCGACTCCCCTGCCCCAGACGCCCCTGCCCCAGACGCCCCTGCCCCAGACGCCCCTGCCCCAGACGTCGCACCCCCCGGCGTCGCACCCCCCGGCGCCGCAACCATCGCCACCCCAGGCCGCCGCCGAGCTCATCACCATGGCCCCCATCGACCTTGCCAGCGAGTTGCAAAGCCAAAGCCGCGCCGCACCGGCCGCGGCCTCCCCCACCAGCCCCATCGCCACCCGCACCACCTACACCAGCGGCGCACCCGGCGCCTACAACGTGACCCTGCAGTTCCGCGGCGTCTGGACCACCGCCCTGCAGGACGTGTTCATCGCCGCCGCCGAGCGCATCAGCGACACCATCACCGCCGACATCCCCGATGTGAAGGTCGGCAGCATCATGGTCGATGACATCCGCATCACCGCCGAACTGGCCACCATGGACGGCCCCGGCGGCACCCTCGGCCAGGCCGGCCCCACCGCGCTGCGGCCGGGCTCGCTGCTCCCCGCCACCGCCGCCATGCGCTTCGACAGCGCCGACGCCCAGGCTTTCCAGAACCAGGGCCTGTTCGACGAAATCGTCACCCATGAAATGCTGCACGCCATCGGCTTCGGCACCATCTGGGACGCCATGGGCCTGCTCACCCCGGCCGGCTTCATCGGCCCGCAGGCCATGGCCGAATACGCCAAGCTGACCGACGCCTACGCCGCCAGCACCGGCGGCCGCACCCTGCCCGGCGGCACCCCGCTGCCCCCCGGCCCCGTTCCGGTGGAAACCGAGGGCAATCCCGGCACCATCCGCGCCCACTGGTCCGAGGCCATCTTCGACACCGAGCTGATGACCGGCTGGCTCGACCTGCCCCGCGCCATCTCCGCCATGGTCCCGGACCCGCTCAGCGCGCTCACGATCGCCTCGCTCGCCGACCTCGGCTACACGGTCGCCGCCCAGCCGCCGGTCGATCTCTACACCATCGGTTAGCCGGCCCAGGGCACCGTCAGCGCCTTTGCCCGCGCCGGCGTCGCCGCATCATCCCGGCCCCGTCACCGCATGTTGCTGCGCACCGCCTCGGCCATCCGCCCCAGGATCCGCTCCAGGATCGGCGCCGAGGTGGCGAAATTGAACCGCACCGCCCGGTCATTCGCCGGATCGAACGCCTCGCCCGGGCTGAACGCCACGCGCGCCCGCTCCTGGAAGAAATCCGCCGCCTTGCCCGGCAGGCCCAGGTCGGAGCAATCCAGCCAGCACAGATACGTCGCCTCCGGCGCATGGAACCGGATGCCCGGCAGCTCCGCCTTCAGGAACGCCGCCAGCCGCTGCCGGTTGGCATCCAGATACGGCACCACCTCGTCCAGCCACGGCTGCCCCTGGTCCCACGCCGCAATCGTCGCCTCGATCCCCACGATCCCCGGCGCCCCCAGCACCCGCGACGGCACCCGCGCATGGAAGCGTTCGCGCAGCGCCGCGGTGCCGAAATGCATCGCCCCGCAGCGCAGGCCGGGAATGTTGAAGCCCTTCGTCGCGCTGGTGATCGTCACCGTCCGCGCCGCGATCTCCGGCGACAGCGAGGCGATCGGGATATGCGCATGCCCGTCATACACCAGGTCGCTATGGATCTCGTCCGAAATGATGATCCAGTCCCGCGCGATCGCCATCTGCCCCATCGCCAGCAGCTCGTCGCGCGTGAACACCCGCCCGGTCGGATTCTGCGGATTGCACAGCATCAGGATCCGCGTCCGCGCATCCCCGATCCCGCGCATCTCGTCGAGGTCCAGCACATAGGTGCTGCCATCGCTGCGCAACTGCTGCGCATCCAGCCGCCGCCCGGTGTCATGGATCGCGGCATGGAACGGCGGATAGGCCGGCAGATGCAGCAGCACCCCGTCGCCGGGCTCCGAGAACGCCCAGACCGCCGCGAACGTCCCCTGCACCAGGTCCGACAGCGGCTGCACCAGCGCGGGATCAACCTCCCAGCCGAACCGCGCCCGCATCCGCCGCGCGAACGCCCCGGCCAGCCCGTCATCGCCATGCCCGCCCCCGGCGCGGAACGGGTAGCCGAACTCCTGCTCGCCCACCAGCCGGTCGATCGCCCGGCGGATCGGATAGGCGATGGAGAAATCCATCTCCGCCACCCAGGCCGGCAGAATTTCCGGCCCGAACCTGGCCCATTTGGCATTCTGGCGCGTGCGCAGCACGTCCATCGGCAGTTCGAACGAAGCAGGGCGCATGGCGGACGATCTCGCAATTGGGAATGAACAGGTTTGAGCAGCGCCGCCGCCGACCGTCAATCCAACCGGAACCCGATCCTGCGCACGAACGCCCCCCACCCCGTCCGCTCCGGCTGGGCATATTGCCGCGCCTTGTCCTCCGACCAGGTGTACGGCGCCTCCGCCCCGAACAGATCGTCCCTTCGCCGCGCCCGCACCGGCTTCACCACGTCCCGCCGCGCGTCATACTCGGCGATATCCCCATCCAGCCCCGCCCCGTCATACCGGTCCACATGCACCGTCGCCGCCGGCCGCAACCGCGGCGTCATCGCGGTGAACCCGCTCGGCCACCCCACGCACAGCCCCGCCACCGGGAACACATGCGCCGGCAGCCCCAGCACGGCGGCCACCTCCTCCGGCCGGTTGCGGATGGCCGAGATCGGACAGGTCCCCAACCCCACCGACTCCGCCGCCACCACGAACGACCCCAGCACGATCCCCGCCTCCACCGCCGGATTGAAGAACGCATCCAGGTGGTCGTTGACGAACGCATGCCCGCGCAGTTCATGCACCCGCCGCTGCCGCCGGTTGTTGCCGCAGAACACCAGGAACCCCGGCGCCCTCTTCGCCCAGGGATTGTCCGGCAGCAACTCCGCCAACGCCGCCCGCTGCCCGGCCTCGGCCACGATCACGATATCCGCCTGCTGCAAGTCGCTCTTGCTCGGCGCCGCCAGCGCCACCGCCGCCAGCTCCCGCAGCAGGTCCAGCGGCACCGCCCGGTCGGTGTAGTGCCGCATCGTCCGGTGCCGCGCCATGCTGCGCAGCGTCTCGTTCTCCGCCACCACCGCCACCTCGGCGCCATAGCGCGCCAGCAGCCATTCCGCCAACGGCGCCGCCGCGTCCTTCGGTTCGCTCATGCCGCCATCTCCCGCCCCGCCAGCATGCCATGGTCGCGCACCAGCTCGGCGGCATGCAGCACCGTGTTCATCTGCGTCGTATGCGCCAGGCGGAAGGCATCGCCATACACCGTCTCGTCGGGATACTCGGTGATCAACTGGAACGGCGGACCCTGCCGCGCATTCACCCCGCTCTCGCAGATGATGCCGTTGTACACCGGGCTTTCGATCGCCCCCAGGTGCATCCGATACGCCGCGATCTGCACCGCGTTCAGCGCCGCCAACGCCGCATCGCCGATCAGCCGCGCCGTCAGCGCCTGCAGGAACGCATCCGCCTGGTCCTCCAGCCCCGCATGGTGCCGCAGGATCAGGAAGAACCCGCGCGGCAGCGCATAGGGCGAATACCCGCCCCGCAAATACCCCGTCAGCGGTCGCGTCCACTCATGTGCGGGATAGCCATGCAGGTTGATATGCAGCCGCGCCCCCGTCCGCCGCAAAGCCTCCACCAGCGCCGCCCGCTCGCCCAGCCCTTCCCCGGCCCGCGCGCCGAGATCGTCGCCCAGCGCCGAGAACCGCGCCGCATGATGCATGTGCCGCGGGTTCGCCAGCCGCAGCCGATGATGCAGCGCATACCCGTCCACATTCTCCTGCGCGATCACCGCCACCTGCACCCCGCGCCGCAGCAGCGCCGGCATCGCCCGCAGCGCCCCCACCGGCCCCGAGGTCTCATTGGCATGCTGCCCGGAACTCACCACCAGCCCCGGCCCCGTGCCGGCGAAATACCGCCCGCGCACCTGCCTGCCCTGCGCCGAGCTGGCCCCGAACGCCTCGCCGCCCAGCCGCACCTGCGCCGCGTCGATCTCCATCGCCGTCAGCGGCCGGCTGGCGTTTTCCAGCCGCTCCGGCTCCCACACCAGCTGCGCCGCCCAGACATGCGGCAGCACCGAAACCTTCACCGTCGTCGCCCCCGACCTGGCCTCGATCAACGGCACGATCTGGCCGGGTTGGAACTCCCGCGTCCCCGGCTCCTTGCCGCCGATCGCCTGGAACAGCTCCAGCAGCGAGAAATACAGATCCTCATGCAGCGCCTCGCGCGTCGAGATGCACTCGTCCTGCCAGTCCAGCTTGCGCTCCACGCCGCCGATCCCGACGGCGATCTCCAACGTCTCGAAGAACGGCGTCGCCGCCGGCCAGCCATGCCCGCGCACGGCCGCGATCACCGCGTCGAACACCGCCTCGTACTCGGTCGGCTCCATGGCGTTGTGGTTCGGCACCGGACAGCCCGGCGGAAACGTCCTGATCCACCCGGTCGGCGACAGCGCCTGCCGCCCCAGATGATCCGCCCGCCGCCGGTTCGGCGCGAACACGAACAGGTGTTCCGGCCCGCTCGCGCGAACCAGCGTCACCTCGTAATGCTCCGGCGTCCGCCCCTCCACGTACTCCACCGCCACCGGCGCCAGCAGCCCCGGCAACGGATAGGCCTCCACCCGGAACCGCAGGCTCCCCTCCGGCGGCAGCCCGATCGTCACGGCGCTGACGCCCGCCATGTCGATCTCCTCCAGGAACGCATGCACCAGCGGCTTGTAGGCGCTGCGGATCACCGCCTCGAAACCCCGCCCGCGCAGCACCGCCTCCGCCGCCCGCCGCGCCGCCCGGTCCTCGAACACCCAGGCCTCCACCAGCATCCCCGGCCATTCCGGCTCGGCGAACCGGCCCAGCACCGCATCCAGCGTGCGCTCAAAGCTGGTCTCCAGCAGCACCGTCATCGCGCATCCCCCACCACCCATCCGCCATGATGGCCCTGTTTGCCCCGGCCGGGAATGGCTACAACCCCCCAAACGCCGGAGCACCCACCATGGACGAACCCCTCGCCCGCGAAGCCTTCGAAGCCGCGCTGCGCACCCAATCGCCGGGCTTCGGCACCTTCTTCCTCGCCCGCCTGCTCGACCTCGACATCAGCTACGGCACCGCCGACTGCACCGTGCGCATGGCGGTGAAGGACTTCATGTACAACCCCCAGGGCTCGCTGCACGGCGGCCTCATCGCCACCGTGCTGGACATCTCCATGGGCCACCTGCTGACCCACGCCGCCGGTGTCGGGATGACGCTGCAGATGAACACCCAATACATCAAGCCGGCCCGCGCCGGCATCGTCCAGGCCCACGCCACCTTCCTGCGCCGCGGCCGCAGCATCAACTACCTGGAAAGCCGCATGACCGATGCCGAGGGCGGGCTGATGGCCGCCGCAACCTCCATCTGGCGGCTGCTCGAAGGAAAGTAGAAAGACTTCTTTTTGTGAACAAAAAGAAGCAAAAAAACTTCATTCATTAAGCAAACGCAAATCCTCTGCATCTCCCCTCGCGAAGTGGGGGGAGGCCGAGAAGGGGGGCTGGCGCCGTGCAATCCGCCCAAACGGAATGAAATTTTTCCTTGCACCGCGATCGACGAATGGGTAAATTATCCCGATGAGCGCACCCCTCCTCACCCCGCATCTCGCCGCCATCACGGCGGAACTGCGTGCCCAGGCCGCCACCCCGGCTGGCCTGCGTGAGGCCCTGTACGCACTCATCGCCGCCTGCCTGCTGCGCCTCTTCACCCGCCTCGAACACCTCGCGACCCTCTGGCAAGCCGGACTCCTGCCCACCCCCCAGCCCCGCGCCCCCCGCGTACCCACCAGTCCCGCGCGCGCCAGCCGTCGGACACGCCAACACCAGGACTCCGCCCGCCTCCGGCCGACCGCCGCGCCCCGTCCCATGCCCGCGCCCGCGCCCGCATCCTCGCCCGCGCAACCTCTCCCCGCCCGGCCGCCGCACGGCGCCACCGCCGCCCCGCGGCCGAAACCCATTCATGCCGCCCCCCCACTCCGCCCTCCCCGCCCAATTTCTTTTTCAGACCCGCCAGCTGCCTGGCCTTGGCATGCCTATTTTGTTACGTTATCAGAATAATATAGCGCTTCCGCCCCATCTTCCCAACCGCCGCGAATTCTCTACGCTCCCGCCCTCTCCGAGGGAGCCTCCCGCATGACCCAAAACCGCACCGCCATCACCGATCTCGACACCCCGGCCCTGCTGGTCGATCTCGACATCATGGCCGCCAACATCGCCCGCGCCGCCGCCGAATGCCGCGCCAACGCCATCGCCTGGCGCCCCCACATCAAGGGCCAGAAAACCCCGGAAATCGTGAAACAGGAGATCGCCGCCGGCGCCATCGGCGCCACCTGCGCCAAGCTCGGCGAGGCCGAGATCATGGCCCAGGCAGGGATCACCGACCTGCTGATCGCCAACCAGATCGTCGGCCCCCAGAAGATCGCCCGCCTCATCGCCCTGCTGAACCGCGCCGACGTCAAGGTCGCCTGCGACAGCGCCGCCAACGCCACCGCCCTGGGTGCCGCCGCCCACGCCGCCGGCAAAACCCTCGGCGTGCTGATCGAAGTCAACACCGGCATGAACCGCGCCGGCACCGAACCCGGCGCGCCCAGCCTCGCCCTCGCCCGCCACATCGCCGCCACCCCGGGCCTGAAGCTGCGCGGCGTCATGGGCTGGGAAGCCCACACCGTCGCCATGCCGGACCAGGCGGAAAAACAGACCGCCATCGCCGCCGCCATCGCCAGGCTGGTCGCCACCGCGAACGCCATCCGCGAAGCCGGCATCGACTGCGACATCGTCTCCTGCGGCGGCACCGGCAGCTTTCCGTACTGCGCCCGCCAGCCCGGCGTCACCGAGATCCAGGCCGGCGGCCTGATCTTCTCCGACGAGCTCTACCGCACCCGCTTCGGCCTCGACTTCCCCCAGGCGCTGACCCTGCTGGCCACCGTCACCTCCCGCCCCACCCCGACGCGCATCATCCTGGACGCCGGCAAGAAGGCGATGAGCAGCGACGCCGCCCCACCCCGCCCCCTCGGCCTGCAAACCTCCAAGCCCGTGGCGCTGTCCGCCGAACACGCCACCGTCATCCTCGACGCCCCCAGCGCCACCCCGGCGGTCGGCGACAAGGTGCAGTTCGTCGTCGGCTACTCCGACACCACCGTCCACCTGCACGAACGCATCCACGCCCACCGCGGCGGCCACGTCGAAGCCGCCTGGCCCGTCCAGGCCCGCGGCCGCATCGCCTGACCCCACGCGACAGGTGCAATCCGTACCGACTTGATGTAAAATCCCTTCACATGCGCTTCAGCACCGACCCGCCCCGCGGCGCCAAGTCCGACCGAACCGATGGCGGCCGCGACAGCTACCACCACGGCAACCTGCGCGAGGCGCTGGTCGAGGCTGCCCTGGTGCTGATCGCCGAACGCGGCCCCGCCGGCTTCACCTTCGCCGAGGTCGCCCGTGCCGCCGGCGTCAGCGCCGCCGCCCCCTACCGCCACTTCCGCGACCGCAACGCCCTGATCGCCGAAATCGCCCGCCAGGGCTTCGAACGCTTCGCCGTGGCGCTGGATCGCGCCTGGAACCACGGCCGCCCCGATCCGGTGAAGGCGATCGAGAATTGCGGCCGCGCCTACCTCGCCTTCGCCCGCCGCGAACCCGCCGCCTACGCCGCGATGTTCGAGCCCGGCTTCCCGCTGGAAGACGACGCCAACCTGCTGCGCGCCTCCGACTCCGCCTTCGGCGTGGTCCGCCAGGCCGCCGAGGCCGCCTGCGCCGCCTGGCGCGGAACCGGCACCCGCCCGCCGCCGATGATGGTCGCCCTGCATATCTGGGCGCTGTCGCACGGCATCGCCGCCCTGTTCATCGGCCGCACCGACGCCACCCGCCGCCGCCTGCCGATGACGCCGGAGGATCTGCTGGAGGCCGGGCTGCTCATCTACCTGCAATCGCTGGGACTTTCCGCGCCCTGACGCCGGCGCGGACGGAGCATGCGATTTTCCGACGCAATCCTCTTGACTTCGGCGCCGCGGTGCCGCACGTATGTAAATGTGATTAACATTCACATGGCCGCGACACCGCCGGCCATCACCGACAAAGAGCCCCCATGGAGAGGACAATGAACGCCACCGCCTTCCTGCAAGACATTCCCAAGCCGGTCTGGATCGTGGCCATGGTGATGGGCTTCATCCTGTTCTGGCCGGTCGGCCTGGCCATCCTGGCCTACACCATCGGCAGCCGCCGCTGGGGCCGCCGCAACGGCCCGGGCCAGTGGTACAACACCGCCGACCAGCAGGGCCGCGGCTGCGGCTGGGCGAAATGGGGCGACTGGTCCACGCCGTGGAACCCGGCCCAGCCGCCCACCCCGCCGGCCAGCGGCAACGCCGCCTTCGACGAATACCGCGCCGAGACCCTGCGCCGCCTGGAAGAGGAGCAGAAGGAGTTCGTCGATTACCTGGAGCGCCTGCGCCGGGCCAAGGACAAGGCCGAGTTCGACCAGTTCATGGCCGACCGCCGCCGCCCGACCATCATCCCCGACCAGCCCCAAGGCGGCTGACGCAAGGCCCCGTCCAAGCCCCCCGGCGCCCCGGCGCCGGGGGGTTTTCGTCATGAGCAGCTTCCGCCGACGCCCCGACGCCGCCGCGGGACATGGTCACCGCCCGGCCAAGGCGCCATGATGCCGGGACGCCCGACCAGGAGTCCCATCCGATGACCTACGATCCCCGCAGTTTCAAGGCATTGACCTTCCACGACGCCCTGCCCGCCTTCCGCGCCGGCACCGACTCGCCGCGCGCCTATCTGGAGCGTTGCATCGCCACCGTCGAGGCGCGCGAGCCGGTGGTGAAGGCCTTCGCCGCGCTGAACCTCGACTCCGCCCGCGCCGCCGCCGACGCCAGCACGCAACGCTGGGCCGACGGCAAGCCGCTCTCGCCGATCGACGGCATGCCGATCGGCATCAAGGACCTGCTGGAGACCAAGGACATGCCGACCGAGATGGGCTGCGCGGCCTATCGCGGCAATTTCCCCAAGCGCGACAACGCCGCCGTCTGGGCGCTGCGCCAGGCCGGCGCGGTGATCTTCGGCAAGACCGTCACCGCCGAGATCGGCGGCGCCCACCCCGGCCCCACCACCAATCCGTTCGATCCCGCGCGCACCCCCGGCGGTTCCTCCTCCGGTTCGGCGGCGGCGGTTGGGGCAGGCATGATGCCGGCGGCGATCGGCACCCAGGTCGGCGGCTCGATCATCCGCCCGGCCGCCTATTGCGGCAACGTGGCGCTGAAACCCACCCAAGGCGGCATCAACCGCGGCGAGCGCCAGGCCACCAGCATGAGCACCCATGGCCCCCATGCCGGCTGCATCCAGGACATGTGGCAGGTCGCCATCGAGATCACCCGCCGCGCCGGCGGCGATCGTGGATGCCTCGGCCTGTTCGGGCCGGACACGCCGCCCGCCGCGCAGAAGCCGGGCCGGCTGATCGTGCTGGAAACCGAGGGCTGGCCAGACCTGGACCCGGCGACCAAGGCCGGCTTCGAGACGCTGCTCGACCAGTTGCGCAGTGCCGGCGTCACCCTGCTGCGCCGCGGCGACCATGCGTTCATCGAGGCGCTGGAGCAATCCGTCGCCAATGGCCGCGCCGTTTGCGGCAGCATCACCAGCTGGGAGAACCGCTGGGGCCAGCGCGCCCTGGTCGATGCCCATCCCGACGGCGTGTCGGCGCGCGCCCAAGCCACCCTGCGCCGCGCCGAGGCGATGACCCCGGACGACTACCGCGCCGCCCTGCTGGCCCGCGACGCCGCGCAGTTGCGCCATCGCGCCGCGGCCCCGCTGGCCGACGGCATCGTCACGCTGGCCTGCCCGGGCCCGGCACCGCTTTGGCCCGGCGATATTCCCGGCCAGCCCCTGCTTCCCCGCCCAACCGGCGATTTCGTGTTCAACGCGCCAAGCTCGATGCTGTTCGCCCCGGCGGTGACGGTGCCGATGATGGCCGTGGGCGGGATGCCGGTGGGCGTGCAGGTGATGGGCCAGCCGCACGAGGATGCCAGGGCCACCGGCATCGCCCGCTGGCTGGTCGAGACCGTGGCGCCGGTGGTGGCTTAGCCGCAACCGGATGAATCCGCACTTCACCGCGCCCATGGCGGCGGTGGGGTGGCGGGATTGTTGGAGGATGCACATTGGCCAAGAACATGCCTGCCGTGGCGCTTGCCGCCGTGCCGGGGCGCCGCCGGCGGATTGTGGAACTGGCGCAGGAGATCGAGCGGCGCGGCTATGCCGGCTTGTTCTGCCCCAGCCTGGGGGCGAATTTCTCGCTGTGCGAGGCGCTGGCGTGGAACACCACGACGATTCCGTTCTGCACCGCGATCGCGCCGATCTATGCGCGCACGGTGAGCGACTTCGCCGCCTCCGGCGCCTTCGTGCACGAGGTGTCGGGCGGCCGGTTCGCGCTGGGCATCGGCATCGCCCATGGGCCGAGCCATGTCCGCATGGGGGTGGTGCCGGGCAAGCCGCTGGCCGATACCCGCGGCTTCGTCGAGCGCTTCCAGGCCCAGGACAATGTGGGCCCCTTGCCGCCGGTGGTGCTGGCGGCGATGCGCAAGCGCATGGTGGGATTGGCGGGCGAGATCGGCGCCGGCGTGATCTTCGCCAATGCCTGCCGCAGCCACATGAAGGAGTCGCTCGCGGTGCTGCCGGCCGACAAGCGCGGCGATCCCGGCTTCATGATCGCCGACATGATCCCGACCTGCATCAGCGACGACATCGAAGCCGCCAAGGCGGTGAACCGACGCACCCTGACCAGCTACGGCTTCCTGCCGAACTACCGCAACTACTGGAAGGAGGCGGGGTACGAACAGGAGATGGCGGATATCGAGAAGGCGATCGAGGAAGGCCGGCGCGAGGACGTGCCGAAATACCTGCATGATCGCTGGCTGGAAGACGTGTCGCTGTTCGGCACCGCGCACCAGGTGCGGGAGAAGGTCGAAGCCTGGCAGGAAACCGGGCTGCGCACGGTGGTGATCGTGCCGTCCTCGGCGGCGGGGAACCAGTTGGTCGCGATGGAGGAGATGTTTGCGGCGTTCGGGTAGGAAGGAAGCGGTTCTTTTTTGAAAAAAAGAACCAAAAAACTTCAATCCCTTAATGCGAGACACAGAAACACCGCCGCCAATCGGCAACGCTCTTATTAATGAAAAGTCTTTTTGCTTCTTTTTCTTCAGAAAAAGAAGATTCTTTCTTCATCTGACCCAAAGCGCCGGAAATTTCGCCGCGAGCCACCTGGCCAGCGCCGCGTTGACATGCCGGGGCTTTTCCTGCGCCATCCAATGGCCGGAGGGAACGACGACTTCGGTCAGGTCGGCGCAGTCGGCGCGCATCGGCTCGGCCAGCCGGGAGGTCATGGTCTCGCAGGTGTAGTCGTAGGCGCCGTGCAGGAACAGCGTGGGCATGGCGAGGCGGCCGCCGTTCCTGGTCTGGGTGGCATAGGCCAGGTTGGCGTCGTGGTTCATGTACCAGGAATCCGGCCCGAAGAAGCCGGTGCGGGTCAGTGCGGCGGTATAGGCGTGCCAGTCGGCCTCGGTCAGCACCTCGGGGTCGATCGGCACGTCGGGCGCGGTGTTGGCGGGGCCGAACCAGCCCTTGTTCCTGCGCACCAAAGCGGTGCGCGAGGGCATGCCGGCGGCGGCGGGGTTGCCGCGGCGGAACATCGCCTTGACCGAATTGGCGACATCGGCTTCGAAGCCGGCACGGGCATGGGCGAAGTCCTGTTCGTAGAACGCCATGTATTCCCACTGCGCCCAGGGGTATTCCGCCTCGGGATACAGCGTGCGGTCGGCATAGGGCAGGAAGTTCTTCGGTGCGAAGCCGCGGGCGTAATAGGGCACGCAGAGATTGGCCACGCCGTGGCAGCGCTCGGGGTGGTGGCTGGCGAGCGACCAGACCACCGGGGCACCCCAGTCATGGCCGACCCAGACCGCCCGTTCGGCGCCCAGATGGTCCAGCAGTTCCAGCATGTCGCGCACCGAATGCTCCAGCGCGAAGTCGGCGTGGGTGGCGTAGGTGCTGGAGCGGCCGTAGCCGCGCATGTCGGGCGCGATGGCGCGAAAGCCCAAGGCCGCCATGGCCGGGAGCTGGTGGCGCCAGGAGATCGACAGCTCCGGCCAGCCATGGACGAAGATGATCGGCGTGGCCGCCGGGTTGCCGGCGGCGAGGTAGAAGCTGGTATGCCGCGCGGTGCGGACGACGTGCTCGGTGACGTGCATCGGGTGTCCTTCAGGCCAGCGCGGCGCAGAGCCAGGCTTCGGTGCGGGAGAGGACCCAGCCATCGACGCTGACGGTGTCGCCGGTGGCGAAATCGGCGGCGACGCGATCCGGCAGCGCGGCGAGATCAGGCAGGGCCGCGCGGTCGCGGCAATCGGTGCGGGAGCAGGCCGGGTAGGCGGCGCGCAGCGCGGCACCGATGGCGCCCGGGTCGAGCCCGGGCGGCAGGGTTCGGACCAGGGCAGCGGCGACCGGCGCGGCGGCAGCGGGGCGCGATGGCGGCGCGGCGGCGAGTGCTGCAAGGCTTGCGGCCAGGGTACGGCGCGGAAGGGCAAGCCGGGTCATCGCGGCGGGCCGTACCAGAGTTCGAGCGTGCCTTCGCGGGGCTTCGTGCCGCGGAAGCTGAGCAATGGCACCGGCTTGGCTTCGCGGGTTTCACCGGGGGCGGCGCGGCGGATGGCGGCGGTGGCGGTCTCGGCCAGTTTGGCGGCGGGGCCGGCATCGTTGCCGTAGAAGTAGCGCACCTCGAACAGGCCGATCGCGTTCACGGTGCGCTCGGCCGGCGGCACCTGGAAGTCGGCGGCGGCGATGGCGGCGCGCAGGGAGTCCGCGGCCTCGCGGGTGATGCCGGCGAACTGCAGATAGACGGTGGCGCGGCTGGCGGCGACATCGCGGGAGATGCCGGCGGTGGCCGTGACCACACGCTGGGCGGCGCCGGCCAGTGCGCTGTAGGCGCTGTCGGTGGCCGGTGCCACGGCGCCGGCGCGGCCGACCTCGATCAGGGCCTTGACCTGTTGGGCGAGGATGGCGAGTTCGCCGTTGACCCGTTCGATGTCGGCGCGGTTGCGATCGGCGAGGAAGTTGGCGCCGCGGACCGGCCGCACGCGTTCCTCCAGCTCATCGATATCGGTGATCGCCTGTTCGAGCTTGCGGGATTTCGGTTCGAAGCTGGTGACGGTGGCCTCGACACGGTCGACGACACGGGCGGCGCGGGTGGCGAGGGCGTCCAGGATGCGCAATTGGGTGTCGATCTGGCCCTGGAGGGTGCGGAGATGTTCGGACGCGGTGGTGACCTGGGCGGATTTCGCATCGATCTGGCGGGCGATCTCCAGTTGTGCCTGGCGTTCGATCCAGCCGAGTGCGCTCCAGCCGACCAGGCCCAGCACGGCGGCGACGGTGGTGCCGATCACGGCGTAATAGGCGAAGACCCGGGTGCGGGCCTGTTCGGTGACGCGATCGGCGATGCGGCGTTCGAGCAGCTCCAGGGCGGCGTCGCTGATGTCTGACGGGGGCATCATCGTCTCCCGCAAAAGACACAGGGGGCCGCGGCCCCCTGTGTGGTCAGGCGTGGGCCGTGGCGTTCACCCCGCGGCGGCGACCGCGCGCCTGGTGATGACACCGACCAGGTGGGCGCGGTAGGGCGCGCTGGCGTGGATGTCGCTGTTCATGTTGTCGGGGCTGATCGACACGCCGTCCAGCGCCGCGGCGGACCAGGACTTGCCCAGCGCGGCCTCGGCGGCGGTATGGCGGAACACCCCGCCCTGCCCGGCGCCGGTCACCGCCACTCGCACGCCCTTCGGCCCGGTGGCAACGAAGACGCCGACCATGGCGTAGCGCGAGGCCGGGTTCTTGAACTTCACGTAGGCGGCCCTGGCGGGGACCGGGAAGCTGACTTCGGTGATGACCTCGTCGGCGGCGAGTGCCGTGGTGAACATGCCCTGGAAATAGTCGTCGGCCGAAATGCTGCGCTTGTTGGTGGTGATGGTGGCGCCCAGGGCCAGCACGGCGGCGGGATAGCAGGCCGAGGGGTCGTTGTTGGCCAGCGAGCCGCCGATGGTGCCGCGGTTGCGCACCTGGATGTCGCCGATGCCGCCGGCCAGGGCGGCAAGCGCCGGGATGGCGCGCTTCACCTCGGCCGAAGCGGCGACGGCGGCGTGGGTGGTCATGGCGCCAATGGTCACGGCATCGCCGCTGACCTTGATGCCGGCGAGGCCGAGCTTGGACAGGTCGATGACCGTGCTGGGCTTGTTGAGGCGTTGCTTGAGCACCGGGATCAGGGTCTGGCCACCGGCCAGCACCTTGGCGTCGGCGTCGGAGGCCAGCGCGCGGGCGGCGTCGGCGAGGCTCGACGGCTTCTGGTACGCGAAATCGTACATGATTGGCTCCTCGGCTACTCGGCGGCCATGCGGCCGGCGTTGATGATGCCCCAGATCTTCTGCGGGCTGGCGGGCATGTTGATGTGCCGCACGCCGTATTCCTTCAGCGCGTTGACCACCGCGTTGATCACCGCCGGCGGGGAGCCGATGGTACCGGCCTCGCCGCAGCCCTTCACCCCCAGCGGGTTGTGGGTGCACAGGGTGTTCTCGGTGGCGGAGCTGATGTTGATGAGGTCGTCGGCGCGCGGCATGGTGTAGTCCATGTACGAGCCGGAGAGCAGCTGGCCGCTCTCGTCATAGATCGCGTGCTCCAGCAGCGCCTGGCCGATGCCCTGGGCGATGCCGCCCTGGACCTGACCCTCGACGATCATCGGGTTGACGACGCGGCCGAAATCGTCCACCGCGGTGAAATTGACGATGCTGGTGACGCCGGTCTCGGGGTCGATCTCCACCTCGCAGACATGGCAGCCGCCGGGGAAGGTGAAGTTGGCAGGGTCGTAGAACGCGGTCTCGTCCAGCCCCGGCTCGATCTCGGTGATCGGGTAGTTGTGCGGCACATAGGCGGTGAGCGCGATCTCGCTCAGGGTCTTCACCTTGTCCGTACCGGCGACCTTGAAGCTGCCATCGGCGAACTCGATGTCCTCGACCGACGCCTCCATCAGGTGGGCGGCGATCTTCTTGCCCTTGGCGATGATCTTGTCCATCGCCTTGACCATCGCGGAGCCGCCGACGGCGAGCGAGCGGCTGCCGTAGGTGCCCATGCCGAAGGGGATTTTCGCCGTGTCGCCATGGACGATATCGACCTGGGAGAAGGGCACGCCGAGCTGGCTGGTGACGAGCTGGGCGAGCGTGGTCTCGTGGCCCTGGCCGTGGCTGTGGGTGCCGGTGAAGACGGTGACCGAGCCGGTGGGGTGGACGCGGATGTTGGCAACCTCGTACAGCCCGGCCCGCGCCCCGAGCGAGCCGACCACGGCCGAGGGGGCGATGCCGCAGGCTTCGATGTAGGTGGAGACGCCGATGCCGCGCAGCTTGCCCTTCGCCGCGGCGGCGGCCTTGCGGGCCGGGAAGCCGGCGTAGTCGGCGTTCTTCAGCGCCACGTCCAGCGTGGTGAAGTAGTCGCCGCTGTCGTATTGCAGAGCGACCGGGGTCTGGTACGGGAAGGCGTCCCGGGGGATAAAGTTCTGGCGGCGGATCGCCACCGGGTCGGCGCCGGTGTCGTGGCAGACGGCATCGACCAGGCGCTCAAGCAGGAAGCTCGCCTCCGGCCGGCCGGCGCCGCGATAGGCATCGACCGGGACGGTGTTGGTGAAGACGGCCTTGACCTCGACATAGATCGCCGGGGTCTTGTAGGTGCCGGCCAGCAGGGTGCCGTAGAGATAGGTCGGCACCGCGGGGGCGAAGGTGGAGAGGTAGGCGCCCATGTTGGCCAGGGTGGAGACCTTCAGCGCCAGGAAGTTGCCCTGGGCATCGACTGCCATCTGCGCCGTGCTGACATGGTCGCGGCCATGGGCGTCGGACATGAAGCTTTCGCTGCGCTCGGCGGTCCATTTCACCGGGCGGCCGAGCTTGCCGGCGGCCCAGGTGACCAGGGCCTCCTCGGCGTAGTGGAAGATCTTGCTGCCGAAGCCGCCGCCGACATCGGGTGCCACCACGCGCAGCTTGTGTTCCGGCAGGCCGAGAACGAAGGCGCCCATCAGCAGGCGGATGACGTGGGGGTTCTGGCTGGTTGTGTACAGCGTGTAGTCGCTGGTGCTGCGGTCGAACTCGGCCAGGGCCACGCGCGGCTCCATGGCGTTGGGGATCATGCGGCTGTTCTCAAGGTCGAGTGTCACGACCTTGGCGGCCTTGGCGAAGGCGGCCTCGACCGCTTCCTTGTCGCCGAGATGCCAGTCGTAGCAGACATTGCCCGGCGCGTTGTCGTGCACCTGGCCGGCGCCGGGCTTCAGCGCATCGGTGACGGTGGCGGTGCTGGGCAGGTCCTTCAGCTCGATGACGAGCAGTTCGGCGGCGTCGCGGGCCTGTTGCTTGGTCTCGGCGATCACCACGGCGATGGGGTCGCCGACATGGCGCACCTTGCCCTCGGCCAGCACGGGGTGCTTGGGCTCGTTCATCGGCGAGCCGTCCTTGGAATGGATCTGCCAGCCGCAGGGCAGGCCGCCGATCGCGGCGAGGTCCTCGGCGGTATAGACCGCGACCACGCCGGGTGCCGCCTTGGCCGCCGCGGTGTCGATCTTGACGATGGTGGCGTGCGGCCGGTCGCTGCGGCGGATCACGGCGTGGGTCTGGTTCGGCCGGTTGATGTCGTCGGTGTAGTTGCCGCGGCCGGAGATGAAGCGGAGGTCCTCCTTGCGGCGGACCGAAGCGCCAATACCTTCAAACGGTGCGTTCATGCTGCCCCCCTTTTCGGCGCGCGCCCGGTGGCGCGCCGAGATCGTTTCCGTGGCTTCTGTTACTTCGCGTGCATCAGCGGCTGGGCCGCGTCGATCGCCTTGACGATGTTGTGGTAGCCGGTGCAGCGGCAGAGATTGCCCTCCAGCCCCTCGCGGATTTCCGCCTCCGACAGGCCTTGCGGGTTCTTGGCCACCAGATCGACCGCGGCCATCACCATGCCCGGCGTGCAGAAGCCGCATTGCAGGGCGTGATGCTCGCGGAACATCTCCTGCATCGGATGCAGCGTGCCGTCGGCAGCGGCCAGCCCCTCGATGGTGGTGACCTTCGCGCCATCGGCCTGCAGCGCCAGCATGGTGCAGGATTTCACCGAGGTGCCATCGACATGCACCACGCAGGCGCCGCACTGGCTGGTGTCGCAGCCGACATGGGTGCCGGTGAGGCCGAGCTTGTCGCGCAGCAATTCCACCAGGAGGGTGCGGCCCTCGACTTCCACGGTTGCGGACTTGCCGTTCACCGTCAGCGTCACCTGAGGCATCGCATTCCCTCCCTCGGATCGTGTTTCCATCGGTGTCGTGACCCGGCACCGTATGGCCCCGAGTGTTGGCACCGGGGCCGGGTGTGGTCAAGCGTCGCGGCAGGAAAACCGCCGGCCGGGGCTCGCGTCAGCGGAACAGCAGCACGGGGATCAGGCAGGAGCGGATCATCGCGGTGGTGGTGCTGCCGATGATCAGGGTGCGGATTCGCGAACGGCCGTAGGCGCCCATCACCAGCAGGTCGGCCGCGCCCTGGCGCACCGCCTCGGCGATCACCTCCTCGGCCTGGCCGGGCAGCGTGTCGGCGGTGACCGCGAAGCCGCGCGCGCGCAGGGTGGCGGTGGCCTCGGCCAGGCGGGTGGCGGCCTGGGCCGAGGGGGTGCCGACCAGCAGCAGGCGCAGCGCCAGGCCGTGCAGCAGGCGGCCCTCGGCGATGTGGGCGACGGCCTTCATCGCACTCGGCCCGCCGTCGAAGGCGAGCAGCACGCGGGCGATCGGGCGGAAGGCGCGGGCGGCGACCAGCACCGGGCGGCGGCTGGCGCGCAGGATGCGTTCGAGGTTGGAGCCCAGGTGCAACTGGGCGAAATCCGCCGCCTCGCCGCGCTTGCCGATCACCACCAGGGCGGTGCCGGCCTCCATCTCGTGCAGGGTTTCCACCAGGTCGCCCTGGCGCAGGCGGGTGGTGATGTCGCCGACACCATCCTCGACCATGCGGGCGCGGGCGGCGTCCAGGATGGCGCGGGCGCGGCGCTGGGCGAGCTTGCCGGCGGCCTCGTCATGGGCGGCGAGCTCTTCCAGCAGTCGGGCGCCGGCCTCGGCGTCGAGATGGGCGCTGAGGTCGGGCGCGGTGCCGGTGGCCAGCCGGCGGCCGAGCACGTGCAGCAGCTCGACCGGTGCGCCGATGCGCGCGGCGGCCCAGGCGGCGTGGTCGCAGACGCTGGTGGAATAGACCGAGCCGTCGATCAGGGCGACGATGCTGGACATGGCGATCCCTTCAGGCGTGGTCGGAGAAGGAAGGAAGGCCTTCTTTTTCTGAAGAAAAAGAAGCAAAAAGACTTTTATAACGAATAGAAGTTTTTTGGTTCTTTTTTTCAAAAAAGAACATCTTGCCTCCCTTAATGCCCGGCCAGCCGCTCCAGCGCCCCAGGCTTGTCATGCACCGCCAGGCGATCGACGATGGTTTCGCTGGCCTCGTTCAGCCCGACGATGATTACCTCGGCCCCCTCGCGCCGGAACTTCAGCACCACCGTATCCAGGGCGGCCACGCTGGAGATGTCCCAGATATGGGCGCGGCTGACGTCGATGGTCACCCGCTCCAGCACCTCGCGGAAGTCGAAGGCGGCGAGGAAGTCGTCGGCCGAGGCGAAGAACACCTGGCCAACGACCTGGTAGGTGCGCGCGGTGCCGTCGGCCGAGGCCGTGGAGGAGACGCTGAACAGCTTGGCCACCTTCCAGGCGAAGAACATGCCCGACAGCAGCACGCCGACCAGCACGCCGATGGCCAGGTTGTGGGTGGCGACCACGACGACGACGGTGGAGATCATCACCACGCTGGAACTGCGCGGGTGGCTGCGCAGGTTTGTGAACGAGCTCCAGCGGAAGGTGCCGACCGAGACCATGATCATGATGGCGACCAGGGCGGCCATCGGGATGCGGCTGACCCAGGCGCCCAGGGCCACGATCAGGATCAGCAGGAAGACGCCGGCGCAGAAGCACGACAGCCGGCCGCGGCCGCCGGATTTCACGTTGATCACCGACTGGCCGATCATCGCACAGCCGGCCATGCCGCCGATGAAGGCGGTTGCCGCGTTGGCGATGCCCTGGCCGACGCATTCGCGGCGCTTGTTGCTCGGCGTGTCGGTCAGCTCATCGACGACCTGGGCGGTCATCAGCGATTCCAGCAGGCCGACGGCGCAGATGCCGGCGGAATAGGGGAAGATGATGCGCAGCGTCTCGAAGGTCAGCGGCACGTCGGGCAGCAGGAAGACCGGCCAGCTCGACGGCAGCTCGCCCATGTCGCCGACGGTGCGCAGGTCGAGGCCGAGCGACATCGACAGCGCGGTGAGCACGAGGATGCAGATCAGCGGCGAGGGCACCGCGCGGGTGAGGCGGGGCAGGCCATAGATGATCGCCAGGCCGGCGGCCACCATCACGTATGTCAATGGCGGGACGTTCACCAACTCCGGCAATTGCGCCAGGAAGATCAGGATGGCGAGCGCGTTGACGAAGCCGGTCAGCACCGAGCGCGAGACGAAGCGCATCAGGTAGTTGAGCCGGAAGATGCCGGCCAGGATCTGCAACAGCCCGGCGACGAAGGTCGCGGCGAGCAGGTATTGCAGCCCGTGGTCGCGCACCAGGGAGACCATCAGCACCGCGGTCGCCGCCGTGGCGGCCGAGATCATGCCGGGGCGGCCGCCGAAGATGGCGATCAGCACGGCGATCGAGAACGAGGCGTAGAGCCCGACCTTGGGATCGACGCCGGCGATGATGGAGAAGGCGATGGCTTCGGGGATCAGGGCAAGCGCCACCACCAGGCCGGACAGCATGTCGCCGCGGATGTTGCCGAGCCATTCGCGGCGCAATCGGGTCAAGTCCATCGGCGTCTCCTTTCAGCGCCGCGCGGACGGGGCGTTGCACCGGCATGCCCGAATGCAACCGCGCCGGCCCATCCCCCGTGGGATGCGGCCGGCGCGATGCGGGCGCGGGCGCGTGGGATCAGGCGGCGGCTTCGGCGACCACCGGCTGGTTCGGCACCGTATCGGGCACCACGTCGAGATGGCAGGCCGACATGCGGCCGAGGCCGACATCGCGCAGCACCGGCTCCTCGACCTTGCAGCGATCGAAGACGAAGGGGCAGCGGGTGTGGAAGCGGCAGCCGCTGGGCGGGTTGATCGGGCTGGGCACGTCGCCGTGCAGGATGATGCGCTGGCGCTTCACCGTGGGGTCCGGCACCGGCACGGCGGACAGCAGCGCGCGGGTGTAGGGATGGTGCGGCGTGCCGAACAGGGTTGTCCGGTCCGCCAGCTCGACGATCTTGCCCAGGTACATCACCGCCACCCGGTGGGTGAGGTGCTCGACAATGGCCAGGTCGTGGCTGATGAACAGCAGGGTCAGGCCGAGTTCGTCCTGGAGGTCGGACAGCAGGTTGACGATCTGCGCCTTGACCGAGACGTCCAGCGCGGAGACCGCCTCGTCGCAGATGATCAGGTCCGAGCCCGGGGCCAGCGCACGGGCGATGGCGATGCGCTGGCGCTGGCCGCCGGAGAATTCATGCGGGTAGCGGTACATCGCGTCACGCGGCAGGCGCACCCGGTCCAGCAAATCGCCGACGCGGTCATCGAGTTCCGAGCCCGAGGCGAGGCCGAAATTGATGATCGGCTCGGCGATGATGTCGCGCAGCTTCTGGCGTGGGTTGAGCGAGCTGAACGGATCCTGGAACACCACCTGCATGCGCTGGCGCAGCGGGCGCAGGTCGCTTTGGGACAGGTTGTCGATGCGGTTGCCGTCCAGGCGCACTTCGCCGGCGGTGATCGGGTACAGGCGCAGCACCGCCTTGCCGACGGTGGATTTGCCGCAGCCGGATTCGCCGACCAGCGAAAGGGTCTCGCCGCGGTTGATCGAGAAGCTGATGCCATCGACGGCATAGACGTAACCGGTTCGCCCGCCGAGGATACCCCCATGGATGGGGAAGTGCTTCTTCAGCCCCTTCACCTCCAGCAGTGGTTGGGTGGTTGTGCTCATCATCGTCCTCTTCAGGCCGCCGCCATCGCGCGGGCAGCGTAGTGGCAGGCGACCCAGTGGGCGGGGGCCTTTTCCTCGATCGCCGGCGCCATCCGGCGGCAGACATCGGTCACCTCGGGGCAGCGGCCGGCGAAGGCGCAGCCGATGATCGGCTTGCGCAGGCTGGGCACCTGGCCCTCGATCTCGGTCAGCTTGGTGCGCCCGGTCGTGGTCAGCGAGGAGCCGAGCTTGGGCATCGCCCCCATCAGGCCGCGCGTGTAGGGGTGCAGCGGATGGAGGAAGATATCCTCGACCGAGCCTTCCTCGACCTTGCGGCCGGCGTACATCACCACCACGCGCTGGGCCATTTCGGCAACCACGCCGAGGTCGTGGGTGATCAGCATGATCGCCGCACCGACGCGGGTCTTGAGGTCGCGCATCAGTTCCAGGATCTGCGCCTGGATGGTGACGTCCAGCGCCGTGGTCGGCTCGTCGGCCACCAGCAGTTGCGGCGAGCAGGCCAGGGCCATGGCGATCATCACCCGCTGGCGCATGCCGCCGGACAGTTGGTGCGGGTATTCGCGGACCCGGCGGGCCGGCGCCGGGATTCCCACCAGCGTGAGCATCTCGATCGCCCGCTGTTCGGCATCCTTGGCCGACAACCCCTCGTGCAGCATCACGGTCTCGCCGATCTGGCGGCCGACGGTGAGCACGGGGTTCAGCGAGGTCATCGGTTCCTGGAAGACCATCGAGATGTCCTTGCCGCGGATGGCCTGCATCTCGGGCTCGGTCAATTCCAGCAGGTCGCGGCCCTGGAACAGGATCTTGCCGGCGATCTTGCCGGGCGGGGTCTGGATCAGGCGCATGATGGACATGGCGGTGACGGACTTGCCGCAGCCGGATTCGCCCACCACCGCCACCGTCTCGCCGGCATCGATATGGAAGGATACCCCCTCCACGGCGCGGACCACGCCGTCGAGGGTGCCGAAATGGGTCTGCAGGTTCTGGACTTCGAGCAGTGGTGGCATCTCGGATCAGATCCTCTTGGCCATGCGCGGATCGAGCGCGTCGCGCATGCCGTCGCCCAGCAGGTTCACGGACAGCACGGTGATCGACAGGAACAGGGCCGGGAAGAACACGATGTAGGGCTTGACCTGCCACAGCGCGCGGCCCTCGGCCATGATGTTGCCCCAGGACGGCACGATCGGCGGGGTGCCGGCGCCGATGAACGACAGCGTGGCCTCGGCGATCATCGCCGAGGCGCACAGGAAGGTGGCCAGCACCAGCACCGGGGCGAAGGTGTTGGGCAGGATGTGCTTGAGGATGATCGTCGGCATGCGGGTGCCCGATGCGATCGCCGCCTCGACATAGGGCTGTTCGCGCAGGGTGAGCACCACGCCGCGCACCAGGCGCGAGACGCGCGGCACGTCGGCGATGGTGATGGCGATGATCACGTTCTCCACGCTGGCGCGGGTCAGCGCCATCATGGCGATGGCGAGCAGGATCGAGGGGATGGACATGATGCCGTCCATGATGCGCATCACCACCGCATCGACACTGCGGATGAAGCCGGAGATCAGGCCGATGAACAGCCCGATCACCGCCGAGAGGAACGCCACCGCGAAGCCGATGATCAGCGAGATGCGCGAGCCGTAGATGACCCGGGAATAGACGTCGCGGCCCAGCATGTCGGTGCCGAACCAGTAGATCTCGGACGGCGCGCGGGTGCGCTTGGCCGGCGCCAGCGCGGTGGGATCGACGGTGCCGAGCAGCGGGGCGAAGATCGCCATCAGGATGAACATGATCACCATGAAGCCGCCCACCGCGATGGTGGGATGGCGATGGATGAACATGCCCAGCCGCGAGCGCTCCTTGCGCGGCGGCAGCACGTCGGCGAGTTCCGGTGCCGGGGTAAACCCGTCCGTGGGCAGCGTGGTTGTGCTCATCAGTAGCGGATCCTCGGATCGAACACGGTGTACAGCAGATCGACGATCAGGTTCACGATGACGTAGGTGAAGCTGAACATCAGCACCACACCCTGGATGACCGGGTAGTCGCGGCGCAGGATCGCATCGACCACGAGCCGGCCCACGCCGGGGATGGCGAAGACGCTTTCGGTCACCACGGCGCCGCCGATCAGGGCGGCGAAGCCGATGCCGATGATGGTGATGATCGGCACCGCGGCGTTCTTCAGCGCGTGGACGAACAGGACCGAACGCTGGCCGACGCCCTTGGCCCTGGCGGTGCGCACGTAATCCTGGCTCAGCACTTCCAGCATGGTGGCGCGCGTGATGCGGGCAATCAGCGCGATGAAGGCGCTCCCCAGCGCGATGGCGGGCAGCATCAGGTTGGACAGCCAGCCGCCGAAGCCGTTGGCCAGCGGGCTGTAGCCCTGGACCGGGAACCAGTCGAGCTGGAGGGCGAAGGTGTAGGCCAGCACGTAACCCACCACGAACACCGGCACCGAGAAGCCCATCACCGCGAAGACCATCACCAGCCGGTCGATCCAGGTGCCCTGCTTCCAGGCCGCCAGCACGCCCATCGGGATGGCGAAGGACAGCGCGATGACCAGCGTCAGCGCCATCAGCGAGAAGGTCGGCTCCAGCCGCTGCTGGATCATGTGGCTGACCGGCAGGTTGGTGAAGATCGACACGCCGAGATCGCCTTGCAGCACGCGGAACAGCCACTCGGTGAAGCGGAGCAGGAACGGACGGTCCAGGCCGAGCGATTCGCGGATGCGCTCCACATCCTCGGGCGTGGCCTGGTCGCCGGCGATGATCGCGGCCGGGTCGCCGGGGGCGATGTACAGCAGGCTGAACACGAACAGCGCCACCACGGCCATGACCGGGATGGTGGCGATGACGCGGCGGACAGTATAGGCGAACATCCCCTGGACCTACCTATTGGATGGCGCACGGGGCGCGGCGAGCGGGCCGGGCCGGGCCGTGGCATGTGGGGTTATGGCGTGTGAGGTTACGGCGTGACATCGGCGCGGGACGCTCCATCCTAGACTGACGAACCGCCGGCGCCCGGGGTGCGAGGGCACCCCACCCGGCGGCAAACGCTACCCTGCCCCGGCACGGGCAGGCTGGCCATGGCCGACCGGGCGTGCCGCGGCATTTCCAAACGGACAGGGTCCAGCCGAGCCCTGGCGCCGTGCGAACCGCGATGGGCCTTGGTTGCCAACGCCTCGACTTCCCTTTGTCCCCATCCGCCTTTGTCAGGGACCAGCAATTCCAAGGCGCCGGTGGGTGCATGCCGGGACGGCGGCGCCTCCGCCCGGCTGGTTGGCGCAGTTATGCGGTGTGGTGCGGGCGGTCGCAAGCCATTCCTCGCAGTCACTGTGCAGATTCCATGGCCACGCCCTGCCGACGCGCCGGCGGCGAAAGCGGGCAGGTTTGCCTCCCCTGCCCGCTTCCATGCGCCCGATCATGCCCGGCGCACGTTCCAGAAGGTGGCGAATCCGTTCAGCATCCCGGTGATGTCGCTGCGATAGGCGGTGGGCTGCTGGTACTGCCCCAACGGCATGTACGGCACGTCGATCAGCGCCTGCTTCTGCATGTCCACGCAGATCGCCTGCTGGGCGGCCAGGTCCGGGGCGGTGAACCAGGCGTTGCGCAGCCGCTCCAGTTCCGGCGAGGTGCACCAGCCGGGCCAGGAGCTGGGCTGGTCGCCATTGCCGCGCAAGGCGATGTGGCCGGCGGGGTTGAGGTGGTCGGTGCCGGCCCAGCCGGTGACAAACAGGTTCCAGCCGCCCTGGTCCGCCGGCTCCTTCTTGGCGCGGCGCTGCAACATGGTGCCCCAGTCGGTGACGATGTAATCGACGTTGACGCCGATCTTGGTCAGGACGTCCGCCAGCACGTCGCCCAGCGCCTTGAGGATCGGGTAGTCGACCGCGACCATCAGCACCACCTTCTCGCCCTTGTACCCGGCGGCGGCCAGCTCGGCCTTGATCTTGGCGTGGTTCTTTTTCGCCGTGTACATTTCCAGCCCCACCTCGCTGGCCATCGGCGTCTTGGGGCAGAAATAGCCCAGCGGCGTGTAGTACATGCTGGGGTCGTCGCCGACGATCGCCTGCATGAAGTCCGCCTGGTAGATGGCGGCGTTGACGATCTGGCGGATGCGCGGGTTGTTGAACGGCGGGGTCAGATGGTTCGGGCGGGCCATCTCAACGCCGCCGGTCGGGTCCTGGATCGAGACCTTGACCTGTTTGTTGCGTTTCAACAAGGGAATCAGGTCGTGGGTGACGTATTCCCACCAGTCCTGCTCGCCGTTCTGCAGCGCCGCGGAGGCGACCGAGGCATCCGGCATCGTGGTCCATTCGATGCGGTCGAACCACGGCCGCTTGGGACCGGCGGTCCAGTCCGGCGTGCCGGTGTCGCGCGGCCTGTATTTCTCGAAGCGCTGGTAGACGTTCTTGGAGCCCTGCACCCGCTCGTCCGCCTTGTACATGTAGGGGCCGGAGCCGATGATTTCCTTGATCTGGGTGAACGGGTCGGTGTTGGCCAGCCGCTCCGGCATCATTGCCGGCATCGGCGAGGGTGACTTGCCCAGTGCCTCGGGCAGCAGCGGGAACGGGCGCTTGAGGCGGAACTGGATGGTCTTGTCGTCTGGTGCCGAAAGCTCGTCGGTGGCCTGCATCAGCGCGTCGCCGAGCGAATCGCGGCGTGCCCAGCGCCTGACCGAGGCGACGCAATCGCGGGCGAGCACGCGCTCGCCGTCATGCCAAAGCATGCCGTCGCGCAGGGTGAGCTTCCACAGCTTCCCCTCGTTCTCGACCACATGGCCCTCGACCATCTGCGGGGAGCCCTTGTAGCTGCCGTCCTGGCCATAGAGCGTGTCGAACACCAGGTAGCCGTGGTTGCGGGTGACATAGGCGGTGGTCCAGTGCGGATCGAGGAAGGCAAGGTCGATCTGCGGGATGAATTTCAGCGTGGTCTGTTTCTGCGCGCGCGCCACCGACGGCAGGGCGAGCCCGGCGGCGGAGGCGGCAAGGAAGCTGCGGCGTTTCATGCGGACTCTCCGGGGGTGGGATGATTGCGGGTGCGGGGCGGGCTTGTGCCCGCCCCGGCCTGTCAGCCGCGGTGAACGTTCCAGAATACGGCGAAGCCGTCCACCACCCCGCTGATGTCGCGGCGGAAGGCGGTCGGCGCCACCGACTGGCCGAGCGGCCAGAACGGCACCTCCTTCAGCGCCAGGCGCTGCATGTCGGCGCAGATCTTCCGCTGGCCGGCCAGGTCCGGCGCGTCGAACCAGGCGGCACGCATCGCCTCCATCTCCGGGCTGATGTACCAGCCCGGCCAGGCCGCCTTCTGGTCGCCATTGCCGCGCAGGGGCGGGTGCCCGGCCGGGGTATCGACGCTGCTGCCGGACCAGCCGGTGGTGAAGCAGGACCAGCCGCCCTGGTCGATCGGTCCCTTGTTGTTGCGCCGGGTCAGCATCTGTCCCCAGTCGGTGGCAACATAGTCGACGTTCATGCCGACCTTCTTCAGCATGTCGGCCCAGACATCCGCGGTGGCCTTGAGGTTGACGTAGTCGATCGGCACGATCAGCACGACCTTCTCACCGGCATAGCCGGCCGCCTTGATCTTCTCGCGCACCTTTGCCAGGTCGCGCGGCCCGGTCAGCGCCTCCATCCCGACATCCGACGCCATCGGTGCCCCGATCGGGAACACGCCATACGGCTTGCGGATATATTGCTCCTCGTCGCCCACCACCGCCTGCATGAACGAGGTCTGGTCGATCGCCTCCAGCAGGGCGCGGCGGATCGCCACGTTGTTGAACGGCGGCTGGAGCATGTTGCCGCGCACCATCAGCACGCCGCCCATCGGGTCCAGCACCTGCAGCACGATATCCTTGTTCGGGCGCAGCAGCGGCATCAGGTCGTAGCTCGGGTTCTCCCACCAGTCCTGCTCGCCGGCCATCAGGGCGTTGGCCTTGGTGGAGTTGTCCGGCATCGTGGTCCACACGATCCGGTCGAAATGCACCACCTTGGGCCCGGCGGTCCAGGTCGGCGCGCCGTCGCCGCGCGGCACGTATTTTTCGAACCTGGCATAGACGTTGGTGGCACCCTGCACCCGCTCATCGGCGACATAGCGCAGCGGGCCGGAGCCGATGACCTCGGACACCTGCTGGAACGCGTCCGTCTCCGCCAGGCGCGCCGGCATGATGCCGCACATCGGCGAGGCCGCCTTGCCCAGCGCATAGGGCAGCAGCGGGAACGGCTTCTTGAGGCGGAACTGCACCACCTTGTCGCTCGGCGCGGACAGGTCGTCGGTGGCTGCCATCAGCGCGTCGCCGATCGGGTCGCGCCGCGCCCAGCGCTTGATCGAGGCAACGCAGTCGCGCGCCAGCACCGGCGCGCCGTCATGGAACACCAGCCCGTCGCGCAGGGTGAGCTTCCACAGCTTGCCGCCATCCTCCACCACATGGCCGGCCAGCATCTGGTGCGAGGTGCCGCCCTTGCCGTCCTCGCCGAACAGCGTGTCGAACACCATGAACCCGTGCACCCGGGTGACATTGGCGGTGGTGAAGTGCGGGTCAAGGAAGGTGAGGTCGATCTGCGGGATGAAGCGCAGCGTTGTCGCGGATTGGGCGCGCACGGCGGCTGGCAGGGCGAGGCCGGCCGCGGCCGCGCTGGCCAGGAAACTGCGTCTTTTCATCGTCTTTCTCCTCCTACGGCGCGGCGGGCGGGCAGATCGTCTGCGTCGCGCGCCGCGTCCTGCTGCAAAGTCGGGGGCGGCTTCCGTTCGTTGCCGGAAGCGGGGATGCCGGCGACGGTGCGGGATCCACGCCGCATCAGGACGCGATCCACCGCGCCGCACACCCGGGAACGACGGGCATGAACGCGGGCCGGTTGGTGGTCGCGGCGGGCCGTTCGCCGATCAACAGCGCGAAAGCCATCTTGAGAAGGCCGTATCGCGGCATGACAAATTTCCCTGAACGTGACGCGTCGTTGGCAATCCTGCGGCCCGGCTTGTGCCGTGGCGCGGATTGGCGATCCCTGTGGCGAAAAGCCTAGCGGAAACCATGGGTGCGATGCACGCCTGAATTGTCGGCCTATCGTCGTGGACGCTGGCCATGCTCGGCCCGGCCACGACCGCGAGGCGGATATGCGCGGCGGAAAATGGCGCGCGGCCGGGCTTTCATTGCGCGCGGGCTGGTCCTATGCGGAGGGTATGCGGGCCTTCATGCAACGGCTTCTCGGCGACCACCTGGCGCTTTTGGCGACGCAGTTCCTGCGCTTCGGCACCGTGGGGGCGGCGGGGTTCGTGGTGGATACCGCGGTGGTGTACAGCCTGCGCGGCGCGATCGGCCTCTACGGCGCCGGCGCCGTTGCCTATGTCGTGGCCGCGAGCTTTACCTGGGGCTTCAACCGGCTATGGACGTTCCGCGGTCCGCATCACATGGCGGCGGGGCGGCAATGGGCGGTGTTCCTGGGCACCCAGAGCGTGGGCTTCGTGGTCAATCGCGGCGTGTTCTTCGTGCTGGTGACGGTGAGCGCGTTCTGCGCCGAATATCCGGTGGTGGCGATCGCGGCCGGCGTTGCGGCCGGGATGTTCCTGAATTTCGCCGCCGCGCGGCGCTACGTGTTCGTCGCCGCCAAGCGCTGACCGGCCGGCGGAGGCAGGGGTATTGATGCATCGAGGTGCGATGGATACAATCGCTCCATGACCGCTCCGCACCCTGCCCCGCCCCCCCGCATCGACTACGGCTCGCCCGCCTATTGGGCCGGCACGATCAAGATGGGGCTGTCGAAGTTCTTCATCCTGCGGGTCCTGCATGAAGGGCCGATGCATGGCTACGAGGTGGCGCGGACGGTCGCCCGCGTCACCGGCGGCTGCTGCTCGCCCACCGAAGGCACCATCTATCCCGTGCTGCGCGAGTTCGAGGCGGGCGGCTTCGTGACCGTCCGCGACGAGGTGGTGCAGGGACGGCCGCGCCGCGTCTATGCCCTCACCGATAGCGGCCGCGCCGCGTTCCAGGTGGCCCTGGGCGCCTGGATGGAAGCGACCGCGGCCTTGCAGGATGCCGGGCGCGCCTTCGCCACATCGCAGCCGTGCGTCCCCGCTGCGCGAAATTGCTGAGTCCGGCGCTTGTCCGGCGTTGGGTGATCGCCTATACCTAAGCCATCAATGCATCGAGGGTCCAATCCCATGCCTCAGCCATCGCTTCCCGTCGTCGTCATCGGTGCCGGACCCGTGGGCCTGGCCGCCGCCGCCCACCTCCTGGCGCGCGGCCTGGAGCCGCTGGTGCTGGAGGCCGGCGGGGAAATCGGCCACGCCGTGCGCGCGTGGTCGCATGTCCGCATGTTCTCGCCCTGGCGCTACAACACCGACGCCGCCGCCCGCGCGCTGCTGGAACCCACCGGCTGGCAGGCGCCCGACCCGGACTCCTACCCCACCGGCGGCGAAATGCTGCGCGACTACCTGGCCCCGCTGGCCGCGACGCCGGCATTGCGCGGCCGCATCCGCACCGGCACCCAGGTGATCGACATCGCCCGGCGCGATCACGGGCGGCTGCATGACGGCACCGGCCGCACCGATGCCCCCTTCGTGCTGCATGTCGCCCACCGCGGCGAGGTGCAGGCACTGGAAGCCGCCGCGGTGATCGACTGCTCCGGCACCTGGGCGGCCCCCAACCCGGCCGGCGCCCACGGCATCAAGGCACCGGGCGAAGCCGCCAATGCCGACCGCATCGCCTATGGCATCCCCGCCGTGCTCGGCGATGCCAGGGCAAGCTACGCCGGCGCCACCACGCTGGTGGTCGGGGCCGGCCATTCGGCCATGAACGCCGTGCTCGACCTGGTGGAACTGGCGAAGCAGGCGCCCGGCACGCGCATCCTGTGGGCGTTCCGCCGCCCGCTCGGCGCGGTGAATTTCGGTGGCGGTGCCAGCGACGGGCTCGCCGAACGCGGTGCCCTCGGCAGCCGGGCACAGGCGCTGGTCGAATCCGGCGCGGTGACCGCCCTCGCCCCGTTCCTGATCGACCGTATCGGGCGCGACGGCGGGATGCTGGCCGTCCGTGGCCGCCAGGATGGGCGCGACACCACGGTGCGGACCGACCGCATGATCGTTGCGGCCGGCTTCCGGCCCGACCTGTCCTTCCTGCGCGAAATCCGCCTCGCGCTCGACCCGGCGGTGGAGGCGACCCCCGCGCTGGCCCCGCTGATCGACCCCAACCTGCATTCCTGCGGCACCGTCCGCCCGCATGGCGAGGCCGCACTGCGCCACCCCGAGGCCGGCTTCTGGATTGCCGGCATGAAGAGCTATGGCCGGGCGCCCACCTTTCTGATGGCCACCGGCTACGAGCAGGTCCGCAGCATCGCTGCCGCCCTGGCCGGCGATTGGGACGCCGCGCGGGAGGTCCGGCTCGAATTGCCGGAAACCGGCGTCTGCGCCACCGAACAGGCGCCCGGGGCATCGGGCTGCTGCGCGCCGGCCACCAGGCAGCCGGCCCTGGCCGAGCTTCAGGCGGCAACGGCCGCCGGCTGTTGCGCGCCCCCCGTGCCGGCGGCTGCGAAATCCTGCTGCGGCTGAGCACCGAAGCGGCCGCGGCGCCCGGGATCGGCAGCCTGCGCCGGGCCCGCGGTCAGCGCGGGCCGGACCACGCTGATCGCCGCACTCCACGCCAGTACCGCCAGTGGCGCGCAGCCGCCGGCGTGGTCCCGGCCAGCAGCGACAACCGGGCAGCACGGCACATCGCGATCGTCGTCACTTGCGCGCGGCCAGGTACTTCGGTTCTGAATTGGCGATTATGTCCAGTTGGCGGCGTCACGACCGGAACCTCCTGAAGAGTGGGCGTTTTCGGCTGTAGGCAGGGCGGCGCGAAAATCTTGCTGTGCACGCCTGAACACGACTAGGCTTGAACCTTCGGGTGGCCAGGTTTCCCGAATGCTGCAGCCACTGCGGGACCGGCGTGCTGGCGCGCGAGGTTGCCCGACGCATCGGGTCGGGCCGGGGTGTCACCGGGCTTGACCGCAACGAGGGCATGCTCGCGGTGGCGAGGACACGGGCGCCAGCGATCACATGGCGCCACGGCCTGGCCGAGCAGTTGCCGTACGCCGATGGCACGATGGAGGCATAGTTCGCGCACCGGCGGCCCGTGCTGATGCACTGTCTCAATCGGATGTTGCCTCAATCGGATGTTGC
>JADLHF010000007.1 GCA_020848935.1 Acetobacteraceae bacterium
GAGGGTAGCGTAGGGAGACAAGTTGGTCGGGTGGGAGCCGGTCGTTGCTTTCCCAGCATCAAGAACAGCTTTGAAGCGGTCGAGGTCAAGCCGCAGGTTTTTGGCGAGACCAAGGAAGTTGTCAGCGAGCCGACGAACGTCTGTTGGAAGTAGGTCTGCTGTCCACTGCTCGCGCAGAAGCGCAATCGCCCGCTTCAAGTTCTCCGTCTGAGGATCTTCCTTCGCAAGCGCGCCGGACGCAGCAAGTTTCGCCGCTTCCTGGATCGATACTTCTGCGTGCTCCAGCATCGCCTTGGTCTGATAGGCGATGCGCTGCTTGCTCCAATTCACATCGTCCGTCTTATAGACCAGGTCATGTGTTGCAATCGACCAGGCATGCTGCAAGAAGGTCTTCACCTGAAACTCAAATCGCACGCCTTCAAGGCCCGTGGGCGGCATGTTCGGATCAGCAGCGATAGCGACATACAAGCGTAGATCATCGAACAGAAATGAGTCCGGGCGCTTGTGCGTTAGGGAGGCGGCGGTTGGCCGCCGCTCGTGGAAGTCAAACCTCTGCCGGATCAGCTGCTCTGCCTCTTCAACTTCGGCGAGGTTCACGACGACGAGCGTGCAGGCGAAGAAATCTTCGAGACCACGCGGGTCGCGAAAGCGACCAGACTCCAGCTTCAGCGCGTAGCTTTGCAACTCCTTCACTCTGCTCTCGTAGTGCCACCTCGACTTGCGGAAGCTTTTGACAGCGTTATCAACCTTCTCTCTGAGGCGTTTGTACTTAGCCTCTTGATCATCGAAGGCGTTTCGGATTGACGCCGGGATTTTCATGTCAGGCGAGCACAGCGGCGCGGAGAGCTTCAAGCCGAGCCACGCGTTGCGACAGGTCGGTGCTAGCGCCACGTGCGTTGTCGTGATAGTTGAACGCAAGCGCGTATTCCTTCCCCGGATGCGCTTGCAAGAACGCCTGCAAGTCATCCTGTGCGGCAAGTTCAGCGACGCGCTCCATGAACGCTGCGTAGCGGGTAGCGAGGTCCACGGAAGCAGGTAGGTTATCCGTCAGCGCCACCAATGCCCATAAGGTGTAGAAGTTGCCGGAGCCCTTCGCGTGCAGTGTGACGGCTTTGTTGGCTTCCTCCATCTGCTCCAGCAAGGCCTTCACTTGTTGGAGACGATCAACGAACGCGTCTTCGCTTAACTCAGGAACCGTCTCAGCGATGTCATCGTATTTAGCATACATCTCGTTCAAGGCGTCTTGGTCGAAGCCAAGCACCTTTCCTTCAAGCAAGACGAGAAACAGCTCGGACAGGAACTGCGCATCCCCCATGCGCTTGGCTCGTCCCTTGGTGACTACCCCCAGCTTTTGCCACTCTTCTTTTAATGCCTCGGCCTCAACGGTCGAAATGAACCAGCCACCGAACTTCGCATGACGCAGCTCTTGTGCAGTGAGGCGGCGTGCATTGCGGTTGAGCCGTTGAAAGACCTCGTTGACCACAGTGCCCTCGACAAGGGGGATCATTTCCACCGTGATCTGATAGTTCCAGAACTGCTGCTTGAGATCAACGTCGCCTACCAGCTCAGACCACCGCTTACCGTCGAGCCGCGCGTCACCGTAGTCCTTGCTGATCTTGATCTTGTCAGCGACAAAATCGAGGATCGTCTGCGTTCGCTGCTTGCCGTCAACAACGTGATATGTCGCCTGACCGGCGTCATCGACGGTCTTGTGCAGAAAGATCGCTGGGCTCGGGTAGTCTCGGAAGACCGTGTCCAAAAAGAACTGCTTGTCGTTCAAAGTCCAGACGCTACGCCGCTGATAGGGCGGATCAAGATCGAGCTGCTTGTTCTTCGACAGGTCGAGCAGCCAGGTTATGTCCTGGGTCGAAGGGCGACGATTCATGGTCATGGTCAGGGTCTCTCTCGTTTCGTCTTGTATAGCGACTCTTGGCTCGCATCGGTAGGGGAGCCGGCGAGGTGCCCGCTGCTGCATCCCATTCTCGGCGAAGTCCGCAGGGCAGCGACAGGGCCGGCCGCATCACCTCGACAAGATGCGCAGCCCCTTCACTTCTTGTTAACCACTGCTTGATAAAGGACGTTATCAGTCACTAATCGATGGGTAGGGGGATGGTCGGTGAGCGCGCGGTAACCGCGGCGGAAACCCTCGTGCTGCCGGCACTCTTCGCGCCGACGCCCGAGGCCTCGCGCCGCTATGTTGAGTTCTTCACCGCCAACATCCGCAACCCCAACACCCGCCGGGCCTACCACGCTGCCGCCGTGCAATTCGCGGACTGGTGTCTGGGTGCGGGTCTCGTGGAGCTGCGCGACATCGAGCCCGTGCATGTCGCGGCCTATGTCGAGACCCTGATGCAGCGGCTGGCGCCGCCTTCGGTTAAACAGCATCTCGCCGGCATCCGCATGCTGTTCGACTGGCTGGTGATCGGCCAACAACTCGCCGTCAATCCCGCCAGTGCCGTGCGCGGGCCGAAGCATGCGGTACGCAAGGGCAAGACGCCGGTGCTGACAGCCGAAGAAGCCCGGGCGCTGCTCGATGCGATTGACGCCACCACGCTGGTCGGCAAGCGCGACCGCGCGCTGATCGGCCTGATGGTCTTCACCTTCGCCCGCGTCGGCGCGGCGCTCGGCATGAAGGGCGAGGATGTTTATGTCCAGCAGCGACGCCTGTGGGTTCGGCTGCACGAGAAAGGCGGCAAGGTGCATGAGATGCCCTGCCATCACAAGCTGGAGGCCTGGCTGCACGCGTACAGCGACGCGGCGGGGCTGGGCGCCACACCACGCGCTCCCCTCTTCCGCACGGCGCTCGGCCGCACGGGTCTGCTCACGGACCAGCCCATGACGCAGTCCGACGCCTACCGCATGATCCGCCGGCGCGCCGCCGATGCCGGCATCCTGACGAAGATCGGCAATCACTCGTTCCGCGCCACGGGCATCACCGAGTATCTGCGCAACGGCGGCAAGCTCGAAGTGGCGCAGCAGATGGCCGCGCACGAAAGCGCCCGCACCACGGGCCTCTACGACCGCCGCAACGACGATGTCTCGCTGGATGAGGTCGAGCGGATAGTCATCTGATGTGCCTGGGGAATTCGCTGCTGTCCTCGCGTAGCAGGTGCTCGCCGACGATCTCTGTATGACCATGTCCATGGTCGTAGAGCGTGGACATGGTCGCAGGCATCATCGCGTCCATGATCGGACATCGTGGACGCGATCCGGGCGGCCCCCTGGTCTTGCAGCCGACGCGTGACCGGTGCTGGGGCTGTCCTTCTCTTTCCCCGGGCTGGCGAAACGAACACCTTCCCAGTTGCGGATGGCAGGCTCAGGGTTCGGCGCGCTGCGTGAAGGTGCCCGTGCTCAGGGCTTTGTCGGCCGGCGCGCGCCTCGGCCAGTATTCAACGCTCTCGCGGCTGTAGGGCAGGCCGTCCGCATCAAGGGTGCCGACATAGAAGCCCGCACGGCTTTGGCATACCTGCAGCGGCAGCCGTTGCCCGCACTGCGCGGCAAGCTTCCCGAATTGCTGCTGGGTGGTCTCTGTCATGTCGTCCAAACTCGCCGCTGCCGCCCAGTGTGCAGGTCGCACTGCGCATGCCGACTGACATGCCATAGCGCAACGTCAGGAGCAAAGCGAAATGTGCGGTGCGGCACCGGCTTATTGCCGGTCCGCCGATCAACTGCTATGGCTTCCGCATGGCCGTGAAGTTCCGCAAGCGGCGCCCGCCGCGTAGTGCTGCCGTGCCGCCACGCGTGGCGGTCGATCCCGCCGGCGACTGGCGCGCCTGCACCGACACGCTGCCGAAGGGCTGCCGCGTGCTCGGCACCATCAGCAAAGGCCAGGACACCGGCGCGCTCGTGCAACTCGCCGACAGCGGCAATCTCGTGATGGTCAAGGCCGGCGAAATCGCCATGCTGAACCAACGCAAGGTTCGAGAGCTGCTCGAAGCAGCCGAGCGCCAGGACACCATCCCGGAAATGCTGCCCGCCGATTTGTGGCGCGGCACGGAAACCTGATCACGCCATCAGCTTGCGCGTGTCTTTGACCAGGCTCTCCGGCGTGGTGCCGAGCGCCTCGGCCAGCGCGAACACCACGCTCAGCGACGGCTGGCGCTTCCCCGTCTCCAGCAGCCCGACGAAGGTGCGGTCGATGCCGGCCGTGAAGGCCAGGTCTTCCTGCGTCTGTTCCGCCCGGGCGCGCGCCGCGCGCAGTACCTGCGCGAAGGCGTCGATGAGTAGTTGATTCCGCTCCCGGGGCATTCCCGGAACTGTCGGCGCCCCAGCAGACTATAGTCCACCGATTATAGTCTGCACGCCTCTGCTCATCCGGCGTGCTTCACCCAAGGAAAGGAGCTACGCGCCATGATCTCCCCCGCTCTACGCACGGCCGCCGCCCTGGTGGCTGTCTTAGCACTCCACGCCGCCCGGGCGCAGGACGCGCCGCAGCCCGCGGCCTCCTCAGCCGGCGGGCTCGGCGACTGGTTCAAACAGCTCGGCAAGAGCGTGGACGATGCCGTCAAGGCCGGCACGCAGGGCGCGCAGGGCGCCGTGGACGGCGTCAACAAGACGCATGCGGCCGTGAACGGTTCGGTGCGTGGCCGCGTGGCCCTGCAGGGCGGCAAGACCGCCACCTGCTTCACCGGCATCAGCTCGTGCTATCTCGGCTCACCGACGATGACCAGCCCCGGCCAGGCGCAGGGTGTGCCCGTCATGCTGATCCTGCCGGACGGCCGCGCCGTGCCCAACAACGCCGACCAGCTGGCGCATTTCGGGGTGCTGGTGCTGCCCGCGCCGCCGTCAGCGAACAATGGTGATAGCGGCTACCGAGACCCGTACGGTTGCACCGATCCGTCATGGACCAAGGACGAGATCGTCCGGCGCCGGCGCGAGATCATGCAGTGCCAGTCCGATGCCATCACCGAGCGCGCGGCGCAGCGCGCGCAGGCCCGTCAGCAGATGACGGACGCCGAACGCAAGCGCGCTCAGAAGCAGCTCGAAGACGAGACCAAGGCCAGGTTCGAGGCTATCCAGAAGGAAGCGGCGAAGGGGAAGTGATCGCAGGACTTCATGATCAAACAGCGAGCAGTGCTGTCTCCGGCTCCCCGTCAAGCGCGCCGGGCGGCCTGCCAGCCGCAGGTAGGCGCCGACGCTGAGTTTCTCCGCCGCCTTCACGATCAGCGCCTCGCGCTCCGCTTCCGTGCGGCTTCCACCACCGGTTCAAGTTTGAATTTGAGCGGGTAGCTCTGCACCCGTCGCGAGAGCGCCGAGACCGACACGCCCGGCGCCAGCGCTTGCGCCACCAGTTCAAGTTCGAATTTGAGCGGGTAGCTCTGCACGCGTCGCGGCGTCCGTCCCGTCACCGTCATCACCCGCCTCGTGTCCACGCTCTACGACCATGGACGCGCTGTGCTGTAGTGTCCACTTCACCTCTAATGGACACTCTGCATCAAACCACCTCGCTGACTAGGCGGGTCACACGAGATGTCCATTTTGGAGCAGACATTCCACAGACAGAATCGTGAATCACAATCTATTTGGCTATGAATAACGCTTTTGCATCATTGTAAATATCACTGCGCAAGGAGTTCTCCATATCAACAAGGGTCCATTTGTCGTCAAAGTAGCGCCAAGTTGCAACAACGCCTCCGTGCTGAGTCGGCAATTGAGGGATATAGATAGCGAAAACTCTGCCGCCGCCTTCTTCATAAAAGTAAATTCAGTCGCCCACTATATCGCTTGGAAATGGCGCCCAGATAGGGAAATATCGACCCAAGTTCTTCCCGAATTGCCCCAACTTCCTGAATGCCTCTTTCACTTCCTTTGCATCAGTGATAGCTAAGTCTTTTCTACTATAAACATACCTACCGCAGCGGCTTGCCCCAGCTCCGTTCATTACCCAATCGTGGAAATTCATGGCTGGCTGTGAAGGTATGTGTTCAATGAGACCTGGACCATCGGCACTACAGTAAAACACCTCAATCTTCTCGATCTTGCCTGAGTTGATCGACCTTGCAATATCACGGGTCACCCATATCGGACCACTCGCACCAAGAACCAAGAAACAAAGTCCAAGCAGTAACAAGCAAGAGAGCCCGAGGCTGGTCAATCTATTTGAAAATCCACCCACTTACTTGATCTCATTCTTATGCAGAGGCGGCACAGGAGAAGGCACGGGCCGGAACCACCCTGGTCTATGTATCGGCCGAATAGACTCACCCAACTGCCATGCGATGAGTGCTTCGACTTTAAGGGCAGCTAATTCTTCTGGACCAGTCCAAAACTCCAACCACCACGGATACTTTGAATCATCTAAGCTACCTAGTCTGTCATGCCGCCAAGCATGAACAATTTCGTGTGCAAGGGCCAGCGCCGGTGATTGTGCATCCACGCCAGGGCAAAACCACATGGCTGCTTTAGGATTCCAGTACACCCTCTTTAACGGCGGGAAATAAGCGTTCCCCTTAGAATAACTTTCCCAACCTCCAATCGTGTACCAGTTTGGTGATTTGTCGACAGCATCATATATAGCACGGAAAATTGAACTGTTATTGCGAAGATACTCTATCGCATCCAAGTAGGCGGCTATGTAGCCAGGATCAATTCCATCAGCAAACCGAAATTTCAATCCCAACGGATCGTTAGCAGCCATCGGTCCGGCGCCAACGTAGCCCGTCAGGTTGATCCCGCCCCGTTCCCGTATCGGGTCAACATTGAGCCACTTGCCGTTGGCCGGGTTGTAGGCGCGGGTCGTCGAGAGCAGCAGGTTCGTGTTCGTCTGGGCGAAGAGGCCGGCATAGGTGTAGCCCGTGGTGACCGTGCCCCAACTGCGCGCCACCTCACCGTAGGGTCGATAGTCGAAGCTGCCCACCAGCGTTGGCGTGCCGGTGATGTCGATGACATCGCGCACGCTGCCGAGATGGTCCGTCAGCGTCAGGTACTTCTTGGTGCCCGTCTGGACGTATTCGCCTTCGGCTACGAAACGCTTCTGCAGGGTTTCCGCGCCGCTGCGCTGCTGGCAGATGGCCGGACCGCACCAGAGATAGCGGGTCTCGGTCGCACCGACGATCTGCTTCAGGCGCCGGCCCAAACCGTCATAGGCGAAGGTGACGGTCGTGCCACCCTGCGTGATGGTCACCAGCCGGTCAGCGGCGTCGTAGGTGTAGGTACGGGCGCCGTCGCTGCTCAGATTGCCGTTCGCGTCGTAGGTGTGGCTGACGGCGTTGAAGGTGCTGATCTGGTTCAGGCCGTTGTAGGTGCCGGTGATGCCGGCGAAGTTCAGCGCGTTGTCCAGCTTGTCATAGCCGTAGCCGTGATTGCCGGCGATGCTGCCGTCGCCGGTGAGCAATCTGTCCGATGCATCGTGCGTGAAGCTCCAGGTCTGGCTGAGCCAGGGGTGCGTGCCAGGCGCGGTGTCCGTGATGCCGGTGATTTGATAGGCGTTGGCCGTGTAGCTGAAGTTCCGCGCCACGGCGCCCGTGGTGCTGATGCTCAAAAGCCGCCGGTCGTTGGCGTTGGTGTCGTAGCCCCAGTTGGTGACAACGCCGCCCCCGGTACGGCTCGCCACCTGCCCGGTCTGCCCGAGATAGGTATAGGTGAAGCTGCCAACCTGGCTGGCATGCGTGCTCACCCTCCCCAGCAGGTCATAGGTGAAAGTCTCCGCCGTAGTGTTGGACACGGTACGGCTCGATAAGCGCCCGGCCACGTCATAGTCCTGCGTCATGGAGTCATAGACGAAGGGACCGTTCTCGGTCAACGGCAGCAGCGCACCGTTCGTGCCGACGGCCTTGTAGGTCCAGGTCGTGGTGCCGAACTGATCCGTCATGCTGGTCCGGCGCGGATACCAGGCGTCATAGGCGAAGCTGGCGCCGGGCGTCGCCACCACGGCGTTGGTAAAGGCGTACGACGCGAGCGTGTCGTCCTTGTTCAGCGTGTAGGTGAGCGTCTGGCCGCGGGCGTCGGTGCGTGTCTTGAGCCGGCCGACGATGTCGTAGGTGTAGCTCTCCGTCTTCGCATCCGCCGTGCCATAGGCATAGGTCTTCGATGTGGGCCTGCTCTGGATGTCGATATCCCAGCGCGTCACATTGCCGTTGGCGTCCGTCAGCTCCTTCAGCGTGCCGTTAGCGTAGTAGGCGTACTGCGTGGTGCGGGTGGTCGGGCTGCCACTCACCGTCACGGTCTCGCTGGCTTTGATGAGTTGCCGGTTGCGGTCATACACATAGTCCTTCACCCGACCCAGCCGGTCCGTGGTGCGCCACACATCCAGGCTCGGCGTGCCGGCCGTTGGCACGCTGCCGGTCGTCCAGGTCGGCTGTGACGACAGTCCCGTGGGGAAGTTGTAGTCATACAGGTCCGTCGTGCCGTCGGGATACTTGATCTTCACGATGCGGTCGAGCGCGTCGTACTCAAAGCACTTGATGTAGCCCTCGCTGTCCGTCACGCTGATTGGCAGGTTGGTGTTGGCCGGCGCCGTCATGCCCGAGCAGGCGGCCGTGTAGTTCAGGCTCTTGGCGGTCGCGGCCGAGAGATTGGTGGTGCCGTAGACCACGCTGGCATGCGCCACAGCCACGGGCACGGTGACGCGCGTGAGCCGCGCGCTGGCGTCGTACTCCCAGAACCGCGTCTCGTTCAGCGGGTTGGTGGCGTAGATGAGCTGCCCCGCCGCGTTGTAGGCATAGCGCCAGACTTGGCCGGCCGCATCCGTCGCAGTCAGGACATTGTGGTTCGCGTCATAGGTGAACTGCGCCAGCGTCGCCCAGGTCGGCGTCGCCGATATCTGCTGCTCGATCTTGGTGAGGTCGATGTCGCCGGTCGCGTAGGTGAACTTCGTCGTGCGCCCGAGCGCGTCGGTGCGCGTCTCGACGGGGTGCGGCTTGTCCGGCTGGCCGGCGTTGCGGTAGGTCGCCCTCTCCACCTTGCTCGTGCCGTCGTCCAGTACGACGCCGGTGTAGATGGGCGTGGCCGGCATGCCCGACCAGATGCTGCTGATCGCGTCCTGATAGGCATAGAAGATGCGCCGCTGCAGCGGTGGCAGCACGGAGTTCAAGATCGGCGCCGCGACGGAGTTGGCGCCGACATGGGCGTCGTGCGTGTAGTGCCGGAGCATCGCCTGGTCGTAGTTCCAGGTACCCGGCGTCTGCAGCGACGTGACATGTTTGTCCCAGTGGAAGCTGTTGCGCATGACCCGGCAGCAGTTCCAGAAGTCAGGATAGGGGTAACCCGTCGGCATGTGCGCCACGTTCTTCATGTCGCCGAATGTGGTGACGTCGTTCGGCACCACGGTATTGCCGTATTCGAAGCGCTCCTTCTGCCCCAGCGCGTCCGTCATCTCCAGCCACAGGCTGTAGGTGACGCCGCCGTGGACTTCGCTGGTGCCCTCAGCATTGGTGCTGTCGCCATAGGGCGTCGTCAGTGTGCTCATGAAGTCGCCCGTGCCGTAGGCGAAGCTGGAGACGATGCCGATGGGGTCGGTGATGCTGGCGATGCGCCCGCTGCCGTCATAGGTCAGCGCGCTGTAGCGCCCGAAGTGATCGGTGACCTTGGTGATGCGCAGCGGCCAGCTGGCGTTCTCGTAGGCGAAGGTCGTCGTCTTCCCCGTCGCGTCCGTGAAGCTGTTTAGGCGCGGGCACACCGTCGTGCAGTTCACGCTGCCCTGCGTGCCCGTCAGGTTGGTGTAGCTGAAGGTCGTGGCGTTGCCCTGCGCGTCCACCACCTGCGTCAGCCACACCTTGCGGCCGGGGTTCTGGTGTTCGATATGGCCATAGACATGCTTGCTGCCGTCCGGGAACTGCACCTCGAAGGAGGTCGCCGGCAGGGCGAAGTCGGCCGGCGTGCGGACGATCATCCCGTTCGCCAGCATCTCCGCCTGATATTTGGGCGCCCAGCTGCTGCCGACATTCTTGTAGGTGATCTTCCCGCCGCCGCCGGCATAGCGGTAGATATAGGACGACGCCCAGGGCGAGTCCTCCAAGTAGGCGATCCAGTTGAGGCTCCACTTGAAGCCGACGTTGGAACCCTTGAAGCCGGCGGTGGGCTGGCTTGCTTCCCGATGGTTGTAGTTCAGCGTCACCGCCGCCGAGGGGCCCTTGGCCGCGCGCTGGTTCACCGGCGCGTCTCGGACGGCAAGGTTGATGAGATACGTGTTGCCGGCGGCCGTGGCCATCGGCGGCGATTGATCGTTGCAGCAGGGCACCCCCGGCGACTTGCCCTCGCAGCACAGCGTCTGGTCCGGGCTGGTGGCGGAGGGCGCTCCCATGCCGAAGACCGCCTTGGCCTCGTCCGATGCCGGATCAACCGTGCGCCAGCCGGCAGCGTCGCCGGGTCCGGTCGGTTTCGCGCTCTCCGGGATGATGAAGTAGCCGCTGCCCTCGGCATCAATCGCCTCGCGGGTCATGGCTTCGGCGCCCGCCAGGAAGGTCGGGTCGTCCAGCATGTAGCGGCCGTCCTTCTCGTCCACCACGGCGGCGTAGTGGTTCAGCTTCCAATGGATGATCGCCGGCGCCGGGATCGGCTGGCCAGGCTCGCGCTTGATGATCCGGTGCTTGAGGCCGGTCTTGCTCGCCAGTTCGGAAAGCTGCGTCAGACTGAAGCCTTTGGGACCGGACTCCGCCGAATGGGCAATCAGGATTTGCGCGTTTGTCCCGCCGACACGGGACAGCACATTGACCAGCGCCTTCGGCCCGCACAGGAAGGCGATCCCAGGCCGGTTGCGCATCAGCCAGACGCCTTCCTTCGCGCCCGTCACCAGTTCGGAGGCGCTGCCCTGGATGTCCCGGTCGCGGATCTCGGCCAGCAACGCGTCGATCTCATCCATGTGGCCGATGCGCGCATGCATCCGCAGCAGCTCGCCCACGGCGCGGTCCGTCAGACGCTTCGCTTCATTGTTGATGCGGCTGTTCTTGCCCAGTGCCCAGGCCTGCTCATAGGACGCCAGTGCCCGGCTGTAATAGCCGCTCCGGTGATAGCCCAGCCCGAGATTGATGTGCACGGCCATCGCCCAGCCGGAGCTGGGGTACTGCGCCAGGAAGTCGATGAACGGCTTGGCCCGTTCGGGGAAGTCCAGCCGCGCCCTGGCCGTGTCGCCCTCGGGGGCATAAGCCTGCACCGCCGCCATCAGCGCGCCGTCCTGCTCCGGTGTTGTCGGCGTCGTCGCCACCAGCAGTTCCGGGAAGCTCTCCACGGCGATCATGGGCGGCGGTTCGGGCAACGGTTCCTGCACGTTGCGCGCTGGAGCCTGTGCAATTGGCTTCGCCTTGTCGGTCTGCAGGTTCAGAAGGGCCGGATTGACCGGCGCGGCGTTCTCGGTCTTGGGCTGCGCCAGCACGTCCTGCGCCTGCGCGGGATGCTGGTCGGAACGCCACGGCGCAAAGGAGAACAGCGACAACGCGGCGATGGCGCCGATGGTGAGCGCGGCGCGACGGCCCGCTCTCTTCAAGCTCTCTGGCCGCATCACTGCACTCCCCCGCAAACGCATCAATGCGGCATAAGGAAGCACGTCCGCGTACTCGAATCAACACGCGTTTTGCGTGTGCAGGTTGTGCGTCAGCGGCGTATGCAACACCAAGGGCTTGGCCGGTTGTGTTCAACCGATGACGGCAGAACAGTCAGCCGAGCAGCGGCAATTCCGGCAACGTGCGGCGCGCTGTCTCCGTCATGCCCACGGCGCCGTCAGCGGCCCAGGCTGCGTAGGTGACGATCTCGGTCGGTGTGATCAACGTCACCATGGTTTCGTGAATGCCATGGGCATCCCGACGCAGCCTGCCGATGGTGATGCGGCCCAGATGGCCCACGCAACGCTGAGCGTGTTCAGCGATGACCTGTCTCATGCCGGCCTCCGCTCATCGAACAGCGACGGCTCAAGGTAGCGGCTTGATGCCGAGCGCGCCGTCTGCGGCCGGCTGTCCTCGCGCAGTTCGAACAGCGCGGGCTGCTGAGCCTTGACGTATTCGGCCAGCTGCGCGCGGCGCAGCTTGACCAGGTCGCGCCAGACATAGGCCTTGCCGTCCAACATTATTATAGGCACCGGGGCGCGCTCATGACGGCTCTCCCGCGTTTGGGAGCAGGTCGTCTTCGACGATCTCTAGCGTGATCCCGCTGATGCCGAACTCCGCCCGGTATTCCGCGGGCAGCACATAGGTGATGGCTTGCCGCGGCTCTGTCAGCTCTTCAGGGTCGAGCAGCAGCGGTCCGCGGTGATCCGGTGCGGTTGTCGTGGTCGGTTTCTTGGTCATGGTGGCCTCGCTCTTTGGTGACCCCAGGACGGGGGCATCGGGAGCGTCGGCACGGACGGATTGACGACGCATCGCCAACACGGGAGCGCAGCGAATGGAGCGGGCCGGCGATTGCGGCGGCAAACGGCTTGTGCCAGCTTCCCGGCTATGCCCCGCCCGCTGCGGGTCACCGGCGCGGCCCTGACCGGATGGCCGCGATCAGCGCGGGATCAGTCCGCTTTCCAGAACCGCTGCTCGGGAGACAGCGCGGCGCGCCAGGCCAGCACCGCTTCGGTCTGCGCCAGGAACTGCGGCAGGAATTCATCGTCCGGCCGGGCGGCGATCAGCGGCAGCAGCGTGCCATCGCGGAAGCGCCGCCATGACGCTGTGCTGCTGAGCCGGCTTGGCGGATGGATGAGCCAGGGCGGCGCTTCGCTCAACTCCGGACTTTCGTCCGGATGCTCTTCGTAGAGCCTGACCCTGGTTTCGGCGTCCATGGCGCAGCGTAGCAGAGATGCAGACCATAGTCAGCACTACCGGGGACCGTGATCGGCGATGAACTGCGCCCAGCTCCTTCCGGTCAGGCGATACCAGCGCCACAGGGCGGCGCGATTGGTCCGAGGACGCACGGGATACGAGCTACGCCCTGTCGTTTCACGGCGGGCCTGGTCGAGCACGAACTGCGTCTGACGGATCAGCCGGGCGCTGCGCTTGAACAGGCGCATGGCGTCGCGGAACTCGCGCAGCGTGTCGCCCTGGCTCCGGCTGCGGATCGTGGGCAGCCGTGCCGGTGTGCACAGTTGCACCATTGCCGCACGGAAGCCGGTCCGCATGGGACGGTGCTGTCGAACGATGCGGAAGCGGAGACCGCCGCCGGCACTACTGCCGCCTGCGCGTCCCCCCTCACCGCGCTGCCTGCGTGCGGTTGTCGGGCCAACGGTTCCGCCGGGCGTGACCCGGCCTAGCGTTCTCGGTCGTCCTCGTACTCGTCGCGCTCGCGCTTCGCCTGCTCCCTCTTCCGGCGCATGGCATCCACGATCTCCGGCCGCACCGGCATCGTCTGCGCCTTCACCGTCGCCATGACGTGACCCTCGTGGAACATTTCAGCGGGGGAGGCCATGTTCGTCAGATAACGCTCGCGCTCCTGCGCCGCCGTGCGACCGGAGCGGACGCGCTGCCGGCCCATGACCGGCGCCGCGGCAGGCTCTTGGGGCGCTGCCGGGCTGTGCCCGATGCCCCCGAACAGAAACTCTCCCAGGCCCGTCACCAGGCCGGACACCACATCGGCCGCCTGCTCGAGCCCCTTGGCAGCGAGCGGCACGGTCTTCGTCACCGCCGTGTGCATCACCTGCGCCGTCTCCCGCGTCGTCGGCACCATGGGCTGCAGCAGCGGATGGGTGATTTCGATGGCGGCGGCCTTGGCCTCGGTGACGATGGCCGGCACCTCGGCCTCGCGCACCATGGCGCGGGTGTGCATCGTCGCGCGGCCTTCCAGGACGGACGGCATGGCGTCGCGCTCCAGGTCGGCAAGCACCTTGCGCGTGTCGGCGGCGCTCACGCCCAGCAGCCGCTTGCCGAGCGCATGCGTACCGCCGCGCTCGTCCATCACCACATAGTCCCGCCGGTCGCCGGCACACAGCACCAGGCCGCTTTCCGCCAGCGCCGCGACGAAGGCCTTGCCGTTGTCCGCCCGCTCCCAGGCATCCCGGATCGCGCCCCGGATGGCGCGGTCGTCATTGCCGAGCCGTTTGGACTGTGCCTGCTCGCCACGCTGCGCTGCGCGGATTTCCGGCCGCGCCCGGTCGTTGCGGACCTGCGTCAGGCCCAGCTCGATTTCCAGTTCCCGGCAGACTTCCTTCAGCCGCAGTTTGAAGAAGGGCAGCGGCCGGGCCTTCAGGTTCTCTTCATCGATCCGCGACCAGGCCACATGCATGTGCCGCTCGCCGGTCTTCGCGTCCGTATGGAACGCGATGGCGCGCGGCTGGCCCGTCAGCCCGTTGATCCGCTCAATCCGGTCGGCGACGTGTTCCCATTCCTTTGTGGTCAGGGCGCGGTCGCCCTGCGGATTGCGCACCTGGACATGGAAGAAGGGCTTCGTGCAATGCGAGCCCTTCGCCGCCGCGTCGATGGTCTTGAAGGCGTCACGGATGCCCGCATCCGCGAAGCCACGCAGTTGATACAGCTCGGCCTTCTCGCCGTCCTTGCCGGTGACCATGTAGGCCGCGAGCCGGGCGCCGCTCGCGTGCAGATTCCCCTTGGCAATCACGGCCCCGGCTCCCCGCCGATGGCCGAGCGCATCGTCACCAGCAGCGCCCGCACCTCGTCCAGCGTCGCCTGGGCCTCGCCTGCCTCCGCCGCCCGGGTCACATGCAGCAGATGCGTGATCTGGTTCAGGTTGCTCCCGATCCGGTTCAGCGCCACGATGGCCGGCTGCAACACCTGCGCGTTCACCGGCCGCGCCCGTCTTGCACGCGGACCCGCCGCCCCCAGCAGCGCCGCCCGCCCGTAGCTCGATTGCGACAACCCCGCCGCTGCGGCCTTCGCCAGACCGGCCGCATATTCCTCGTCGGTCAGCACGATCTGCCACGTCCGCGAGCGGGCGCGCTTCCGGCTGCCGCTGCGCCGCCGGAAACTCTCCGGCCGGGGCTGGCGCTCTGTCATGACTGACCCTGCGCGGCCCGCAGGCCGCCCCGGAGAGGGATCAAACGGGGGAGCGCGGAGCGTTCCCCCTTTGCAAGGTGAGGCGGCCGGCCACGCCGGCGGCCGTGTCGCGCTAGTAGCGCGAACAACTTGCTCACTCCTCTTTTCACTGTCTCTGCCATGACCGACGATCATTCGCGTGGGGGTTGATTCGCAATCCGGCTCACCACTTCCGCTTGCGCTCCCCCTCTGACTGTGGCGGCGCTGCATCGGTTCCGCAGTGGGGCATGATCGCCATGTCGCCACGACAACCACACCCCTGCATGCTGTTGCTACGCGGCCGGCGCCTCCTCCTCGTTCGGCTTCGGCGGCACGCACACGACACGGCCACTGACCGCCAGGCCGGCGGCAATCACCACGTCGAAACCGCTGCCGTTCTTGTGCGGCCAGACTGCTCCCACTTCCAACCAGCGCCCCTTGCGCTCGCTGCCTTCCTTCGCCTCCTGCACCACATAGGCCTTGTGTGTCGGTTTGCTCAGGACTTCGTCTCCATTGCTCTGTTCGGTTGTCGGCTGCCGCGCTTGCGCCACGGCAGCCCGTTGGTTCGTTCGGTTCGGCCTGGTCACCACCAGGAGTCGTAGAAAACGACGTAGCCCTCAGCGATGGCGGCGCGCGCCAGCTTCAGGAACTGCCGGTCTTCGTCCGCATGTTCGGGCTGAGACTCCCCGAAGAAAAACCCCTCGGTATGCGGCAGCTTTCCTCCGTTCACCGCCTCCTCCAGCGCGTCCAGGTCTTCGCTGTCGAGGCGCACGGTGTTGGTGTTGAAGCCCTCGTCCTGCCCGCCCTTGGCGTGATAGAGCTGCTTCATCCATCCTTGCAGGTTCGGATGCTTGCGCCAGTAGAAGAGCGACCCAACGCTCTTCGCTTCGTCGATATCCACGCTCACCCCGGCCGCATCCTCTGCGCGGTACAGGTTCGCGTATTGGTCTAACCCCATGGGTCTTCTCCCTTGCTCAACCGCCGCCTGATTGCGTCGGTGAAGCCGGGAGAAAGACGGTCGGCCAGGGGGCAAGCGAAGAATTTTCGGGCGCGCCGCAGGCTGGCCCCTTGACCCCTCCGGTCAACGGGGCGCGCCCGAACAATTGTTGGCTTGAGCACCCGCCGCGCATCCCCTCGCGCGGCGCCGCACCCCCTGGCCGGACGGCTTTATGCTGGCTTCACCTTCGCGGCTCTCGTCCCGCTCGCGCCCGGCACGCCAGGCGTGACCTGACTTCGGATCGAGCGGACAGGCCGGCCCCCTCCCTGCCCACACGCGGCGCGCCGCCCGGTCTGTCCCTGGGGGGCTTTGCCGCCCCCCAGACCCCTTGCAAGGTTTCGTTCGGGCGCCGATAAGGTCGCGGCGCACTCTGTTTTCCCCCGCAGGCGCTCACGCGCCTGCATGCTCAGCGATGGAAGGATGGTCGCGGATCCATCGTGCTGCATACCGGCGTATGTCGCACGCAGGGATGTGCAACGGCGATCTGCTTTGACACCGGGGTCGCGCGGCGATAGGTCTCGGGCAACCCCTCCCCGATCCACAACAAGAAGGGGACCGACGGCTGCACACATACGCATGCAGCCGCCCGCGTTGCCCGTCAGTATTCGTGTGCCAGCATGATCGTCAGTACGCGCACGGTCTGCTTCGGATCAGCCGGGTTCTCGCTGCCGTGCATCAGGTCAGGTGCGTAGTAGTCGATTTTCCAGAAGACACGCTGCCCGTTGTGCTCGAAGGCTCCGAAGTCACGCTCGCCGTACGAGTCGTTGTCCTCGCTGAAGTCGCTGAACGTCTCGACCTTCTGGCGGATCGCCGATTGGTCGGCCGGCGGCAGTGCGCTGATGCCCTGGGTCTGCACGAGCTTGCCCGCGACCCCCATGGCCGTGCGGCACAAATCATTGAGGCGGGCGATGGCTTGAACGTCGTTCGGCATGATCTTTCCCTTCGCAGGTGTGACCCCCACAGCGGGGGCAGAGGGAAAGCGGGCACTGACGGATTGCCGCAGCAACGCCAACACGGGAGCGCCGCAGGCGCGAATGGAGCGGGCAGGCGATTGCGCAGGCGAACGGCTTGTGCCAGCGTCCGGCCCTTGCCCTGCTGTCAGGTCACTCCCGGAGGGTCATGCCCAACGCGTCATCTGTCTCCGCCTTCACTGTGTCGTCCGAACGGGGGATAGCTTCGCGCCGGTCACGCCTCAAGGGTGCGCCATGCGCGCCCGTTCGCGGATGCGTGGTGCTGCACCATGATTGACATGGTTAACGGGGACGCTGCCCGCGAAGACTGCCAACAACATTTGCTCCCCGCCCACAGCTCGTGGTAGCACAAGCGCTATGGACTTTGGCGTGAAGGCGCTGGATGGGAACTTTCATTAGCGAAATCGGAATCCTGATAGGTGCAACGCTGCTAACCGCACTCATTGCTCTCAACCGTTGGTTCATCCGTCACCGCGAAGAGATGACGCCCGAGCAGAGACGACAAGAAGATGCTGAGATGGAGAGAGAGCGCAACCTTTGGTAGGACCAAATTCCGGTAGCCACTTTCAAACTGGACCCCAATCGATCGCTGACAGCAATTGCTCCCCGCCCACGGCTCGTGGTAGCAAGGCGCCATGGACTTTGGGATGAAAGCGCTGGAAGTCTTCTTCTGGGTACTGGCTGGCGGCTTGATCCTCGCCTGCACTGCCGTGTTCGGGGTCGTCTTGTTCACCGTTGTGGCAGACGGGGTTAACTGGTTTCGGCGTTTCGTTAGGCCAAAGCGATGAGCGTAGGGAACGTCGCAATGGCCCTGTTGGGCATTGGAGTGTTGGTCGGCCTCAATGTCTGGTATTGGCGGCACCGTTCTCGTATGACCGCCGACCAACGAAGAGTCGAAGAGTCAAGCGACCGCCACGACACACAAATCTGGTAAGTGCTCCGACGGAGATGGCTCCGCGCCGATCACGCCTCCAGGGTGCGCCATGCGCGCCCGTTCGCGCCTGCGGCTTGCGCTGCGGCCTGTGCGTGGCCGCTCCGCGCCCTTGACCCGCTCTTGTCGCTCCGCGCAACACGGCTGGTTATGCGGTTATGCCTCGGTGCGCCGCTACGCGGCCACGGCATACCCGGCTGTGTTCAACCCCGGCAGCGGCTTCGGGCTCGGATGAGGCACAGCAGGCCACAGCAGTTGAGTCGCGCCAGTATACTGACGGCATATGGCTACAGCCCGGAAGACCCGCAAGCCCCCAGAACCGGCGCCGCCGGAGCACGCACCTGCCCGCTCGACCGGGTCGCTGGCCGAACGCACACCGCCGGCAGGCAAGGGCGTCTTTACAACGTTCGATCCGTATTTCAGCGACCACCTCGAACTGGCCCAAGACATCACCGCGCTGGACTACGCCTTCGCGACCGACATGGAACAGGCCAAGCGCGTGTTCGCGGTCCGCATCAATGGTGAACCCCGCCCCCTGAGTGCCGTCCCGGTCCCCGGCGACGATCTTGAGTACTACTTCGCCGCGGAACCGACGGTGCGCATCGAGTGGCTCGCCTCCGTCAAGTGGAGCGTGTCGCGCAACATCATCGTCCAGGCCGTCGCCTTGTCAAAGGCTGCTCCGACGCGCTATGGCTTGCGGGAGACGCAACGCCAGCCGGAAGACGAGGCCGTGCCCGAGAAAGACAAGAACACGCGCCGCGCCGCCAAGGCGGAAGTCACCCGCAAAGGCGGGTATCTCCAGCCCAACCGTGCCGGCAAGAAGCTGATGAGCGCCTGGATACCCGAAGCGGACCTCGCCAGGTTCAAGGCCATCCTGGCCGCGCGCGGCACCACGGTGCAGGATCACGTCGCTGCCATGGTTGCCGACGAAGTCGCCGCCGCCAGCACCCCCGCCGCGCTGGAACGCATCGCCCGCGAACAGGCACAGCGCCTGCGCGACACGCTGCGGCCGAAGCCGAAGCGCTAAGCCTTACCCGAGCGAGCCGCGCGGTCTTTGCCGCGCCGCGCCAGTATACTATTGGCACGTCAGTACACTGACACTACTGAACGTGCCGGCTCATATGCCGGTCCCTGCGGTTCTTCACCCCGGAGGTCACCATGGCACCGCAACAGCAATCAACCCCGCCGCCCCGGCGTTCCAATCCGGACGATCTCGCCGGCTCGCTCATCGCCGGGAGCATCGTCACTTTGTTCGGCGCCGGCGGCCTGCTGCTCGGCGGCACGCTGCTGGTGATCGTCCTCCTGGTGATCGGCCTGCTACTGACCTACGGCGGCAAGGGCACCTGGCTGCTGATCTTCCTGTTCCTCGCCGCCAGCGTCGTCGTCGGCCTGTGGATTCACCAGCAGGAAGACGAACCGCAGCCCGTGCTCCACTATCAGCGCCAGGCCGGCATTCACGGCAATGCCTGCTACGCCACGCTGGCAGACACCCAGGCTCGTGGCCTCATCCCGGTTAACAGCTTCGACGACGCGATCTATCTGGGATCCTTCGTCAACTGGTATGTGCCGGTCGGCCAGACCATGCAGGTCACGGACCATCACCTCGGCTACACGGGCGAGAACAACATCCTGACCGTGGCCCCGGCCGGCACGGGCAAGTTCACCACCTCCATCGCGCAGACCTGCCTGCTGTCGCGCGAGAGCATGTTCATCCTGGATGTGAAGGGCGAGAACTACGCCGTCACCGGCCGGCACCGCGCCTGCAATCTGCTGCAGCGCGTCGTGCTGATCAACCCGTTCAACATGTTCGCCGACGCCCTGCCCATGGCGGAGCAGCTCACCGACGGCTTCAACCCGCTGGCCGATCTTGATCCGGCATCAGACACCTTCACCGCCTCCATCGACGCGCTGGCGGCGGCGATCATCGTCCAGGAAGGCAATGACCCGCACTGGCCGAACCGCGCCCGCGATCTGGTCGCCTGCCTGATGGCGCATGTCTGCAGCGATCCGCATGAGCGCCAGGGCAACAACACCCTGCCGCGCGTGCGCGCCATCCTCAGCAAGTCCCGCCTCGATTTCGCGGCCTATATGCAGGAGGCCTTCAACAGCAACCCGCTCCCCCGCGTGCACAACCTCGCCGGCGGCTTCACCGATCCGGACAGCCGCGAGATCGGCGCCATCATCAGCACGGCCATCGGCCAGCTGGCTTTCCTCGACCAGCCGCAGCTCGCCGCCTTCCTGTCGCACTCGACCTTCAGCTTCCGGCAGCTGCGCACCGAGCCCATGACCATCTACTGCATGCTGCCGCCCAACGAGCTGAGCACCTATTACCGCTTCGCCCGGCTGATCGTCCAAAGCTGCATGAACGCGCTGTCGGTCGAACCGAAGGAGGGCGACCGCCGCGTGCTGCTGCTGCTCGATGAGCAGGCGCAGCTCCGGCACATGGAGAGCATCGAGAACGCCATCGCCCTGCTGCGCGGCTACCGGGTGCGCATCTGGTCGGTGTTCCAGGATTTGAACCAGATGGAAAGCCTCTACGGCGCCCGCTGGGAGAGCTTCGTCAGCAATGCCGGGGTCGTCCAGGTCTTCACCACCAACGACAAGAAGACGGCGGACTACTTCTCGGCCAAGGTCGGCACCTACACCGGCACGGTCGTGTCGAGCAACAGCGGCGGTTCCTACACACCGGGCGCCGGCGCCGGTCACAGCTCCAGCTACGGCACCAGCACCAACCTGACGCCCGTACCCTTCCTGCCGCCCCAGGAGTTCTACAGCCTGCCGGAGAACCTGGCCGTCCTGTTCCTGCGCGGCTTCGCCGATCCGATCCCGGCGCTCAAGACCGGCTACTGGCAGCAGGAATGGGCGAACGGGCTGCATGACCCCAATCCGTACCGCGACCCGACGGGCTTCCGTGCCGGGTTCCTGGACCGGCTGATCGATGAGCGTGACGTGCAGGGTCTGCCCCTCCCCGGCGAAGCCCGGCGCTACCGCGTGCCGATGCACCAGCTGCGCGATCCCGACCGCCTCGCCTTCTATCGCGGCCGGCAGACCCATGCGGAAGTGCGTGAAGCCGCGCGGAGTCAGAATGAACCGCAGAGCGAGCCCGCGTCCGCGACGATCACCTGCATCCACTGCCGCGAGACCGCGCTGGAAGTGCCGATGGACCGGGGCGCGCTGCTGGTGACCTGCACCGGCTGTGGCGGGCAGTTCACCTTCGATCCGGAGGCCCTGCGCCAGGCACGCCGTGCCGTCCGGTCCCGTACTCAGGAAGCACAGCCATGACCGCGACGCTGCAAGTGATCGAGCTGGTCTATGAGGCCACGCAGGCGCGCGGCTGTTTCGGCTGCTGCGGCGACGTGATGTCCGGTCACGAACCCGATACCGGCCTGCCGGTCTCGCTCTGCGGCCGGTGCGGCGAAGTCGTGCCATGGGTTGAGACGGATCGCCACGGCCATGCCGTACAGGGCTTCCTGCCCCGCCGCGAGGCTGCGCGCCGGACGATGCCCCAGGGCACAGGTGATGGAACCATCGCCTTGGTCGCCGGAGATCCGTCATGAGCACGCCGTCCCTATCCCTGCCGGAGCGTGCCCACGACTACGGTCCGGACCTCTGCCTGTCTTGCGGCGGTCCTGCCGGCAGCGCCTTCGACGATCAGGGTCGCGCGACGATGGTCTGCACGACCTGTGGCGTTCTCGACGGTGTCGTCTTCACCAATGACGCCGGCGAGCCGGTGCAGGGTCTCATGAGCCTGCGCGAGCTGCAGCAACTGTCTCTCTGGCCGGAGCTGGATGATGAAGACATCCTCTTCTGACCTGGCCGCATCGCACCAGGAGACCATGAATGAGCTGGCTCTATTCGCGGGCGCTGGCGGCGGAATTCTCGGCGGAGCGCTGCTCGGATGGCGAACCGTCTGCGCCGTCGAGATCGACCCCTATGCCGCAGGCGTTCTTGTCGCCCGCCAAAACGAAGGCCTTCTCCCGCCTTTCCCGATTTGGGATGACGTTCGCACCTTCGACGGACGGCCATGGCGCGGCGCCGTCGATGTGGTCTCTGGCGGCTTCCCGTGCCAGGACATCAGCATCGCGGGCAAGGGCGCCGGCATCTCCGGCGCGCGCAGCGGCCTCTGGTCCGACATGGCGCGGATCATTGGCGAGGTTCGACCGCCCTTCGCGTTCGTGGAGAACAGTCCAGCGCTCCTTATTCGAGGATTCGAGCGAGTCCTGGGTGATCTGGCCGCGCTCGGGTATGACTGCCGATGGACAGTGCTGGGAGCTGCCGATGTCGGCGCGCCGCACCAGCGCGACCGCCTCTGGCTTGCGGCCCGGGACGCCTCTCGCCACGGGACGCGAGCGCTCGGCCGCCTGCCGCAGGGATCGCCCGCGGAACATCCCGGAACGTTTCCCGACGCCGGCCGCTTCCCTGTCCGCGATGATCACCGCGGGGATGGGCCAGGAGGGTCACAGCCTGACGGAGGCCTTGAGCTTCCGCTGGAGCACACCGACGGCGCACAACGCGCAGGAGACGGACGCGCCTTCGGAGCATGGACGGAAAACGCCGACGCTTGCGGCGCAGGCTGGTGGTCCGTTGAACCCGATGTGGGTCGAGTGGCTGATGGGGTGGCCGCTCGGATGGACCGACTTCGGGCCATTGGCAATGGTCAGGTCCCGCTCTGCGCGGCGACGGCGTGGCGCCACCTTGCCGCTGGCTTCCTCGACACCGGAACTTGATCATGGCGAAGAAGACATCGCCCTCTGAGCCGGTGCCGGTCTGGGGGACGTGCATCCGCTGCCGCAATCGCTTTATGGCGGGCTATACGGACGACGTGGTGCTGGCGAATTGCTGCCAGAGCTGCATGGCCGGCCTGTTCCGGGTGATCGAGCAATCGCCCACGGTGCTGGTGCCCCTTCCCGACCACACCGCAGCAGACATCGCGCCGGCGGCAGCACTGCCTGATACCGGCGCTCCGGTTGACGCACCACGCCCTGCGCGCCAGCCACGCTCGCGCGTGCGTCGTGTGCCGCTCTACGAACCCCTGACCCTCGGGCTGCGCCGGTGTTCGCGCCGGGACAGCTGACGGCAGCATCAGGCGGCGGCATGGGGTTCCGTGATGAAAACCATGACGCTCGGCGAAGCCGCCGCCTTCCTCCACATGCATCCCGAAGAGGTGCGCCAGCGCGCCAAGCGCGGCCACCTTCCGGGGGCCAAAGCCGGCCGCTGCTGGGTTTTCATCGATGAAGACCTGATCGCCTGGCTGCGCGGACGCTATGCTGTCCCCCGGCAAGCGCTGCGAGTGACTCCCATCGGAAAGGAGCCTCTATGTCACTCCGCAAGCGAAACAAGACCTGGTGGATCGACTTCGTCGCCCCGTCAGGCGAGCGCGTACGAAGAAGCGCTGAGACCGGGAACCGGGCGCAGGCCCAGGAGCTTCATGACCGCCTCAAGGCGGAAGTCTGGCGACTGCAAAAGCTTGGCGACCGACCCCGTTACCTGTGGAACGACGCCGTCGTCCGCTGGCTGAAAGAAACCGGCCACAAGGCGACGCACGAGCACGACAAGGCCAAGCTCCGCTGGCTGGACGCGCATCTGGGCGGCCGGCCGCTCGACACCATCAACCGCGTCATGATCGACAGCATCACGCAGGCCAAGCTGGCAACCGGGGCCGCGAACGCGACCGTCAACCGGACGCTGGCCCTCGTCCGCGCGATCCTGCGGCGTTGTGAGCGTGATTGGGAGTGGCTCGACAAAGCACCGGCCGTGCGGCTGCTCAAGGAACCGACGAAGCGCATCCGCTACCTGACCCGACCCGAGGCCGACCGGCTGCTGGCCGAACTGCCCCCTCACCTCGCCGATATGGCCCGCTTCGCCCTGGCAACAGGGCTGCGCGCGGCCAACATCACGGGGATGCAGTGGGACCAGGTCGATCTGGACCGCCGCATGGCCTGGGTGCATCCCGATCAGGCCAAGGCGCGCCGCGCCATCCCCGTGCCCCTCAATGGCGAAGCCATGGCCGTGCTGCAGAAGCAGCTCGGCAAGCATCGGGAACGTGTCTTCACCTTCCGGGGCAACCCCGTGAGCGCGACAACGACGAAGGCCTGGTATTCCGCCGTGAAGCGCGCCGGCGTCCATCCGCTGCGCTTCCACGATCTCCGGCATACCTTCGCCAGCTGGCATGTGCAGCAGGGCACGCCGCTATCGGTATTGCAGGAACTGGGGGGCTGGCAGTCGGGTGCGATGGTGTCGCGCTACGCGCATCTGGGCGCCGAGCATCTGGCAGCCTGGAACGACCGGCTGATGGGCCATGGCACAAACGTGGCACAGCCCGCGCACGACAACGAAAAGCAGCCCACGCGGCAACGCGCAAGCTGATGTTCTTCTGAGAGTTTTTGGTAGGCCGTGTTGGGATCGAACCAACGACCAAAGGATTATGAGTCCTCTGCTCTGACCAACTGAGCTAACGGCCCCGGGGAGGTGGCCGATTGTAGGAGCGCATCACACCCGCACCGGTGCACGCTCACGGCCGGTGCGACAGCGCGTTGCCGATCAGCCGCGAGGTGATGTCGACGATCTGCACCATGCGCTCGTAGGCCATGCGCGTGGGCCCGATGACGCCGAGCGTGCCGACGACGCGGCCGTCGATCTCGTACGGCGCCGACACCACCGACAGCTCCTCGAACGGCACCACGCCGCTCTCGCCACCGATGTAGATGCGCACGCCGTCGGCGCGGCTCGACACCTCGAGCAGGCGCATCAGGTCGGCCTTCTTCTCGAACACGTCGAACAGCTTGCGCAGGC
>JADLHF010000008.1 GCA_020848935.1 Acetobacteraceae bacterium
CGTCCGCCGGCCCGTACAGCCGCGCCAGCAGCGTCGCCTCGCCCAGCGCGGTTGGCAGCAGCCGCTCGCGCGCCAGCTCCACCCCGAACGCCGGCAGCGACAGCCCGATCGCAGTCTCGTTCAGCCCGAGGCGGAAATCGCCCTCCACCCCGATCCGCACGTCGCCGGTCAGCAGCATCAGCCCGCCGGCGGCCACCGCGTGGCCGGTGCAGGCGATGACCACGGGCTGCGGCAGCAGGTACAGCCGCTCCAACAGCGCCATGCCCGCATCGACCATCGCCGCGCGAGCCGCGGCGTCGCCGCTGCGGATCACCTTCAGGTCGAAGCCGCCGCACAGCACGCCGGGCCGGCCGCGGATCACCACGACCTTGGCCTCGCCGGCGGCACGATCCAGCCCGGCGGCGATGCCCTGGGCCATGGCCAGCGACAGCGCATTGGCCTTGCCGTCATCCAGCGTCAGCGTCGCCACGTCGCCCGCCAGCCCGTATCCGACCATCAGATCTTCACCGTCATGCCGCCATCGACCACCAGCACATGGCCGGTGCAGTACGCCGAGGCATTGCCGGCCAGGTACACCACGGCACCGTCCAGCTCGTCGCCCTGTCCCCAGCGGCCCAGGGCGGTGCGCTGGGCGAAGCGTTCGCGCTGCACGGGATCGACGCGCAAGGCGGTGGCCATGTTGTCCGGCGTCATCATGTAGCCGGGCGCGATGGCGTTCACCGTCACCCCCTTCGGCCCCCATTCCACCGCCAGCGCGCGCGTCATCCCCTCCAGCCCCGCCTTGGCGGCGCAGTAGCTGGCATTGGCTTCGCGCGCGATATGGGCGTTGACCGAGGAGATGTTGATGATCCGCCCCCAGCCGCGCCGGATCATCCCCACCGAGGCCTTGCGCGCCAGGCGGAAACAGGCATTGAGATCGACATTGATGATCTCGTCCCACTCTTCGTTCGTGGTCTCGCTGCCCGACCGTCCGTTGCCGTAGCCAGCATTGTTGACCAGGATGTCCAGGTGCCCCAGCTCCGCCTCGATCCGCTCCACCGCCGCATCGGCCGCCGCGATATCGGTGGTGTCGAACGCCATGGCGGTGGCCGCCCCGCCGGCCGCCAGGATTGCCGCATGGGTCGCCGCGATGCCTTCGGCATTGCGCCCGTTGACCACCACATGTGCGCCGCACCCGGCCAGGGCCAGGGCCATCGCGCGACCCAACCCGCGCGAGGCGCCGGTCACCATGGCCACCCGGCCGTCCAGCGAGAACATCCTGGTCATGCGCGACCTCCACAAGTTGGTTCACCGGCAGCATCAAGACCAGCACGAGGGAAGGCAAGGCCAGGGTTCTGCGCCGGGCCCTCATCATCAACGCACGAGGCCAGCCATGAGTCTTCCCGATCTCCACACCCTCACTGTCGCCACCGTCCAGGCCGGCTTCGCCCGCTGCGACTTCACCTGCGCGGAACTGACGCAGGCATGCCTGGACCAGATCGACCGGTTCAATCCGCACTATAACGCCATCATCCTGCATAACCCTGGCGCGCTGGCCGATGCCGGCGAGATCGACCGCCGCCGCGCCGCCGGGGAGGAATTGCCGCCGCTGGCCGGGGTGCCGGTGGTGATCAAGGACCCGATGGACATGGTGGGATTCCCCACCACCGGCGGCTGGGCGCAGCTGTACAGCGGCGCCGGCGGCATCGACCTGATGCCCGCCAGCGACAGCCCGGTGGTTGCCCGCATGCGTGCCGCCGGCGCCATCCTGCTGGGCAAGACCAATGTACCGGTGCTCAGCGCCAGCGGCACCCATGCCAATGACAGCTGGGCCGGCCCCACGCTGAACGCCGCCGCCCCGGACCTTGCCCCCGGCGCCAGTTCGGCCGGCACCGCCACCGCCGTGGCCAGCTTCATGTGCGTGCTGGGCCTGGCGGAGGAGACCGGCGGCTCGATCCAGAACCCCGCCGCGGCCCAGGGGCTGGTTGGCATCAAGCCCACCCATGCCCTGGTGCCCAACACCGGCGTGCTGCCGCTGTCCAGCCAGCGCGACGTGGTTGGGCCGATCGCCCGTTGCGTGCGCGACGCGGCGCTGTGCCTGGACGTGCTGGCCGGCTTCACCATGGCCGACCCCAAGACCACCGCCAGCGTCGGCCGCATTCCCGCCGGCGGCTATGCAGCTTGCCTGTCCAGCACGGCGCTGAACGGTGCCCGGCTCGGCCTGTACGGGCCGGGCTGGCGGGATGCCGCGCTGTCCGACGAGACCGCCGCGCTCTACGCGCGCGCGCAGTACGAGATCGCCGCGCGGGGGGCCGCGCTGATCGACGACCCGTTCGCCGGCACCGGCTTCGCCGCCATTGCGCGGGACCGTCCGCCCGGCACACGCTTCGACGCGCGCGGGCTGGAATCGCTGCCGTTCGACCTGCAGAACTATCTTCAGCGCCTCGGCCCCGATGCCGCCCTGCGCAGCTTCGAGGCCTTCGCCGCCGCCACCGCGGCCGCCGACCCCTTCGCCCCCGGCGGCCCGCTTGACTACCTGCCGGCGATGCCCGCCTTCCAGGCCTGCCGCGCCAACCCCGGCCAGCCGCCGGACATGACCGACTTCACCGCCGCGCGCGAGGCCTATCGCGCGCTCTTTGCCGAGGTGATGGACCGCAACGAACTGGATGCCCTGGTCTTCCCGCAGATGCGCGCGGCCGTCCCGCCGCTGCGCGGGCCGGAGATGATCCAGGCCACCACCGTCTCCGAAATCAACATCGCCGGGCTGCCCGGCGTGGTGGTGCCGGCGGGCGCGCACGCGGGCGGCGCGCCGTTCTGCCTGATCTTCGTCGGCCGGCCCTGGAGCGAGGCGCGGCTGCTGGCGCTGGCCCATGACTATGAACAGGCCACCGGGCATTGGCGTGCGGCCAGGCTGGTGGGGAACGGCGTGGGGTAAAGGAAGCAAGGTCTTCTTTTTCTGAAGAAAAAGAAGCAAAAAGACTTTCATTCATTGGAGCGTGCGGCACGACCGTCGCCCACACTCCAATGAACAGAAGTTTTTTGGTTCTTTTTTTCAAAAAAGAACGCCTTGCTTGCCTGCTACGTCGCCGGCTCCAGATCGACGCAGATCACCCGGTTGTCGGCGAAGCAGACGATCGCGCCGCGCACCTTTCCCGGCCGATTGCCGCGCACCCGCAATTCATGCAGCGGCACTTCCCGCCATTCGTTCGGCGCCGTCGGGCCGAAGCTCTCCTTGTCGATGAAGGCAAAGACGCGCCCGTCATCGTTGGGTGCGATCGCCGCCGGCCGGCAATGGCTGATGTCGCAGCAGGCCCAGCCCTCGCGGCTGCGCAGGTTCAGGTACCACTCCTTCGTTGCCGCATCGGGCACGATACCCGGCGGCGGCTCGGCCAGCACCGGGCCCGGCACCACCAACGCCACCGCCACTGCACAGCGCATGATCCAGCCGCCCATCCCCGCCCTCCGTTGGCCACAGCATAGCCCAGCCCTGCCCTGCGCCAACCACCATCCGCCGGGGCTATCCGCCACCCGGCGCCCGCCTATATTGCAGCAATGATCCCGCTCTCCGTCCTCGACCTCGCCCCCGTCCCCGAAGGCTCCGACGCCGGCCAGGCGCTGCGCAATTCCGCCGACCTGGCCCGCCATGCCGAGGCGCTCGGCTACGCACGCTACTGGATGGCCGAGCACCACAACATGCCGGGCATCGCCAGTGCGGCCACCGCCGTGGCGCTGGCCCACGTTGCCGCCGGCACCAGCCGCATCCGCATCGGCGCCGGCGGCGTGATGCTGCCCAACCATGCCCCGCTGCTGATCGCCGAGCAGTTCGGCACCCTGGCCGCCCTGCATCCCGGCCGCATCGATCTCGGCCTGGGCCGTGCACCGGGCACCGACCAGGTTGCCGCCCATGCCATCCGCCGCAGCCTGACCCGGGGCGACGACTTCCCGCAGGACGTGATGGAGCTGCTGGGGTATTTCCGCCCCGCCTCCGCCGGCCAGCCGCTCCAGGCCGTGCCGGGCGCCGGGCTGGACGTTCCCGTCTGGATCCTGGGCTCCAGCACCTATGGCGCCCAGCTCGCCGCCGCCTTTGGCCTGCCCTATGCCTTTGCCTCGCATTTCGCGCCGGAACAGATGCACGCGGCGATCGACATCTACCGCGCCCGGTTCCGCCCCTCCGAATATCTCGCCGCGCCGCGCGTGATGCTCGGCCTCAACGTCTTTGCCGCCGATACCGACGCCGCGGCGCGACGCCTGTTCTCCTCGCTGCAACAGGCCTTCCTGAACCTGCGCCGCGGCCGGCCCGGCAAGCTGCCGGCGCCGATCGACGATATGGACGCCATGCTGGACCCGCGCGCCCGCATGATGCTGGACCACTCGCTGTCCTGCGCCATCGTCGGCAACCCCGATACCGTGCGCGCCGGGCTGGATGGCTTCATCGCCCGCACCGGCGCGGACGAGCTGATGGTCACCGCGCAAATCCATGACCACGGGGCGCGGCGGCGGTCGTTTGAGATTCTGGCGCAGGTGGCTGGGATAGGCTGAAAGCAAGAAAGAGTTCTTTTTTGGAAAAAAGAACCAAAAAACTTTTATTCCCTGGAGTCCTATGATTGCAGGCGGAGCGCATGGAAGTGAATAAAAGTCTTTTTGTTTTTTTTCAGAAAAAGAGGACTTTATTTTTTCTGATATCTTTCTACCACCTCCACTACCCGCGCCGCCAACACCTCCGGCGCGCCTCCCGCGCCGTCGAGCACCAGGTCCGCGGCTTCGGGTGGTTCATAGGGGCTGGAGATGCCGGTGAAGTTGGGGATTTCCCCGCGCAGCGCGCCGGCGTACAGCCCCTTGGCATCGCGCGCGGCGCAGACGGCCAGCGGGGTATCGACGAAGATTTCCACGAAGGCGCCCTCGGGCAGCATGTCGCGCACCATCTGCCGCTCGGCGCGGAAGGGCGAGATGAACGAGCACAGCACGATCAGCCCGGCATCGGCCATCAGGCGGGCCACTTCGGCCACGCGGCGGATGTTTTCCACCCGGTCCTGGGCGGTGAAGCCGAGGTCGCGGTTCAGCCCGTGGCGCAGGTTGTCGCCGTCCAGCGAATAGGTGTGCCGCCCCGCCCCGTGCAGCGCCTGTTCCACCAGCTTGGCGATGGTTGATTTTCCGGCGCCGGACAGGCCGGTGAACCACAGCACCATCGGGCGCTGCCCGAGGGCTGCCGCCCGTGCGGCCTGGTCCACCGGGTAGGCCTCGCGGTGGACATTGCCGGCGCGGTGCAGCGGGTAGGCCACCATGCCGCAGCCGACGGTCTGGTTGGTGGTTCGGTCCACCAGGATGAAGGCGCCGGTGCGGCGGTTGGCGGCGTAGGCGTCGAAGGCCAGCGGGCGGGCGGTGGCGAGGTGGCAGAAGCCGATCTCGTTCAGCGCCAGCGCCCGCGCCGCCTGTTGTTCGCGCGTGGTCACGTCCATCCGGTGGCGGATGGCGGTCACCGAGGCGGTGGTCCACGCGGTTCCCATGCGCAGCGCGTATTGCCGCCCCGGCAGCAGGGCGGCGGCGTCCATCCACAGCACGTGGGCGGCAAACTGATCCGCAAATGCCGGCCGGTCCGCGGGGGCGGACAGCATGTCGCCGCGCGCCACGTCCAGGTCATCGGCGAGGCAGACTGTAACTGCTTCGCCCACCGCGGCGCGCTCCACATCGCCATCCGGTCCCAGGATGCGCGCCACGGTGCTCGCCATGGCGGTGCCGGCGATCACCACGCCATCGCCCAGCCCGACGGCGCCGCCGGCCACCGTGCCGGAAAGGCCGCGGAAATCCGGGTTCGGTCGGTTCACCCACTGCACGGGAAGGCGGAAGGGTGCCGCCGCGTCCTCGGCGACCTCCACCGTTTCCAGGTAGCCCAGCAGGGTTGGGCCGGCGTACCAGGCCAGGTGCGGCGAGCGCGTTGCCAGGTTGTCGCCGGACCGGGCGGCCACCGGGATGGCGGCCAGCGAGCGCAGGGCGAGCCCGGCGGCGAAGGTGCGGAAATCCGCCGCTATTCTTTCGAATACGTCCTGGTCGAACATGACCAGATCGATCTTGTTCACCGCCAGCACCATGTCGCGGATGCCGAGCAGCGCGCAGATGGCCGCGTGCAGCCGGGTTTGCGCCAGCACGCCGCGGCGGGCATCCACCAGGATCACCGCCAGCTCGGCGTTCGATGCGCCGGTGGCCATGTTGCGGGTGTGCTGGGCGTGGCCGGGGCAATCCGCCACGATGAAGCTGCGGCGCGCGGTGGCGAAATGGCGGTAGGCCACGTCGATGGTGATGCCCTGTTCGCGCTCGGCCTCCAGCCCGTCCAGCAGCAGCGCGAAATCCGGCGCGTCGCCGGTGGTGCCGAGGCGGCGGCTGTCGCGCGCCAGGGTGTCGCGCGTGTCGTCGGCGATGGCGCCGCATTCGTGCAGCAGCCGGCCGATCAGGGTGGACTTGCCGTCATCGACGGAGCCGCAGGTCAGCAGGCGCAACTGTCCGCGTGGGGGCGTGGCCATCAGAAATAGCCCTCGCGCTTGCGGCGTTCCATCGCCGCCTCCTGGTCGCTGTCGATCAGGCGGCCGTGGCGCTCGCTCATGCCGGTTTGGCGCAGCTCCGCCATCACCTCGGCCACGGTCGCGGCCCGGCTTTCATGCGCGCCGGTCAGCGGCCAGTCGCCCATGGTGCGAAACCGCACCGACAGGGTTTCCTCGCGCTCGCCGGGCGCCAGCGCCATGCGGGCATCATCGCGCAGGATCAGGGCGCCGCCGCGGCGCACCACCGGACGGGGTGCGGCGAAATACAGCTTCACCAGGGCGATGTCCTCGGCGGCGATGTAGTCCCACACGTCCAGCTCGGTCCAGTTGGACAGCGGGAACACGCGCATCGTCTCGCCGGGACCCAGCCGGGTATTGTACAGCGCCCATAGTTCCGGCCGCTGGCCGCGGGGGTCCCAGGCATGGCCGGGGCCGCGATGGGAGAATACGCGCTCCTTGGCCCGCGAACGCTCCTCGTCGCGGCGCGCGCCGCCCAGCGCCGCGTCGAAGCCGTGTGCGTCCAGCGCCTGTTTCAGCGCCTCGGTGGCCATCACCTCCATGTGGACGCGCGAGCCGTGCGACAGCGGGCCTATGCCGCTTGCCAGGCCGTCGGGGTTGGTGTGCACGATCAGCCGCGCGCCAAGGGACGCCGCCATCCGGTCGCGAAACGCCAGCACCTCGCGGAAATCCCAGCCGGTGGCGACGTGCAGCAGCGGCAGCTTCGGCCCGCCCGGCGCGAAGGCCTTGCGCGCAAGGTGCAGGACGACGGTGCTGTCCTTGCCGCCGGAGAACAGCAGCACCGGGTTGCGGAACGACGCCACCGTCTCGCGCAGGATGTGGATCGCCTCGGCCTCCAGCCGGCGCAGATGCGGGGCGAGGGCCGCCATGGCTCAGCCCCGCAGCAGCCGGCCGTACCCCGTTACCTCGGCCCGCACGCCGGCGCGGCGCAGGCAGTGCCACAGGCTGGCCTGATTGGCGGTCACCACGGGGCGGCCGAGATCCTGCTCCAGCGCGTCGATGATGCCGACGCAACGAAACCCGGTGCCGGCGATCAGCACGCCGTCGGCGTCGGCCGGGCAGGCGGCGCGGATCTGGGCGTGCAGCGGCTCGATCTGCTGCGCCGTGCCCATGCCACGCGGATACAGTTCGCCGGGCGGGAGGTCGCGCCAGCCGGGGCCGGGGTCGTAGCGCAGGTGCCCGGCGGGGGTCAGGCCCTGCGCCGCGTAGTATGCCAGGCCTGCGGCCACGGTAGCGTCGTTGAACCATGGCGGCAGCACCAGGAAGGGCCGCCGCACCGCCACCGCCGCCAGGGCCGCGGCGCAGTCCAGCCCGTTGGTGGTGGTGAACGGTCCCTCGCCCAGCACCGCTGCCATCGCCGCCGCCACTGCCGCGTCCCAGCCGGCCCCGCCCAGGATCGAGCTGGAACTGTGGCCCAGCACCACCGCGGACAGGTGCATCGCGGCGAACTGCCGCAGGCCGCGCAGGACGTCCTCGGCCATGGTTACCTCGCCGCCGTTCAGCCGTGCCCAGGGGGCCGGCGCGCTGACCCGCGCGGCATGGACGGACACGCCGGGTGGCAGCATGGCCCACCACTCGGCCTCCGGCACCACCTCGGTGCCGACGATGAACATGCCGATGCGGGCTCGCCAGCCCCAGTTGTCGCTCTGTGTCATGGAAATGTTCCTGAAGAAGGAAGGCCGGGGGGCCGAGCCCCCCGGACCCCCCATTCATGGGGTCTGGGGGCCCCTGCCCCCAGCGGGTCCAGGGCGGAGCCCTGGCCTTCCTATTTCCTAATGTAATGCATCCCCAAGAACCGCCCCCGCAACGCCGCCGTCCTTGGTGCAACGGACTCGGGCGCGTTGCTCCGCAGCCCCTCGGCGATCAGCGCCGCTAGTGCCGGGGCATCGGCCGAGGTCACGCCGCGGCGCACCAGTTCCGGCGTGCCGATCCGCAATCCGTTCAGGTCGCCCGCCACCTCGGCCACCGGCAGGCCGATGCCGCAGGCCAGGAAGCCGGCGCGGCGCAGGGTCCTGGACGCCGCCTGTCCGCCGCCGAAGGGTGCGGCCAGTACGGCGAACTGGTGCGATGTCGTCATGCCGCGCTCGGCGGCGAACACCTTGACCCCGAGGGCGTCGAGCGACGTGGCCAGCGCCTGGGCCAGCGCTACCATCGCCTGGGCATAGGCGCAGCCGTGCTCGCGCCAGTCCAGCAGGGTGATGGCCAGTGCGGCGGATTTGGCGGCGTCGAAATTCGCCGTCATGCCGGGATAGGCGATGCGGTCCAGCCGCTCGGCGATCGCGGCGTCGCGGGTGACGATGAGCCCGCCGGCAGGGCCGCCCAGGCTCTTGTAGGTGCTCATCGTCATCAGATGCGCACCTTCGTCCAGCGGGTTGGCCCAGACGCCGCCGGCGATGATGCCGCACTGGTGGGCCGCGTCGAACAGCACATGGGCGCCGACCTCGTCGGCGATGGCGCGGATCGCGCGGACGGGATGGGCGAACAGGTTCAGGCTGCCGCCGATGGTGATGATCCTTGGCCGCACCTGCCGGGCCAGCGCGCGCAGCCCGTCGAGATCGACGGTATAGCCATCGGCATCGACCGGCGCGGGATGAGTGACCAGGCCGTAGAGCCCCGCGCAGCCGGCGGCATGGTGGGTGACGTGGCCGCCCATTGCCGGCGGCGGGGCGATGATGGCGTCACCGGGTTTGGCCAGCGCCATGAAGCCGTAGAGGTTGGCCATCGCGCCGGAGGCCACGCGGATTTCGGCGTGGGTTGCGCCGAACACCTCGGCGGCGAGTTCGGCGGCGATCACCTCGATCTCCTCGATCGCCTCCAGCCCCATTTCGTATTTGTCGCCGGGATAGCCGAGCGATGGCCGGCTGCCCAGACCGCGCGCCAGCACGGCCTCGGCGGCCGGGTTCATCACGTTGGTCGCCGGGTTGAGGTTGAAGCAGTCGCGATCGTGGATTTCGCTGTTGCGCGCGACCAGGGCCTCGATCCGCGCCGCCACCGCGGCCGACGGGGCGGCCACACGCCCGGCCAGGGCCAGCACATGGTCCTCGCAGCCGGGCGGCACCCAGGCGCGGCGGGCGAGATGGGTCATTCTGGGCTTACCATGGGGGCCGGCTCACCGCGGGGCCGCGAGATAGGCGCGGTTGACGCAGTTCTCCAGCCGGTTGTCACGCAGGTAGCGCGCCGCGGTACGCGAGGACAGAAAGCGGATGTCGCGCATGCTCTCTGGCGTGTAGAACGCGGAATGCGGCGTCAGCACCAGGCGGTGCTTCAGCCAGGCCTCGCCGTCCTGCCAGGCCTTGACCAGCCGGCGCTGCGGGTCCGCCGGTTCTTCCGGCAGCACGTCGAGCCCGGCGGCCAGCACCGTGCCGTCCTTCATCGCGTCGTACAGCGCGTCCACGTCCACCACCCCGCCGCGGGCGGTGTTGACCAGGATCAGGCCCTTCTTGGCGGCGGCGAAGGCATCCTTGCCGATCAGACCCCTGGTATCGGCATTCAGCGGGGCGTGCACGCTGATGAAGTCGCACTGGCCCATCAGTTCGGCCAGGCTGTCGGCGCGGCGCACGCCGAGAGCCAGCTCGTAGCCATTGGGCACGAAGGGATCGTAGAACACCACATCCATGTCGAACGCCGCCGCCCGGCGGATGGCCGCGGTGCCGATGCGCCCGATCCCCACCACGCCGAAGGTGCAGACCGACAGCCGGCGGCCGAAGGGGTTGTGCGCAGGGCGCCAGTTGGCCTTCAGGTCGTCGCGCAGCATCGCGTCGTGGTAGGCGGTGCCCTTGGCCAGGGTCATCATCAGCGCGATGGCGTGGTCCGCCACCTCGCGCGTGCCGTAGTCCGGCGTGTTGGCCACCGCGATGCCCATGCCGCCCAGCTTGGCGACGTCCACCTCGTCGAACCCGACGGCCGCCTTCACGTAGATACGGCACTTGGCCAGTTTTTCGATGTTGCCCGCGCCAGGGTAGGGACCGACCACCGCGTCGGCCTCCGCCCACTGCGCGTCGGTGACCGAATCGATGCTGCGGCAGAATTCGGTGGTGAAGCCAGGGCCGACCGCCTCGCGGGCGACGGCTTCGAATTCCGGCTGCATCACCGGCCAGAGAATGCGCATGGTCATGTCGGGGGTCCCTGGTGCGTTGCCGTGGTGCGATTCTGCCCGCGCATCATGGGCGGGCGGCGCCGGCCCGGCAATCCACCGGCGGCGCTACGCCTTGGGACGGAACGCGCGGCACACCGCGGGATCGGTTTCCAGGAAGGGTCCACCCAGCAGGTCGATGCAGTAGGGAATCGCCGGGAATACGGCATCCAGGCATTCGGCAATCGCCGAGGGCTTGCCCGGCAGGTTGACGATCAGGCAGCCGCCGCGCGTGCCGGCGACCTGGCGCGACAGGATGGCGGTGGGCACGGCGCGCAGCGAGACGGCGCGCATCAGCTCGCCGAAGCCCGGCAGCAGCCGTTCGCACACCGCCATCGTCGCCTCGGGCGTGACGTCGCGCGGGGCCGGGCCGGTGCCACCGGTGGTGACGACCAGCGGGCAGGCCGCCACGTCGGCCAGGTCGCACAGGGCTGCTTCGATCAGCGCCTGTTCGTCGGCCACCAGCCGGCGCTCCGCCCGCCACGGCGAGGTCAGGATGCGGGCGAGCGCTGCCTCGATCGCGGGGCCGCCGAGATCCCGGTACTCGCCGCGGCTGGCGCGGTCGGAGACGGTGACCACGCCGATCGGAACCACGGCCATGGATCAGCCGCCGAATCGCGGGAACAGCACGTTGTTCTCGATATGGATGTGCTCCATCAGGTCATCGGTGAACTTCCGCGTGCCCGCGTACAGGGCGCGCCAGGTGTTGCAGGCATTCGCGGGCGGCACCCCGTCATGGGTCAGCGCCGCCAGCGCCCGCAGGTGGGCGCCGTGATTGTCATGTTCGTGGCGCATTGCAGCAATCGGCCGGCCGATCATCGGATGACCGCCACGCAGCATGATGGGAAAGAGCACCTGCTCCTCCTTCTGCATGTGGTCCTCCAGCTCGGCCGCCATGCCGGCCAACAGGTCGGCCAGGCCGCGCGGCACGCGGGGCTTGTCAGCGTGCACCGCCTCCACCCGGCGGGCGAGGCGGATCAGTTCAGGCAGCTCACGGCGATGGACGGCGTGGTAGCGGGTTTCAATCAGCGCGATCAGGGAGGTCGCCGATTCCGGCACCGTGTCCTCGGGCATGTCCAGCGCCGCGAGTTCGGCTTCCAGCGTTGCCAGGTCGGTGCCATGGGCGGCGGCGGCGTCGGTCAGCTTCACCTCGCCACCGCAGCAGAAATCCAGCTTGTGGCGACGAAACACCGCGGTGGCGCCAGGCAGGGCGGCGGCGATTTCGGCGACCGTGCGGCTGGCCAGCGCGGCGGCGGCTTGCGTGGTGGGCATTGCGGGCTCCTTTCGACGATAGTGGTATTTCAAACCCCAATTACCATGCGCGGCCATTGTGGTATGGTCAATACCGAAATCGAGGTCCCACCATGCGCCTGCTCGCCGCCACCGACTATTCCCTGCGCCTGTTGATTCGCCTGGCCGAAGACCCGACGCGTCATCGCAGTTCAGAGGCGTTGGCCCAGGCGATCGGGGTGCCGCGCAACCACGTGCACAAGATCGTCCAGGAGCTGGCGGCGGGCGGCTTTGTGCGCACCCTGCGCGGCGCGCAAGGCGGTGTGCTGCTGGCGCGGCCGGCCGCGGAGATCAGCGTCGGCGCCGTGGTGCGCCACATGGAAGTCAGCCAGGCGATGGTGGAATGCTTCCGCGCCGATGGCGGAGCGTGCTGCCTGTCGCCCGATTGCCGGCTGCGCGGCCTGCTGGCGCGCGCGCGGGACGCGTTCCTCGGATTGCTGGACGGGGTCGCGCTGGAGGAATGCCTGGCACCAGGAGGTATGCAATATCTGGTGGGTGACGCGACTGCCTGACCACCATATGTTGTCCGCCTGACCCTCTCCGATAACGGGCGCGAAGGAAAACGATACGATGGACGGCACACTACACGGCCGGCGCCCCGGCCGCCTTTCCCCCCTTGGCTCAAGCTTCGGCGCACATCCGCTGCCGGCACGTGCGCTGGAACCCGGGATGGGGCTGGCGGTCGCGCGGCGCACCGTGTTCCGGCCCGAGGACAGCGAGGATTTCGGCCGAGTCGCCGACCGCGTGGCCGCCGGAAACATGGCGTTGCTGGGCACCGGTGCCGATCCGCGCGAGCAGGCGCTGCTGCGCAACGCGATCGCCACCGGCGCGCTGATCACCTCTGGCCGCCACCTCCAGCACGGCGACGCCAACCAGGCGGGACGCAACATGGAGGTGTTCACCAACTGCGCCACCGCCGCCGCCTCCTTCACCCTGTTCTACCTGCTGCTCAACGGCAGCGGCGTGGGCCGCGCCTATGACGACGCGCTGATGGCGGTCGATTGGGCCCAGGCGCCGACCCTGCGCCTGCGGCTGGCGGCCGATCATCCCGATGCGCCGGCGTCGCATGCGGCGCGGCACCGATTCGGGCTGGAATTCGGGCTGCTACCCTGGGGCACCGCGTTGGACGCGATAACGGGGGAGCAGGAGGCCACCATCGCCGCCTGGATCGCGCGGGAGTTCGAGATCGACTCGGCCCAGGCTGCAAACGATGCACTGGTCCACGAAATCGACGACAGCCGCGAGGGCTGGGCCAAGGCGGTGGAGGTGCTGGAGAGCCTGGCCTTCGCCGGGGCGGCGAACCGGACCCTGCTGCTGGATTTCTCCGCCATCCGCCCCTGCGGCGCGCCGATCGCCGGCATGCAGGGCCGGCCGGCCTCCGGTCCGCTGTCGCTGATGCGCGCCTTCGCCAATCTGCGCCGCCACGTGATCGCAGCCGCCCGCGCGCCCGACGGGCCGGCGCCGTGGGAACAGGCGCTGCTGGCCGACCATCATCTGTCCGTCGAGGTGCAGGTCGGCGGTGCCAGGCGGGCGGCCCGCATGGCCACCAAGGCGTGGCGCGACCCCGGCATTCTCCGCTTCATCCGCGCCAAGTCCGAGGGCGGGCTGTGGACCGCCAACAATTCGGTGATGGTCGATGCCGCGTTCTGGGACGGGGTGCGCGCGGCACAGGCCGGCGACACGACACCCGACTCCGTCCACGCCCTGGCGGTGTTCGAGGAAGCGACGCGCTGCGCCTGGATCAATGGCGAGCCCGGCTTCATCAACGGCGACAAGCTGGACGACCATCACACCGGGCGGGCGCGCGAAAAGCCGGTGCACAGCGACGGCCGCGACGTGCGTTCGGCGCGCTACCAGGCCGACCATGCCGTCGCGCTGCTGGCCGATATTTCGCACCGCGCCCGCACCGCCCCGTTCCCCGCCACCACCAATCCGTGTGGCGAGATCAGCCTGCATGTCACCGGCGGCTATTGCGTGATCGCCGATTTCGCGCCGCTGCTGGCCTGCCCCGCCGATCTCGCCACGCTGACCCCCGGCGAAGCCCCCGACGACATCGTCGCGGACTGGGATGCACGGGTCGAGGAGTCCGTGCGGCTGGGCGTGCGCTTCCTGATGCGCGCCAATCTGATGGACGCGCTGTACGGCGAAGAGGTGCGGCGCACCAACCGCATGGGAATCGGCCCCACCGGCCTGCACGAATGGGCCTGGATGCGCTACGGCCTGGCCTTCGACGATCTGCTGGATGAGGACAAGGCCGCACCGTTCTGGGATATGCTGGCCCGGCTGTCGGATGCGGCAAAGGAAGAAAGCGCCGACTACGCCAGCGAACTCGGCCTGACCGTGCCGTTCACCGTGACCACGGTGAAGCCCGCCGGCACCACCAGCAAGCTGTTCGGCCTGACCGAGGGCGCCCATCTGCCGGCGCGGCGGCAATACCTGCGCTGGGTGCAATTCCGCGGCCGCCGTGACGACATCGGCTGGACCACCGACAGCGACCCCCTGCTGGCCGCCTATCAGGCGCGCGGCTATCCGGTGCGCGAGCTGCGCAGCTTCCAGGGCATGGCGATCGTCGGCTTTCCGACCCTGCCGCTGATCCAGACGCTGGGCATCGGCGAGCGGCTGGTGATCGCGCCCGAGGCGGCGCCGGAGGACCAGTACCGCTGGCTCGCCCTGCTGGAACGGCACTGGATCGGCGCCGAACGGGGCAACCAGGTGTCGTATACGCTGAAGATCCACACCGACCGCCACGATCTCGGCGCCTTCCGCGCCATGGTGCTGGCCCACCAGCCGGGCATCCGCTGCTGCGCGGTGCTGCCCAGCCGGGCGGATGACGCGCTGGGATACGAATATCTGCCCGAGGAGGAGGTCACCGGCGATGCCTTCGCCGCCCTGGTCGCCGGCATCGCCGACCCGGCGCTGCACGAGGCGGTGGACATGGCGCACCTGGCCTGCGCGTCCGGCGTCTGCCCGATCTGACGCCCGGTTGCGGTAAAGGAAGAATGTTCTTTTTTGAAAAAAAGAACCAAAAAACTTTCATGACTGGTGCGTGAGCCACGTGCCGCCGCGCATTGAACAAGTCATGAAGTCTTTTTGCTTCTTTTTCTTCAGAAAAAGAAGATCTTCCTTCCTCGCTCTCCTTCCATTGGACCCGCCGCCCCAACCAGGGCTACCGTAGCGGATCGCCCCCCTGGAGGTTCCGCCATGACCGCGCGCTGGCGCATCGGCTTCGACATCGGCGGCACCTTCACCGATTTCATCCTGCTGGACACCGCGCGTCACGATATCCGGCTGCACAAATGCCTGACCACCCCGCACGACCCCTCGGTGGGTGCGATGCTGGGGCTGGACGCGCTGGTCGCCGCCGCCGGGCTCACCTTGGCCGATATCGGTGAGATCGTGCACGGCACCACGCTGGTCACCAACGCGCTGATCGAGCGGCGCGGCGCCAGGCTGGGGCTGATCACCACGGCGGGGTTCCGCGACCTGCTGGAGATGGGCACCGAGCAGCGCTACGACATCTACGACCTGTTCCTGCAGTACCCCGCCCCCCTGGTTCCCCGCCGCCACCGGCTGGAGGTGGCCGAACGCATGGACCGCGACGGCCACGCCGTGGTGCCGCTGGACCTCGGCAGCGTGCGTGCCGCCGCCCGTGCGCTGGTGGCCGAGGGCTGCGAGGCGATCGCCGTCGGCTTCCTGCACGCCTACCGCAATCCGGCGCATGAGCGTGCCGCGGGTGCCGCCATCGCCGAATTGTTCCCCGACCTCGCGGTGTCGCTGTCCAGCGACGTGGTGGCGGAGCTGTGGGAGTACCAGCGCCTGGCCACCACCTGTGCCAACGCCTTCGTCCAGCCGCTGATGGACCGCTACATCCGCCGGCTGGAACAGGAGATGTGGGCACGCGGCTTCCGCGGCGCGCTGTACCTGATGCATTCGGCCGGCGGGCTGGTGGCGCCGGAGACGGCGCGGCGCCTGCCGATCCGGCTGCTGGAATCCGGCCCCGCCGGCGGCGGCCTGGCCACGGCGTTTTTCGGCCAGCTTGCCGGCAAGCCCGATGTCATCAGCTTCGATATGGGCGGCACCACCGCCAAGGCCTGCCTGATCGAGGGGGGCCGGGCCGCCACCGCCGCCGAGATGGAAGCCGCGAGGGTACACCGCTTCAAGAAGGGCTCCGGCCTGCCGATCAAGGCGCCGGTGATCGACATGATCGAGATCGGCGCCGGCGGCGGCTCGATCGCCTCGGTGGACGAGGTCGGGCTGCTGAAGGTCGGTCCGCAGTCCGCCGGCGCCGATCCTGGCCCGGCCTGCTACGGGCGTGGCGGCACCCAGGCCACGGTGACCGACGCCAACCTGCTGCTGGGCTACTACGACCCCGGCTTCTTCCTCGGCGGGCGCATGGCGCTGGACATCGCGGCCGCCGAGGCAGCGCTGTCAAGGTTGGGCGAACAGCTCGGCCTGTCGGCGATCGAGACCGCCTGGGGCATCCATCGCGTGGTGACCGAAAGCATGGCCGCCGCCGCGCGCATCCACATCGTGGAGAAGGGCCGCGATCCCCGGCGCTACGCCATGGTCGGCTTCGGCGGCGCCGGTCCCGCCCATGCCGCCGGCGTTGCCCGCGCGCTGGGCGTGGCCGAACTGCTGGTCCCGCCCGCCTCCGGCGCCGCCTCGGCGCTGGGCTTCCTGGCCGCCCCGCTGTCGTTCGAGCAGGTGCGCAGCCATCCCGTGCGGCTGGATCTTCCCGGTGGGGCGGCCGCGATCGCCACGGTGCTGGCAGAGTTGGAGGCCGAGACACGCCAGCGCATCACCGAGGCCGGCATCGCGGCCGGCGACGTGGCGGTGGAGCGCAGCGCCGATATGCGCCTGTTCGGCCAGTTGCACGAAATCCGCGTGCCCTTGCCCACCGGCCAGATCGACGCGGCGATGATACCCGGCCTGCTGGCCGCGTTCCGCATTGCCTATGAGGCGCGCTACACCGCGGTGTACCAGGGTGTGGCGGTGCAGCTCGTCTCGGTGCGGGTGCGCGCAAGCGGCCCGCTGCCGGCACTCAGCCTGGCCCAGGCCGACACCGCCGCCCACGGCCCGGCCCGGAAGGGCAGCCGCCCGGCCTGGTTCGGCCAGGGCTTCGTCGCCACCCCGGTCCATGACCGCTACGCCCTGGCCCCCGGCACCACCCTGGCCGGCCCGGCGATCATCGAGGAGCGCGAGGCCACCACGGTGATAGCCCCCGGCGACAGCGTCACGGTCGATGCCACCGGCACGCTGCGCATCGCCATCGCTGTCGCCGCACAGCCGGCCGCGCGCATCACCCCGGCAACGCCGATCGCCGAGGCGCGCGCCTTGATCGAGTCCGACCCGGTGTCGCTGGAAATCATGTGGGCCCGGTTGGTCACGGTGGTAGAGGAGATGTGGCATACCATCGTGCGCACCGCCTTCTCGCTGATCGTCTCGGAAGCGCAGGACTTCGCCTGCGACCTGCTGGATCCCGCCGGCGAGAGCCTGGCCCATTCGCCGCGCGCCATGCCGGTGTTCAACCTGACCGTGCCGATCGCGGTGAAGGCGCTGCTGACGAAATTCCCGCCGCACACGCTGAAGCCCGGCGACGTGCTGGTCACCAACGACCCCTGGCTGTGCGCCGGCCACCTGTTCGACATCGCGGTGGCGACCCCGGTGTTCCACGCCGGAAGGCTGGTGGCGCTGGTCGCCACCGTCGGCCATGTCGGCGACATCGGCGGCACCAAGGACAGCCTGCGCGCGCGCGAGATCTACGACGAGGGCTTCCAGATTCCGCCGATGTACCTCTACCGCGAAGGCGTGCCCAACCAGGACCTGCTGGACCTGCTGGCCGAGAATGTGCGCAAGAAGGACGAAGTGCTGGGCGACATCTTCTCCTTCGTCGCCGCCAACCGGCTGGGCGCCGAGCGGCTGTCTTCGTTCATGGACGAGTACGGCATGCAGGACCTGCGCGCGCTGGCCGCCGTGGTGCAGGATCGCTCCGAAGCCGCGATGCGCGCCGCCATCCGCGCCCTGCCGGACGGTGAATACCGCAGCGAGGCGTGGAACAATCCGCTGGGCACCAGGCTGCATTATCCGCTGACGGTGACGGTGCGCGACGACGCGGTGACGCTGGACTTCACCGGCGCGCCGGCGCAGCTGCCCCAGGGCGGGCTGAACTGCACCTTCACCTACACCGCCGCCCACGCCACCTATCCGATGAAATGCCTGCTCTCGCCCGCCATCCGCAGCAATGCCGGCTGCTACCGGCCGTTCACCGTGATCGCCGAACCGGGCTCGATCCTGAACTGCACACGCCCCGCCAGCGTCAACCTGCGCACCCGCGTCGGCTGGTACCTGGCGCCGAACATCTTCCGCGCCCTGGCCGAGGCCGCACCCAGCCAGGTGCAGGCCGCCACCGGCCTGCCGCACGCCATCAACATCTATGGCCGCGACAGCCAGGGCCATGTCTATGCCGACCATTTCTTCATGGGCGGCGGCCAGGGCGCCGGGGCCGGCAGTGATGGCAAGTCCGCCCTGCTCTACCCGACCTCGGCGGCCAATACCTCGATCGAGCTGATGGAAACCCGTGCCCCGGTGCTGGTGCTGGAGAAATCCCTGGTCGCCGATACCGGCGGGCCGGGCCGCCAGCGCGGCGGGCTGGGCACGCGCACCCGCATCCGCAAGCTGCACGATGACGGGTTGCCGACGCTTTTCTCGGTCTATCCCGAGGGCGTCGGCATCAACCCGCCCGGCCTGTTCGGCGGGCTGTCCGGCGGCGACGTGCACGGCACCGTCACCGACCTCGAAGGCCGGCTGGTGCATGATTGCGGCACCGGCGAACTGGTGACGCTGACCACCACCGACCGGGTGGTGGAAGTGCAGCTGGCCGGCGGTGCCGGGTTCGGCAACCCGCATCGCCGCGCCCGCCGGCGGCTGGAGGATGATATCGCCGACGGCTATGTCTCGCCCCGATCGGCCGCCGCGCACTACGCGAACGGCAGCGCCGCCGATGCCGCGGACTGAGCCTCAGCCCACCGTCTTCAGCATTCCCACCCTGTCGCTGCTCACGCCGCTGTGCATTCTCGGCGCGCTGATCGGCACCGAGACCGTCACCAGGCTGGGCGTCACCCCCAACACCGCGCTGCTCGGCGCCCTGTCTGGCATGGCGCTGGCGCGGCTGCCGGGGGCGGTGTTCGCCCGGTTCGCTGCGCCCCGCCTTCACAGCCTGGCCCAGGGCGCGATCGCGGCGGCCAGCTTCGGGGCCGGGCAGGCGCTGTTGCTGCCCATCGGAACTCCGTTCCTGCTCGGCCGCACGGATCTGGTGGGGCCGCTGTTTGCCGGCGTGTTCCTGGCCCTGCTGGTCGATGGCTGGCTGGCATACCGGCTGTTCGGCAGCCCCGCCCTGCCGGCCAACGCTGCCTGGCCGGCCGGCGCGGCGGCGGGCGAGGTGATCCGCGCCGGCCATGAGGGCGGGCGAGACGGCGCGATCCTGGTGGCGGGCATGGTGCTGGGCGCGGTGGGGGCGGCATATCGGGCGCCGATGGCCGCCTTCGCGGTGGCTTTCATCGGCAATCCCTGGGCGCTGGGCAGTTTCGCGCTCGGCCTGCTGCTGCGTGGCCACGCCGGCAGCCTGTTTGGCGGCGACCTGATGCGGGTGCAGATTCCGCAGGGGATCATGGTGGGGGCCGCGATGGTGGCGCTGGCGCAGGTGCTGTGGACGGCGCGGGGCGACGGGGTGCGGCGGGCGGTGGGGATGTCGGGGGCGGCATACCTGGCGATCGCCATGCTGCTGGCAGTGGCCGGTGGGCTTCATGGCGCGATGGCGCCCGCCATGCTGGTGCTGTTCATCGTCTATGCCGCGCTGGTCGCGCTGCTGCACGGGGTGATCGTCGGGCTGGCGGCGATGCATAGCGGCTGGCTGCCGGCCTTTGCGGTGGCGTTGATCGCGCTGGTGGGGGGATTGCTGATCGGCTTCCCGGCCCCGGCGCTGTGCCTGCTTGTCGGATTCGCGGCGGCCACCGGGCCAGGCTTCGCCGCCATGGGGTACGGCCTGAAATCCTCCGACATGCTGGGCGGCGGCGGTGCCGGGCGACGCCAGCAGTTCCTCGCCGGTATGTTCGGCTTCGCCGTGGCCGGCGCGGTGGTGTGGTTGGGCCAGGGGGACTATTTCGCCGCCGGCCGGGTGGCGCCGGTCGGCTGGGTGTTCGTGACGACGATCCAGACCGGAGTCGCGCCCGGGGCGGGCGGTCAACTGGCGCTGTGGGCCGTGGCGGGAGCCGCGCTCCAACTCGCCGGCGGGTCGGGCCGCCAGCTTGGCGTGCTGTTGGCCACCGGGCTGCTGCTGATGAACCCGGCGGCGGGCTGGGCGGTGCTGCTCGGCCTGGGGGTGCGCGTCTGGTTCACGCGGCGGACACGCGGCACACGGCGGGCCGAGATGGCGGTTTTCGCTGCCGGGATGATCGCCGGCGACGCGCTGGCCAACCTCGCCGATGCGGCCAATCGCACCCTGTCGGCACGGCGGTAACGCGCGCCTACCGCACCGCGCCGCAGGCGCGCACCAGGGCCGCCATGGTCGGGAATACCCGCGCCCCGACGGCTTCCAGCGCATGGCGCTTGGAGGCCATTGTGCCGGTGGTGCCGAAGGTCAACGCACCGGCATGCCCCATGGCGACACCCTCCTTGGCCTCCTGCCCGGCAATCACAGCGAACACCGGCTTGGCGAGACGGGTTTGCGCGAGGGCGGCGGCGAATTCCTCCTCCTCGTTGCCGCCGACCTCGCCGACCAGCACGATCGCGCCGGTGCCGGGATGTGCGAGGAAGCTGGGCAGCAGGTCGGCAAAGCGCACGCCCTTGACCGGGTCGCCGCCGACGCCGACCCAGAGCGACTGGCCGGACCCGGCCTGGGCCAGGCGCCAGCCGATTTCATAGGACAGCGTGCCGCTCTTGCTCATGATGGCGATCGGCCCGGGCCGCAGCGCGACGTCGGGCAGGAAACCGAGCTTCATCTCGCCGGGTACCGCCAGCCCCGGCGTGGATGGTCCGACCCAAATCGCGCCGGCGGCGCGCACCGCCCGGCCGACCGCCAGCGCGTCGTGCACCGGCACGCCCTCGGCGATGGTGACCACCAGGCGGATGCCGGCGGCCAGCGCCTCGATCACCGCCGCGCGCACGTCGGCGGGCGGGACCATGGCGATGGAGGCAATGGCGCCGGTGGCGGCGACGGCCGTGGCGCAGTCGGCGAAGATCGGCACGCCGTCGATCTCGGCGATGCCGGTGCGCGCCGATGTGCCGGCGACGATGTTGGTGCCATAGGCCCGCATGCCGGCGGCGTGGGCGCGGCCCATGCGGCCGGTGATGCCCTGGACCAGGACCGGCGTGGTGCGCGAGAGGGAGGCGATCATGCGCATGCCCTCGC
>JADLHF010000009.1 GCA_020848935.1 Acetobacteraceae bacterium
ATCCTCCACCGGTTGCGCCGCCGTCGCGTCCGCCGCGGGCGCCGCCGCCAGCGGTTCCGCCATCACGAGGTCCGGCATCACGAGGTCCACCGTCACGCGTTCCGTCGTCACGCGCTCCGTCGTCACGCGTTCCGTCGGGGCGGGCTCCGCCGGCGCCGGCGTGGCCGCGCGGGCCAGCCGGGCGCGCAGGGCGGCGACCGCGGGCCCCGGCGGCAGGAAGGCGGCCGGCGGCGGTGCCGTCGGGTCGTGCCGCGCGGCCACCAGCAGCCCGGCGGCAATCACCACCCCCGGCCGCTCCAGCTCCAGCCGCACCCAGTGGATCGGCGCCTGCACCGGCTCGCGCCGGATCGTGGCACCGTTCACCAGCGCGCCCAGCGCCACCAGCGCCCCGTCCGGCAGCCCGGCATCCAGCACATGCACCGCCTGTTGCGGCGGCAGCAACAGGTCCATCACCGGCTGGCCCTCGCCAAACGCGCCGGCCGCCACCCGGATCGGGATCAGCCGCGGCCGCGGCGGCGCATCCGGCCCCAGCTCGGGCGGGTCCTGCCGGCTGCGCCCGACATGGCGCACCGCCACCGGCCCGGCCAGGGTCAGCACCATGTCGCCGCGCGCCAGCGCCTCCACCGCCATCTCCGTCGGCGCGCCATCGGCGCTGGGCACCGCGATCGGCGTGCCCACCGGGAAACTGCCGTCGCCGATCGCAGGTTGGCGCAGGGCGGCGGGAATGAGATCGGCGGACATGCGGGGCTCCCAGGGCTCGGGTATTTCAATACGCCCGGGTATTATGGCACAACCGCCCGGTCGATCCGCCAGCCCCCATCCGAGGAACGCCGCGATGATCAAGGTGACCGTCCTCTATCCCGCCGGCCCGGCCTTCGACATGGACTACTACCTCAACCGCCACACCCCGATGCTGCGCGAAAAACTCGGCACCGCGCTGACCTCGCTGGCCATCGAACAGGGGGTCGCCGGCATCGCGCCACAAGGCGCGCCGACCTACCAGGTGCTGTGCCACCTCGGCTTCGCCAATGTCGAAGCGTTCCAGGCCGCCTTTGCCCAGCATGGCGCGGAGGTGATGGCCGATATCCCGAATTATACCGCGGCGCGGCCGGTGATTCAGATTGGGGAGGTCATGGCGTAAGGAGGACGTTCTTTTTTGGAAAAAAGTACCAAAAAACTTTTATTCATGGGTGTGGAGTCTCGGGAGGCGGCCGTGCGTTCTTATTGAATAAAAAGTCTTTTTGCTTCTTTTTCTTCAGAAAAAGAAGACCTTCCTTCCTACCCCTGTTCCTCGGGAATGCCCCAGGCAGCGGCCAGCCGGGCTGCCAGCCTGGCCCCCACCACCAGCCCCACCACCACCGCCGCGATCGCCGCCACGTTGGCCGACACGCCGTACCGCGCCGCCACCGGCAGCAGCGGCAGCACCACCGCCAGCGCCACCGCCAGCCGGCAGGCCAGGCGCAGCGCCACGCGCGCCAGCATCGGGTTGCCCCGCGCCCATGCCATCATCCGCCGTGTTCCAGGCACCAGCGCGCCACCTGCTCATGGGTGGCGAACCAGACATCGCCGGAGGCCTTGATGTGCGCGATCAGCCGCGCCAGCAGCGGCAGGCGCGAGCGGTGGCCGATGACGTGCGGGTGCATGGTCAACAGGAACAGCCCGCCCTCGGCCCGCGCGCCGTCGAACTCGGCGCGGAAGATCTCCTCCACCGCGCTGGGCGGGGTATAGGGGCGCAGGGCGGAGAAGCGGTGCATGTTGAAATACACCGCGTCGTCGCGGATCCATTCCGGCGGCAGCTCCACCACCCCGGTGGCCTCGTTGTCGGCCAGCAGCTCGTACGGCTCGTTGTCGGCCATCAGCGAGCTGTCGTACAGCAGCCCCATCTCGCGGATGATCACCAGCGTGTGCGGCGAGAAATCCCAGCTTGCCGTGCGCATGCCCACGCAGGGCCGGCCGGCCAGCGTGTCCAGCACCTCGGCGGCGCGCATGGACAGGTCGCGCTCGGCCTCGAACGGCAGGGTGGTGTTGCGCTCGTGGATCCAGGAATGGATGCCGATCTCGTGCCCGTCGGCGGCCACGCCGCGCACCTCCTCGGGGTGCAGCAGGGCGGAGACGGCGGGGTAGAAGAAGGTGGCGGGGATCGCCTGGTGCTGCAACAGCGCGCGGATGCGGGGCATGCCGCGCCGGGCGCCGTACTGGCCCTGGCTGATGCGCATCGGGCTTTCGTCGGCATCGCGCAGGGGGATGGTCTCGTGGTCGGCATCGAAGGACAGCGCCACGGCACAGCGCGCCCCGCCCGGCCAGGCCTTCGGCGCCAGGCTGCGGCCGGCGCGCACCCGCTCCACGATCGGCCGCCAGACCTGTTCCGGCCACTGCCAGGGCTCGCCATACGGCAGTCCTGTGATTTCTTCGCTCATCGCCGGGGTTCCCTCGCCACCATCGCGCCCTATGCTGCCTGTCCGCCGCCGCGCCCGCAATGCACCAGGATGCCCCGCATGTCCGATCCCGCGCTGATGACTGCCGAGGAACTGCTGGCCGCCTATGCCCGCCAGGCGCTGTCGCCGGTGGAGGTGCTGCAGGCGGTGAGCGAGCGCGTCGCCCGCCTCAACCCCACGCTGAACGCCTTCGCGGCGATGAACCCCGACGCGCCGGCGCAGGCTGGGCAGAGCGAGGCGCGCTGGCGCGCCGGCCGCCCGATCGGCGCGCTGGACGGCGTGCCGGTGACGGTGAAGGACCTGATCGACGTCGCCGGCCTGCCCACCCGCCGCGGCTCGCGCCTGTCCGATACCGCGCCGGCGGCCGAGGACGCGCCGGTGACCATGGCGCTTAAAGCCGCCGGGGCCGTCATCATCGGCAAGACCACCACCACCGAGTTCGGCTGGAAATCGCCCGGCGACTGCCCGCTGCACGGCATCACCCGCAACCCGTGGAACTTCCACCACACGCCCGGCGGCTCCAGTTCGGGTGCGGGGGCGGCGGCGGCGGCGGGGTTCGGCGCGCTGCATGTCGGCACCGATGCCGGCGGCTCCATCCGCATTCCCGCCGCCTGGTGCGGCGTCGTCGGGCTGAAGCCCAGCTTCGGCCGGGTGCCGCAGTGGCCGCTGGGCGCCTTCGCCGCGGTGGCCGTGGCCGGGCCGATGGGCCGCACGGTGCGGGACTGCGCCCTGATGCTGAACGTGCTCGCCCGCCACGACCTGCGCGACCCCTACTGCCTGCCGGACGATTCCTCTCCAGGGCGCGCGCGCGACTGGCGCGAGGATATCGAGGGCGGCATCGCCGGCATGCGGATCGCCGTGCTGCGCCGGCCCGGCTTCGACGCCCCGGTGGACTGGGAGGGGATCGCCGCCGTGGAACAGGCCGCGCAGCTGATGATGGACCTGGGCGCGGAGGTGGAGGAGGCGGATGCCGGCCTGCCGGACACCCGCGCCATCTTCAGCCGCGTCTGGGGCGTGGCGCTGAGCCGGCTGGTGCACGGCTTCCCCGAGACCCGCCGCCACATGCTGGACCCCGGCCTGCTGGAGGTTGCCGCCGCCAATACCGGGCTGTCGGCGGAGGAGCTCATGGAATTCGAGGCCGCCCGCCTGCAGGCCGCGCACGCCATGGCGCGCTTCACCCGCAAATACGACCTGGTGCTGTCCCCGGTGGTGCCCAACCCGCCGCCGCTGGCCGATGCCGCCACGGTGAACCCGGTGGAGGCGCTGTGGAGCCAGTGGGCGCCGTGGACCGCTTCGGCCAACCTCACCCGCCAGCCGGCGATCGCGGTGCCGATGGGCTTCTCGGCCAACGGCCTGCCGCGCGCGGTGCAACTGGCCGCCGGGCTGTATCGCGACGACCTGGTGCTGCGCGGGGCGCGGGCGATCGAGATGGCGCAGCCGTTTCCGATGCCAGACCTGGGATAGGAAGGAAGGTCTTCTTTTTCTGTAGAAAAAGAAGCAAAAAGACTTTCATGACTTTTTATGCTGATCCCCCGGGCGCACCGCCGGTGCCGCGGGCAAGTGAATGAAGTTTTTTTGCTTCTTTTTGTTCACAAAAAGAAGACTTCCTTCCCTCCTCAAAGCCCCGCCGCCAAAGCCGCCAACTGGTCGGCGGCGATGCCCCAAACCCATTGCCTCGTGCTGCGTGCGGTCGTCGTCGGACCAGTGCTCGGCCCCGGCGCGGTAGCGGGTACCGCCGGCCTCGTCGGCGAAGGTGGCGGTGGCGACCATGCAGGGATTTTCGCTCAGGCAACATCCTCCGGCTTCAGCAGCATTTCCACGTAGCGGCGCAGATGGGCCACCTGGGCGCGGGCCACGGCGATGTCCGCGGTGGCCTTGGCCAGCACGAAGGCGCCCTGCATCACCGCCTGGGTGAACAGCGCCAGCCCCGCCGCGTCCCAGTCGGCATTTGGCGCGCAGCGGGATTTCGCGGCGGCGATATCGGCCTCCAGCGTTGCGGCGTGGGCGGTGATGCCCGCGCCGCAGGCCGCGCGCAGGGCGGGGTGGGTGTCCCAGGTTTCCTGCACCATGGTGCCCAGCAGGCAGGTGCAGCGGGCCAGGTCGTCGGACAGCAGCGACGCGCGGAAGTCGATATAGCCGAGCACCCGCGCCGCCGGGTCGGCGGCGGCGTGATAGGGGGCGGCGGCGAACATCGCCCCGGTCACGTCGCCCCAATGCGCGGCCGCGGCCACGCCGAGCGCCTCCTTGCTCTTGAAATGATGGAAGAAGCTGCCCTTGGTCACGCCGGCGGCGGCGCACAGCTCGTCCACCGTGGTGCCGGCCCAGCCGCGCGCGCGGACCATGCCCAGGGCGGCGTCCAGCAGGCGGGTTCGGCCATTGGCGTTTGCGGGGTGGTTTGCGGGGGGGTTTGCGGTGATGTTCATGGCGGATCACATACCAACTGGTCAGTATGTCGTCAATCGATATTCGTTATTCGCAATGACATGTGTTCCGTCAAAAATTTAATGTCGACCCGCATGTAAAATGGCCAAAAAAAGACTATATAGAGACAATCAAATGGCGGATACCCCGCGCCGGGCAGCCGATTTTCCCGGCCCCACAGAAAGAAATACCATGAAACTCCCGACCTGGACCTCGACTGCCATCTGGAGCGGACTCGGCGGCGCTGCCGCGATGACTATCCTCGGCTTCTCCGTCTTCGGCTGGAGTACTGGCGGCGCGGCCAACCGCATGGCCGATGAACGCGCCAGCGCCGCCGTCGTCAGCGCCATGGTGCCGTTCTGCGTCGCCAAGGCGAAGGCCGACGCGGATCCGGCCCACATGGCCAAGCTGAAGGGCGAGACCTCGTCCTACACCCGCGCCGACATCGTGCGCTCCTCCGGCTGGGCCACCCTGGCCGGCATGACGTCGCCGGACTACAACCTGTCCTCGGCCTGCTCCGAGAAGCTCGGCGCCACGGCCGGGAGCTGAGCGGCATGTACGCTGCGCGCCCCGAGCTTGGGGACAAGCACGCCTGCACCGCCTGCGCCGCCCGGTTCTACGACCTCGGCCGCGTGCCTGCCCGCTGCCCCGTCTGCGGCGTCGAGCAGCCGCCGCCGAAGGTGCGCACCGCGCCCATCCCGCGCGGCACCGGCATGCGCTGGTCCCCCCGCCCCAGCACGCCGGCGCCGAAGGCCGAGCCCGAAGACGCGGCCGACGACACCGTGCCGCTGCTTGACGCCTCGGACCCCGACGACCCGGATTCCGACGACGAGGACACCCCCGAGGTCGAGAAGCCCGACGAGGACGCCTGACCCCATGGCCCAGTTCGTCCTGGTGCGCCACAGCGCCTACGCCGCCGCCGCCGACCCGGCCTTTGAGGGTCGGCTGGAGGCGGCGGAGGTGGACGCGCCGCAATCCTACCGCGCGCGCGCCGCCGGCGGCACGCTGTACCCCACCCGCGAAGCCGCCGAAGCCGCCATCCAAGGCGCCAAGGGCTACTTCGCCAACCTGCGCATCGCCGGCGCCGAGCTGTTCATCCATAACACCTAGTGAACGAAAATTTTTGCTTCTTTTTTCAAAAAGAAGCGCTGTTCTTTTTTGAAAAAAAGAACCAAAAAACTTCTATCCCTTTCGCCTCGATGTTGAACCACCGCGGCTTTCCCTGGGGCGGCGACGATGCGACACTGTCGGCCACCAGCAGGAGGCCGCGCCATGACCACGGAAACCCAGATCACCACCTGGCTCGCCAGCCAGCAGCAGGCCATGATCGACCTGTTGCGCGAGACCGTCGATATCGACAGCGGCAGCTACAACAAGCCCGGCATCGACGCCGTGGGCGCGGCCATCGAGCGTTTCCTGGCCAGCCAGGACATCCCCACCGAGCGCGTCAAGCAATCCAAACACGGCGACTGCATCCGCGCCATGGTCGGCGCCGAGCCTGCCGCCAGCGCCACCAATTCGCCCAGCAACATCGTGCTGATGGGCCACCGCGACACCGTCTTCCCCGATGGCGAGACGCAGCGCCGGCCCTTCACCATCCGGGACACCACCGCCTATGGTCCCGGCGTCGCCGACATGAAGGCCGGGCTGGTGATGAACGCCTTCGTCCTGGCCGCATTCCGCAAATTCGGCGGCGCGCCCGCGCCCCTGGTCGGCCTGTTCACCGGCGACGAGGAAATCGGCTCCCCCGAAGGCCGCCCGGTGATCGAGGCCGAGGCGCGGCGCGCCCGCGTGGTGTTCAATTCCGAACCCGGCCGCGTTTCCGGCAACGTGGTGACCGGGCGCAAGGGGGGCGTGTTCTCCGCCTTCCGCATCACCGGCCGCGCCGCCCATTCCGGCGGCAACTTCATCGAGGGCATCAGCGCCATCGAGGAACTGGCCCGGAAAATCCAGGCCATCCACGCGCTCACCGATCTCGACCGCGGCATCACGCTGAATGTCGGCCTGGTCTCCGGCGGCCAGTCGGTGAACACGGTGGCCCCCTGGGCCGAGGGCCAGATCGACCTGCGCTACATCCACCCCGCCGACCGCGACGAGATCATGGCCAAGATCGAGGCCATCATCGCCCGCAGCTTCGTGCCCGGCACCAAGGCCGAGCTGACCATCAAGGGCGAGTTCCTGCCCCTCAACCAGACCCCCACCGCCAAGAAACTGTTCGAGCTCTACGTGTCCTCCGCCGCCGATACCGGCTTCAAGACCGATGGCGAGTTCACCGGCGGCTGCGCGGATTCCGGCTTCACCGCCGCCGTGGGCGCGCCCACCATCTGCGCCGTCGGCCCGGTGGGCGGCAAGGCGCACTCGCCCGACGAGTTCCTGGACATCACCTCCCTGGTGCCGCGTGCCCAGGCGGTGGCGCGCGCCATCCTGCGGTTGGAGGCGGCAGGGTTATAGGAAGGAAGATTCTTCTTTTTCTGAAGAAAAAGAAGCAAAAAGACTTTTATTCATTAAGAAGGTGGCGCGACTTTCTTAATGAATAAAAGTTTTTTGGTTCTTTTTTTTCAAAAAAGAACATTCTTCCCCACCCTCCTGACCTTCCTCGGCGCCGCCAGCCAGATCGCCGCCCCCGCCACGATGCTGGCCGTGGCCCCGGCCAGGAACCCGGCGACATCGCTGCCGGTCTGGTCACGCAGCAGCCCCACCACGAACGGCCCCGCGGCCCCCCCGCTGATGGCCGCCAGCATCAGCATGCCGAAGATGGTGCCGAAATGCCGGCCCTCGAAGATTTCCGCCGCGATCGGGCTCAGCACCGAGGTCAGGCTGTAGCCCAGCAGCCCCTGCGCCAGCACCATCAGCGCCAGCAGCACCATGCCCGGCCAGGCGCCCAGCGCGATCAGCAGCAGATAGGCCAGCAGGAAGCCGCCGCAGCCCAGCATCCACACCGGCTCGCGCCCGATCCGGTCCGACAGCGCGCCCATCGCGATCTGGCCGGGCACGCCCACCAGGCTGACCAGCCCCAGCGCCCAGGCCGCGGTGGACGACGAAAACCCGATCTCCACCAGATACTTGGTCTGGTGCACCTGCACCCCATACCAGGCGAACAGCGCGCCGAAATTGCCGATGGCGATCCACCAGAACTTCGTCGTGCGCATCGCCCGCGCCAGCGTCCAGTCGATCGCCGCCCAGGCGTGGTCCACCACGTGCACGCTCTTGCCCGCCAGCGCCTGCACCGCGCTGTCGCCGTCCGGCGTCAGCCCGATCTCCTGCGGAGCGCGCCGCAGCAGCAGGTTCAGCGGCGCCAGCACCACCAGGATCAGCCCGGCCAGCGCCAGGCAGGCGCTGCGCCAGCCATGAAGCTCGATCAGCACCTGCACCAGCGGCAGCAGCACGATCGAGCCCGCCCCGGCGCCGGCATAGGCAATGGAAATCGCCAGCCCGCGCTGGCGCAGGAACCAGTGCGGCAGGTACAGCGCCTGGCCGGTGTAGCCCAGCATCATCGCGCCGCTGCCCAGCAATACCCCCAGCGAGCCGTACAACTGCCACGGCGCCTGTGCCAGGGTGGCCAGCCCCAGCCCGGCGACACTGACCAGCACGCCGATCTCCATCACCCAGACCGGGCCGCGCCGGTCCATCAGCCGCCCGATCGCCGGGCTCAGGAAGGCGGACACCAGGAAGCCGAACGAAAACGCCCCCGCCGTCACCGCCCGGTCCCAGCCGAACTCGTCCAGGATCGCCGGAAACAGCAACGAAAACGCGGTGCGCGCATTGACCGCGATCGCCATGGTCATGAACGCAACGCCCACCACCACCCAGCCGTAGAAGAACGGCAGGCGCCGGGCGAGGGCGGCGATCATAGGGAGAAGGCCAGGGGCTTTGCCCCTGGACCCCACCAGGGACCCGAGGTCCCTGGACCCTCAACCATTTTCCGCCATTGGCCGACCCCGCCGGCCAATGGCGAACAGACGAATGGGGTCTGGGGGCCTCTGCCCCCAGCGGGTCCAGGGCGGAGCCCTGGCCTTCCCCCGTTGCTCACCCGATCGCCGCTTCCACCATTCGCCGCGCCTGGTCCACGGCGGCCACGAAGCGGTTCTGCCCGCGCAGCAGCTCGGTCTGCGCCATCTTGCGCATATGCCCCTCGGCGAACTCCGCCATTTCGCCGGCCACGGCCAGGGTGGGCAGCGGCGGCACGGTATAGGCGGGGTCGTGGCGGAAGCGTGGCTCGCGGGTGTAGTTGACCGGCACCAGGATGCGGGACAGTTCCTGCACCACGGCGTTTTGCCGCTCCGCCGGCGCTTCCGGCAGCCGGGCGAGGGCGGCTTTCAGCGCCAGGGTGGCGGCGCGGGCGGGGCCGAGATCGGCGAGCCCCTGGGAGGCTTTCTCGTAGCCGTCGATGGTGGCGAGGAACTCGTCGCAGGTGGCCACCCAGTCGAACGGCAGGATTTCGGCATTGGCCACCCGCAGCGCGGAGAGCAGGTAGATCTTGATATCGGTCAGCAGCACGTCGCGGTCGGCGATTTCCAGCTGGTCGTTCTCGGTGTGCCAGGCGATGTTCGCCCCGCAGCCGGACACGTCGTAATAGCCTTTCTCGTGGCGCAGCGCCTCGGGCATGGTGGAGCTGAGCATGAAGAAGCTCGGCAGGCCGATATTGTTGAAGCTGTAGTCGCCGGCCTGCGGCGGGCGCTGGGTGGCCACCACGGCATCCGGCACGATGTCACGGATCGCCGCCTGCGCGATCGCCGCACTTTCGCTGAACGATCGCGTGTCGTGGTAGCTGGTCGCCCAGCGGCAGCCCGGCGAGTCACAGTTGATCTGCGCCACGCAATTCCGGTCCAGGTCCATGGCGAAGGCGTCGGTGAACCAGGTGGAGCCGGCATAGCGCCCGGTGGAATGCCCCGGCCACCACGCCAGCTTCACCGAGCGGCGCAGCCCGTCGCGATGCGTCCACAGCACGCGCGCCAGCTCCATCAGGGTGGCATCGCCGGTGGCGTTGTCGCCGACGCCGACATCCCACGAATCCAGGTGCCCGTGCACCAGCACGAATTTTTCCGGCTCCACCGTGCCGGGGATGGTCACCACCGGGATCTTCTGCATGAACCACCCCTCCACCAGGTCGGTGCGGATGGTCGCCTCGCCCCCTTGCTCGGCCAGCGCCATCAGCTTCTGCCCGTCCGGGTTGTTCACCGCGACGACGGGGATTTTCGGCTTGCGCGCCCAGTCCTGCAGATCCGGGCTGCCCCAGATGGTGGTGCAGGTGCCCCAGTGGATATCCACGCCGGGATTGACCGCGATCAGCCCGATCCCGCCCCATTCCTCGATCAGGCTGGTCAGCGCCGGGTTGCCGAACCCCTGCATCACCACGATGTTCCCGCCCACCAGGCGCTTGACCTCCTCCACCGAGGAGATCGAGCCGCCGAACAGCGTCTTGATGTCGCGGTTGTAGCTGCGCAGCGCCTTCGGATTGGCCTGCAGGCGCACCAGCCTGCCCGTCCGCCCGCCCGGCACCGGCAGCGCGGAGGAGGGCGGCTTGGCGCGATACGTCACCCCCCCGGCACTGACCGAGGCGGCATAGGGGATGGACAGGTAGATTTCCGGCTCATGCACCTCCACCGGAATCCCCGCACCCCGCAGCCGCTGCACCAGCGTATCCACGCCGCGGTTGACATCCTCCGGCCGCCAGCGCGGCATGGTGGAGAAGCTCTCCACCAGCGCCCACGGCATGTCCAGGCTGACTTCATCGACGAAACGGCGTTCGGCCTCGGTGACTGGCATCGTGCTTCCCCTGGAATAACGCGGTGATGGCACCATTCTTCGCCGCCGGGGGCAAGACGGTGCTTGCAATGCGCCGCCGCCCTCGCTTTGAATGCGCCGCAACATTGACCACACAGGGGGCCATCCGATGAAGCGACTGCTCGTAGCCGCCGCCGCCGCCGTAGTCGCGGGGACCATCCCCGCCCCCAGCCAGGCCCAGCCGGCCGGCGACCCGATCCGCCCGATCGTGCTGCTCACCCAGCCCCAGGCCGCCCTACCCCAGGAATACCAGGCCGCCGAGCTGATCGCCGCGGCGTGGAAGCAGCTCGGCCTGCAGGTGCAGATCCGCCCGCTGCCCAGCCAGCAGTTCAGCCAGATCGTCTGGTACGAGCGCCAGCGCTGGGACGCCTCCACCTGGCAGATGGTCGGCCGGCCCGAGCGCAGTGACCCCGACGAGCTGACCTACAACCTGTTCCTGTCGGCCAACATCGCCAACGGCTACAACTTCGTCGGCTACAAGAACCCGGAATACGACAAGCTGGCCAACGCCCAGCGACAGGAACTGGACCTGAACAAGCGCAAGGCCCTGATCATCCAGTTGCAGGAGATGATCAACAAGGACCAGCCCTACGGCTTCATGGTCCACCCGAAGAACGTCGTCGCCTTCAACCGCGCGGTGTGGGACGAGAAGTCGGTCATCGACCAGGCCGGCATCGGCGCGCGCAACACCTGGACCTGGCTGAACATCACGCCTTTGACCGCGCAGAAGGACATCATCCTCAACTCGGTCTCGGTGCCCACCAACCTCAACCCGTTCAACATCTCCGGCGCCCAGGGCTCCTGGGCCGCCGAGATCGTGTGGGACCGGCTGATGCGCATCGGGCCCGACGGCCTGGCCAAGCCCTGGGCCGCCAGCGAGGTCACCCGGCCCGATCCGCTCACCGTCGATGTCAAGCTGCGCGCCGGCATGAAGTGGAGCGACGGCCAGCCCGTCACCATCGAGGACGCGGTGTTCAGCCTGGTCGCGCCCGGGATCTCCGACAAGTCGCCGATGTACAAGCCCTTCGTGGCCAATATCGCCAACGTCCAGGCCACCGGCGCCGACACCCTGCGCATCACCCTGAAGAAGCCCGACGCCGCCTTCCTGGTCAGCTCGCTGTCCAAGCTGAACCTCGCACCCAAGCATGTGTGGGAGCCGATCTTCGAAAGCCTGAAGGGCAAGCCGGAAACCGCCGAAAGCATCATGGAGGCCAAGCCGGTCAGCTCCGGCCCGTTCCGCCTGACCAAGGCCAAGCTGAGCGAGGAAATCGTGCTGGAAGCCAACCCCGACCATTGGGCCAAGCCGAAGGCCGCGCGCTGGATCATGCGCATCCAGCCGAACACCGAAGCCGCCCTGGGCGCGCTGCGCTCCGGCGAGATCAACTTCCTGTCCGACTACAACGGCGACCCGCAGCTTCTGCGCGACCTCGCCAAATCCGACCCGAACATCAAGATGGCCGAGGCGCTGGACATGGGCTTCAAGTTCATCGCCTACAACAACCGCCGCCAGCCCTTCGACGTCGCCGCCTTCCGCGTGGCCCTGTCCGCCTCGATCGACCGCGAGCTGCTGGCCGAAGACGCCTGGGGCGGCGCCGCGGTGCCGTCCAACTCCTGGGTCTCGCCGGCACTCGCCTTCTGGCACGACCAGGGCATCGAGAACCGCGTGCCCGGGGGCTCCGTGGAGGCGGCCAAGAAGATCCTCAAGGACGCCGGCTATGTGCTGGTGAACGGGCGGCTGCACTATCCCGCGGGGGTGAAGGAAACCACGCCGGCATTTCAGTAAGTCTTCTTTTTGTGAACAAAAAAAAGCAAAAAAACTTCATTCACTTGCCTGGAGAAGCCGCGTGACTCTCATGCCCGAAACCGAGAGTGCGCCAGCCCGCCCCAAGCGCATGGATGAAGTTTTTTTTGCTTCTTTTTTGTTCACAAAAAAGAAGAGTCTTGCTGCCTGACTCATGGCAAAACTCCTCGCCGAACGCCTGGGCTTCCTTCTCCTGACGGTCTGGATCGTGACCACGGTCACCTTCCTGCTGTTCCGCCTGATGCCCGGCGACCCGACGCTGGCCTACCTCTCGCCCACCTTCAACGAGGAAACCCGCCAGACCCTGCTGGTCAGCTTCGGCCTCGACAAGCCGCTGTGGCAGCAATACCTGATCTACATGGCCAACCTGCTGCGGGGCGACCTCGGCACCTCGTTCCTGCAACGGGCGCCGGTGGTGCAGATCCTGGGCGACGCGCTGCCGAACACCATCATCCTCACCCTGGTCTCGCTGTCCTGCGCCTATGCCTTCGGCATCGTTGCCGGCGCCTTCCTGGCCTTCCACCGCGGCGGCGCGCTGGAGGGGGCGGCGATCCCGGCCGCGCTCGCCACCCGCTCCGCCCCGGAATTCTGGCTCGGCATGCTGCTGCTGGCGGGCCTGGCCTTCCAGCTCGGCTGGTTCCCCACCGGCGGCGCGGTCGATCCCGGCTCCTCGCTGGCGACCTTCCGGCAACGCATCGGCTCGGCGGATTTCTGGCATCACCTGGTGCTGCCGGCCCTCACGCTGACGCTCTACCTCCAGGGCCTGCCGCTGCTGCTGATGCGCGCCACCATGCTGGAGGTGATGGGCGACGAGTTCATCGTCATGGCCCGCATGAAGGGCCTGTCGCGCTGGTCGATCGTCATGCGCCACGCCGCCCGCAACGCCCTGCTGCCGGTGGTCACCGCCTTCGCGCTCGGCCTCGGCGCCAGCGTCGGCGGCAACGTGGTGGTGGAAACCGTCTTCGCCTGGCCCGGCGTCGGCCGCGTGCTGGTCCAGGCGGTGCAGGGCGCCGACTACCCGGTGGCCCAGGGCGCCTTCATCCTGATCTCCGTGGTGCTGGCCACCATGAACACGGTCGCCGACCTGGCCTATGCCTGGCTCGACCCAAGGGTATCCGTCGGTGCGCGTCGTTAGGTCCGTCTGGCAATACCTGCGCGGCGAGCCGTTCGCGGCCGTCGGCGTGGCCGTGTACGTGTTCATCGTCACCGTGGCCGTCTTCGCCGAGAAGATCGCCCCCTACGACCCGCGCGAGATGCTGCGCAGCGGCCGCCGCGTGGCGCGCTACCTGCCGATGACCCCGGAGCACTGGCTCGGCACCACCTCCTCGGGCCGCGACGTGCTGAGCCAGCTGATCTTCGGCACCCGCTCGGCCCTTCAGGTCGGCCTCACCGCCGCCCTGGCCGTGGTTGCCATCGGCACCCTGCTGGGCCTGCTCGCCGGCTATCTCGGCGGCTGGACCGACCGGCTCATCACCCGGCTGGCCGACATCGTGCTCGGCCTGCCCTTCCTGCCCTTCCTGCTGGTGCTCGCCGCCCTGACCCGGCCCGGCACCATGACCGTGGTGATCGCCGTCGCCCTGCTGCTGTGGCCCAACACCGCGCGCGTCATCCGCAGCCAGGTGCTCTCGCTGCGCGAACGCGCCTGGGTGGAAGCCGCCCGCGTCACCGGCTGCTCCACCCCACGCATCATGTTCGTCCACATC
>JADLHF010000010.1 GCA_020848935.1 Acetobacteraceae bacterium
AGGTTGGCCAGGGCGTCGCCGACCACGGCGCCGCGGCAATGGCCGATATGCATGGGGCCCGTGGGGTTGGCGGAGACGTATTCGACGTTGACCCGGACCCCCTGCCCCACCGTGCCGTCGCCATAGGCTTCGCCGGCGACGAGAATGGCGGGGAGCTGGGCGCGCCAGGTGGCGTCGGTGAGGCGCAGATTGACGAAGCCGGGGCCGGCGACGGATGCCTCGGCAATGTCGGCGTCGTCGCGCAGACGGGCGACGAGGGCTTGGGCGATGTCCTGCGGCTTGCGGCCGGCGGGCTTGGCCACGACCATGGCGGCGTTGGTGGCCATGTCGCCATGCGCTTGGTCCCGCGTGGGGGTGACTTCGACGCGGGCCAGCAGTTCCGGCGCGAGGTTCGGAAGGTCGGCGGTCAGGGCGGCCAGCACGCGGGCGCGCAGGGCGGCGAAGAGGTTTGTCATCTCGGGTGTTCCAGGAGGCTAAGGCAGGGAAAGGAAGGTCTTCTTTTTGTTAACAAAAAGAAGCAAAAAAACTTCATCCATTGGCTCCGGAGTCCCATCGTCGAGCACGGAGACTCCAGTGAATAGAAGTTTTTTGGTTCTTTTTTTCAAAAAAGAACATTCTTGTCTTTTTCTTCTACGGAGAATGCGAAATATCAGTCAGCCGCAGATGCTCATCCCGCGCGTATCGGTCGGTCATGCCGGCGACATAGTCGCACACCGCGGTGGCGGCGCGGGCGGTGCCGCTTTCGCCGGCGCGGCCGCGCCAGTCGGCGGCGAGCAGCCCGGTATCGGCGTGCAGCAGGGCGAAGATCTCGCCGGTGATGCGCTGGGCCTTGGTGACCATGCGGTTGACGCGCCAGTGGCGGTACATGTGGGCGAAGAGGAACTCCTTGATCACGCGGTTTGCCTCGGCCATGGCCGGCGCGAAGGCGACCACCGGCTGTCGGGCGCGGCGGATGGCGTCGGAGTCCGCGGGGTCGAGCCTGGCGATGCGGCGGCGGGTTTCGGCGATCAGGTCGGTGGCCAGGGCGTGGATGACGCGGCGGATGGTTTCGTGGCGCAGGCGCGGTGGCGGCACGTCCAGGCTGGACAAGCGGGCGGCGGCCAGGGCTTCGCCGACAACCGGAAGGTAGGCGATCTCGTCGATGGCAAAGAGGCCCGCGCGCAGCCCGTCATCGAGGTCGTGGGCGTGGTAGGCGATGTCGTCGGCCAGCGAAGCGACCTGCGCTTCGACCGAGGCGTGGGTGTGCAGGTCGAGCTTGTGGCGGTCGTCGTACTGGGCGACGTAGGGCGGCGGGCGCCGAAGCGGGCCGTTGTGCTTGGCCAGGCCTTCGAGGGTCTCCCAGGTGAGGTTCAGGCCGTCGAAGGCGGCGTAGCGCGCTTCCAGCAGGGTGACGACGCGCAGGCTCTGGGCGTTGTGATCGAAGCCGCCGAACGGCTTCATGGCGGCGGACAGCGCGCCCTCGCCGGCGTGGCCGAAGGGAGGGTGGCCGAGGTCGTGGGCCAGGGCGAGGGCCTCGGTGAGGTCTTCATCCAGATCGAGTTCGCGGGCGACGGAACGGGCGATCTGGGCCACCTCGATGCTGTGGGTGAGGCGGGTGCGGTAGAAATCGCCTTCGTGGTTGACGAAGACCTGGGTCTTGTACTGCAGGCGGCGGAAGGCGGTGCTGTGGATGATGCGGTCGCGGTCGCGCTGCCACGGGCTGCGGCCGGGGGCTTCGGGTTCCGGGTGCAGGCGGCCGCGGGCGGTTTCTGGGCGGACGGCCCAAGGGGCGCGGGCGGCTTGGGTCATGGAAACGGATGCGCCGGGGGCGCGGCGGGGGCGGCGGGCATGGGGTGGCGCCTTGTCATGCTGTGCCGCGCATACACAATGAAGGCGCCGGCAGCAATGAGATGCCCCTTCAATCCCGGGGCGCCATGCCCTATCTTGCGGGAATGGACACGCATATGGCTGACAGCACGGCTTCGTTCCACCTGAGTGCCCGCGCGGCAGCGCAGATCAAGGCGATTGTCGAGGGCCAGCCGGCGGGGAGCCCGCAGGCGCTGCGGGTGGCGGTGCTGGCCGGCGGGTGCAGCGGGTTCCAGTATCGCTTCGAGCTGGACGGGGCACAGGCCGAGGACGACCTGGTGGTGGAACGGGACGGGGCGAGGGTGCTGGTGGATCCCGCCAGCCTGGACCTGTTGGCGGGGTCGGAGCTCGATTATTCCGACGCGCTGATGGGCGCGCATTTCACGGTACGAAACCCGAATGCGGCCTCGGCGTGCGGCTGCGGCACCAGTTTTTCGGTCGAGTAGGCCCGCCGTCTTGGCGCCTTCGCGGCCTGGTGGTCGGCGTCGTCCGTCCGACGATCGACGGACTTTGCGGGCGCGACGCTGATGCGCGTCGCCACCTGGAACGTCAATTCGATCCGCCAGCGCGAGGGCCATGTGGCGCGCTGGCTGGAGCGGGTGCAGCCGGATGTGCTGTTCCTGCAGGAGTTGAAGTGCGAGGAGGCGGTGTTTCCGGCCGCCACCTTTGCCGCACTCGGCTACCAGGCGGCGGTGGTGGGGCAGAAGGCCTATAACGGCGTGGCGGTGCTGGCGCGGACGAAGTTCGAGGTGGCGGATCGGCGCCTGCCCGGCCTGGCGGAGGATGATGCGCAGGCGCGGTATATCGAGGTGGCGTGCGGCGGGATGACGATGATCGGCATCTACCTGCCGAACGGCAATTCCGGCGGCGATGCGGGCTACGACTACAAGCTGGCGTGGATGGCGCTGTTGCGGGCGCGGGCCGCGGCGTTGCTGGCGGCGGATGTGCCGTTCCTGATTGCCGGGGATTTCAATGTCTGCCCGACCGACGGGGATTTCGCGCCGGGGGCGATCTCGCCGGACGATGCGCTGGTGCGGGCGCCGACGCGGGCGCAGTTTCGGGCGCTGGAATGGCTGGGGCTGACCGATGCGGTGCGGGCGTTGCATCCGACGGGGCCGGTGTGGACATTCTGGGACTACCAGGCCGGGGCGTGGCCGCGCGACCTGGGGCTGCGGATCGACCATGTGATGCTGTCGCCGACATTGGCCGAGCGATTGGTGGCGGCGACGGTGGACCGCGACGAGCGGGGGCGGGAACAACCGTCCGACCATGTGCCGGTGGTGGTGGAGCTCGCGGATTGAGGCTGGGCGGATCGAGGCTGGGCCGATTGCGCCTGGCCGAGTTGCCGGCGAGCGGGGTCAGCGCCAGCGGGCGCGGCGCCATTGCCAGGTGTCGTCGATGATGACCCAGCGGCCGACAGTGAAGCGGTGAACGCCGATGCCGCGCACCACGTATCGGCCGGCGTACCAGACGTAGCGCTCGCCGGCCGGGTCCCAGTTCCAATAGCCGGGCTGCCAGATGCAGCGATTGCCGGCGGGGCGCGGCGGGATGGTTTCATGGCGGCGGGGCGGAACCGGGGGCACGCCGGCGGGTTGCGCGGCGGCGGCGGTGTGCAGGGTGACGCCAAGAAAGATCGCCAGCAGCCAGCGGCCCGCCCGCCGGGCCGGGTTGCGTGCGCCGGGGCGGGGCAGGTCAAGTTGCGCGGTCATTCCCGGCGGTGAGCCGCACCGCTTCCAACTTGCCGCGACGGTTGCGGCGGGCGATGGCCAGGCCGAGCATGCCGACGCCCAGGACCAGCAATGTGCCGGGTTCGGGCACGGTATAGACGAGGCTATAGACATAGATCGCGCCAGGGCCGCCGAGGGCCGCGCCTTCGTCGGTGGCAATGGTGAGGTAGGCCTGGGACGGGACCGGCGCCTTGGTGGCGAACTGGATGGCGATGTCGCCGGCAATGCCGCCGTTCCTGGTATTGCTGATCAGCCCGTTGGTTGCACCCTTGGTGTTGAAGCCGGCGAGCGAAAAGGAGAAATCGCTGGTGCCCGAGATGCTGATGGAGGTCAGCGTCAGGTCGGTGAGCGGCTTGGACGCGGAGTCGTCGGACAGGTTGCTGACCAGCAGGTGCTGGAGCGACAGGCCATTGACGGCATCGCCGAACAGGATGGTGCCGCCATTGACGATGGTGCCGGAGCTCTGGTTCGCGCCGGAGACGCTGGCACCGAATTGCGGGCCGACGGCGGTGCCGCTGAGGGTGGTGGTGCGGGTGCCGGCATTGTTGGCAGCGTCGGCGCCGTTGACCAGGGTGGTGGTGATGGTCTGCGACGAGGCACCGCGGGCGGTGGGGGCATAGGTGAAGCTGTAGGTTTGCGAAGCGTTGGCAGCCGGCTGGCCGCCGGTGGTGTCGGTGAGGTTCACCGCGCCGCCACTGCCCTGGAAGGTGCCGGTGCTGCCGGCGACGGAGCCGCGCAGGTTGGTGAGCAGCGTGGTGCCGTTATCCGCGCCGGCGAGGTTGCCGTCACCGGTGTTCTGGACCGCCAGGGAGAGGGCGGCGGTGGTGCCGGCGCGGATGGTGCCGGCGCTGAGCGCGCTGCTGACGCTGGCCTGCGGGGCGACCGAGGCGCCGACGACCGGTGTGATGATCGTTTGTCCGGTGTTCCGGCCGTCGGTGCTGCCGTTGGTGATGACCGTGGTGAAGGTGGCGATATTCGTCTGGCGGGTCGACTGGGCGGTATAGGTGAGCGTGCCGGCGACCGCCGAGGTTACCGGCGACGCCACGGTCGAATTGGCATCAGCCAGCCGGCCGGTATTGGCGACCGAACCGGTCCAGCCCGTGGCCAGCGTGCGGGTATTGGTTGCGGCGCTGAGGTTGGTGGTGTTGGTCGAGAGGTTGGTGGCAAGGTTTCCGTCGCCGACATTGGTGATGGTCATGGCTGACGTGCCGGTGGCGCCGGAGCCCGCCAGCAGATAGACCGGCGGCGCGGTGATGCTCGCCTGCGGCGCCACCGCGGTGGTGTTTGCGGTGATGGTGGTCTTCTCGGTGGTTCCACCCGATTTGGCGGTATAGGTGAACTGCTGGGAGAGCGCGCCGCGGCTCGTCGGCACGGCCTTGATGTTGAACGAATCGCTGCTGTTGTTGCCGAGGGTGGAGGAGGTGATGCCGGACACGTTGACAACGCCGAACGTGCCATTGCCGGACACCGCGACGCCATTGGAACCGCTGACGTTTTTGGCGGAGATGCTCTTCGACACGCCGCCGGCGTCGATATAGGTGTAGCCGACGCCGCCGCTGGCGGTATCGCCGAGCGTCAGGGTGTTGGTGGCCGCGATGTAGTTCGTGCCAGTGATCGAAATCAGGGCCGCATTCGCCTGGGCGCCATAGGCGGCGATGGCGGTTGCAAAGGTCGCGGCCATTACCCTGCCCGCCATGGAGCACCGGGGCAGCGCGTGCATACGGGCCAGCGATGTCGCGCAAAGGAGAGGCTGTTTCACTGGACTTGATCCAAAATGACTGATCTTGGCAAAAAATTGGGCGGAATAGCTGGCCGACGCACGACCGCCTGAAAATTTCAAGGCGGAGACATGATAGCATAGGCGTACGATTGGGTCAATTTTGAAACGCGAAGGGCGGGCGGATCGGTTTCCCGTCAGGCGATCCGACGCAGGGCCGCGTCCAGGCGGGAGATTTCGGCCTCGGCGGTGGCGAGGCGGTCGCGGTTCTCCTCCACCACCTCCTCCTTGGCGCGGGCGACGAAATCGGCGTTGGCCAGTTTGCGGGCGATCTTCTGGGCGTCGTCGGCCAGTTTCGCGCGGTCCTTGGCCAGGCGGGCGCGTTCGGCGTCCAGGTCGATCAGGCCGGCGAGCGGCAGGACGACGGTGGCTTCATCGACCACGGTCTGGGCCGAGCCGTGGGGGATATCACCGTCCAGCGCCTGGAATGCCGAGGCACGGGCCATGCGGCCGATCGCCTCGAACCAGCGGGCACCGCGGGCCAGCGATTCCGGTGCGGCGTCCTTCAGCAGGATCGGCGCCAGGCGCGAGGGGGGCACGTTCATCTCGGCGCGCACGGTGCGGACCTCGGAGATCAGCTTGACCACCCAGCCCAGCTCGGCACGGGCCTCCGCAACCGCGGGCACCGCGAATGGGGTGGGCCAGGCAGTGGTGATCAGGCTGTCGGGCGCGCCATAGCCGAAGCGATCCCACAATTCCTCGGTCACGAAGGGCATGGCGGGGTGCAGCAGGCGCAGCACCTGGCCGAACACGAAGGCGGCGGTGCGGCGGGTCTCGGCAGCGTCCGCGGTGTCGGCGGCCAGCAGCGGCTTGGCGAATTCGAGGAACCAGTCGCAGAACGACAGCCAGGTGAAGCGGTAGCCGGCGGCGGCGTAGTCGTTGAAGCGGTAGGCTTCGAGTGCGGTCGTCGCCTCAGCGATGGCGTCCGACAATTCGGCCAGGATCCAGCGGTTGAGCGGCAGGCGGGCCTGGTCCGGGGTGAAGCTGTCATCCGGGACGATGGCGTTCATCTCGCAGAAGCGGGCGGCGTTCCACAGCTTGGTGACGAAGCTGCGGTAGCTTTCCACCCGCTGGGCGCTGAGCTTGACGTCGCGGCCGGGCCCGGTCAGCGAACAGATGGTGAAGCGCACGGCATCGGCGCCGAATTTCTCGATCAGTTCCAGCGGGTCGATGACGTTGCCCTTGGACTTGCTCATCTTCTGGCCGCGCTCGTCGCGCACCAGGCCGTGTATGTGCACGGTGCGGAACGGCACGTCGCCCATGAAGTGCAGGCCCATCATCATCATCCGGGCGACCCAGAAGAAGATGATGTCGAAGCCGGTGACCAGCACGTCGCCGGGGTAGTAGCGGGCGAGTTCCTTGGTCTTCTCGGGCCAGCCGAGGGTGGAGAAGGGCCACAGGGCGGAGCTGAACCAGGTGTCCAGCACGTCCTCGTCCTGGGCCAGCGGCTTGGCTTCGCCGTAATGGGCCAGGGCGGCGGCATGGGCGGCGGCGGCGTCCTTTTCGACGAAGACCGCGCCGTCCGGGCCGTACCAGGCCGGGATGCGGTGGCCCCACCAGAGCTGGCGGGAGATGCACCAGGGCTGGATGTCGCGCATCCAGGCGAAGAAGGTGTTCTCCCATTGCTGCGGCACGAATCTGGTGCGGCCCTGTTCCACCGCCGCGATGGCGGGCTTGGCGAGTTCGGCGGCGTTGGCGTACCACTGGATGGTCAGCAGCGGCTCGATCGGCACGCCGGAGCGGTCACCGTGCGGCACCTGATGGGTGTGCGGCTCGACCTTGGCCAGCAGTTCCAGGCGTTCCAGTTCGGCGACGATGGCTTTGCGGGCAAGGCCGCGGTCCAGCCCGGCCAGGGTGTGGATGAAGCTGCCGTCAGCGATGCCGGCCACGGTGGCGATGTCGCCGGCGATCTCATCGAGGATGATGCGGGCCTGCTTGTCCAGGATCGAGGGCATCGGCAACGCATGGCGCTGGCCAACCGCGAAATCGTTGAAATCATGGGCGGGGGTGATCTTGACCGCGCCGGTGCCCTTCTCCGGGTCGGAATAGCTGTCCGCCACGATCGGGATGCGGCGGCCGACCAGGGGAAGGATGGCGTACTGGCCGATCACGTCGGCGTAGCGCGGGTCCTCGGGGTGGACGGCGATGGCGGTGTCGCCCAGCATCGTCTCGGGCCGGGTGGTGGCCACCGTGATGCTGCGCTCGGTGGCGGCGCCCGCTGCATCGGCAATCGGATAGGTGATGTGCCAGAGGTTTCCCCGGACTTCCTGGTTCTCCACCTCCAGGTCGGAGATGGCGGATTGGAATTTCGGGTCCCAGTTCACCAGGCGGCGGTCGCGGTAGATCAGGCCCTGTTTGTGCAGCGTGACGAAGACCTCGCGCACCGCGGCGGACAGGCCGTCATCCATGGTGAAGCGTTCGCGCGGCCAGTCCAGCGAGGCACCGAGGCGGCGCAGCTGGCGGGTGATGGTGCCGCCGGATTCGCCCTTCCACTGCCAGACGCGGTCGATGAATTTCTCGCGGCCGAGCGCCTGGCGGGAGGTGCCCTCGTCGGCCAGCAGGCGTTCGACCACCATCTGCGTAGCGATCCCAGCATGGTCGGTGCCGGGTTGCCACAGCGCGTCGCGTCCCTGCATGCGGCGCCAGCGCACCAGCGTATCCTGGATGGTGAAGGTCAGCGCGTGGCCGACATGCAGGCTGCCGGTCACGTTGGGCGGCGGGATCATGATGGTGAAGGGCACGGCGTTGCTGTCGGGCGCACAGGCGAAGGCACCCTGCCCTTCCCAGCTGGCATAGCGGCGGGCTTCGGTCTCGGCCGGGGAGTAGGATTTCTCGAGCATGGGCTGGGGTCCCGGATCAGGCGGACGGGGCGGGGGCAGTCTTGACGAGCTGAGGGGTCAGCCTACCGCGCGGCCGACCAGGCGCTCGATTTCCGTCCGTACCAAGCGTTCCACCAGCGGCGGCAGGTTGCTGTCGAGCCACGCCTTCAGCAGGGCACGCAGTTCGTCGCGCACCATGTCTTCCAGAGTAGGACCGCCGCCATAGATCGGGATCCCGTGCGATTGCCGGCCGGATTCGATGGTGCGCAGCAGGGTGCTGACCGAACTGGCGGTGGCGGCCTCGGCTTCCGGCGCGATCAGGCGATCGGTGGCGGCGTGGGGTGGCGGCGCGGGCGGCATTGGTGGCGGCGCGGGTTCGGGCGCGAACGCGGGCTCCGGTTCGGCGGGCGCGACTTCCAGCGCTTCGCCGCTGGTCGACAGCGACGTGATCAGCGCCGCGGCGGCGTCGTCTGGCGGCGCGTCGTAGTCCGGCTGCGCGTCGTCATCCGGCGGCGCGCCGTCATCCGGCGGCGCGGTGTCGGGCTCGGCGACCATCATGGAATCGTCGAGCGGCAGCACGTCGTCATCGGCTCCCTCCGGCGGCGTGGCCTCCGGCTCGTCCTCGCTGAGGATGCGCCGGATCGACGCCAGGATGTCCTCCATCGACGGATCCGACGCAGCACCGGGGGTTTGCGGTGGAACGGATGCGCTCATCTGCTGGCCATGCCTCCCATCATCCTGCCGCCCCTACCTCTGGTGAAGCGGGCACCCTTGGGCGTCCGCACCGGGGGCGTCCGCACCGGGGGCGTCAGCGGCCGGGCTGTTCGGTGGCGTAGTCGCCGGTGCCGATCAGCCGGTTGCGGACTGCCTTGTAGTAGGCGGTTTCATCATACAGGGGCACATTGAGGTTAAGATCGCGTGCCGTCAGCCGGCCCGCCGCCGCGGCCACGGTGTACGAGGCGTTGATCAGGCTGCCGAGATTGCGCACCAGGGTGACGCGGGAGTTGAGCAGGGTCTGCTCGGCATTCAGCACATCCAGCGTGGTGCGGCTGCCGACGATCGCCTCGCGCTGCACGCCTTCCAGCGCGATCTCGTTGGAGCGGATCTGCTCGCGGGTGCTGCCGATGGTGGCGCGCGCGGCGACATAGGTGTTCCAGGCCTGGGTGACCTGTTGGATCGCCTGGCGGCGGGCGTCGTCCACCTGCTGGCGGGTCTGGAGCTGCTGCTGGCGCGCCTGGCGGATGGCGGCGTATTCGCCGCCGCCCTGGTACAGCGGGATGCTGAGCACCATCAGCACCTGGCCGACCTTGGTGGTGAGGTCCTTCTGCTGGACGTCCTCGTTGCGCGACAGCGAGCCCTGAAGGCTGAGGTTGGGCATCAGCTTGCTGTACTGGATGTCGAAATTGTCGCGCGCGGCGGCATCGTTGAACAGGGCGGCAATCACCGCGGGGTTGTTGCTGGCGGCCAGGGCGCGCGCCTCGTCGATGGTGCGCATCGGCAGGCGCAGCGGCTGCGGCTCGGCCAGCCGGTCGGACGCCGGCTCGCCGATGACCTGAAGAAAGGCCGAGCGCGCGGTCTGCAGGTCGCCCTCGGCGGATTGGCGGTTGGCGGTGGCGCCGGCGAAGGCGGCCTCGGCCTGTGCCACGTCGGTGCGGGTGATCTCGCCGACGCGGAAACGCTCGCGGGTGGCCTGCAACTGGCGGTTCAGCACCTGTTCGTTGTTGATGCTCAGCGCCAGCACCTGGTTGGCCTGTATCACCGAGACATAGGCGTTCACGGCGGAGCTGAAGGCGGTCTGCTCCGAGCCGATCAGGGCGGCCCGCTGGGCCATCACCTGGTTCTCGGCGCGGTTGGTGTTGGCGCGGGTGGCGCCGCCGCGGAACAGCGGCTGGGTGAGGGTGATCGACTCGGTGTTGGAGCCGCGCAGGGCGTTGCTCTCCACGGTGCGGCCGCGCGTGAAGGTGGTCGGGCGGATATACTGCTGCGTCGTGCCGTCGATGTAGCCGGCATTGGCCGAGATGCTGACCTGCGGCCGCCAGCCGGCCAGCGCCTGGGGCACGTTCTCGTCGATCGCGCGCAGCTGGGCGCGGGCGGCCAGCAGGGCGGGGTTGGTGGCATAGGTCAGGGCCAGCGCGTCGTTCAGCGAGCGCACCTGGGCTTCGGCCGGGCGGGCGGCCGCGATCGCGATGCCGACCACGCCGGCCGCCAGGGCCACCCGGTAGGTAAGCCGAGAAATCTTCATCCGCCTGTCACCCATGCCACGGCCACTCCAGCAATCGCCCGATCCCCCGCCGTTTGGCGGCACGGGATCATGCACTGCACAATTTGCCACAGGACGTCGCTGCGCGCCACGCCCATGCGCGCAACGCCACCCCCGCCCGGCGGGTCAGAAGACAAAGCCCGGCGCACGCTGCAACATCGGCAGGATCGGGATGGCACAATCGAACACCGGCTGCGGCTCCATCCGGCCACCGCCGGCATTGTTGCACAGCACCGCCCGGCCGACTCGGACGTCAGGCTTCAGCACCGTGACCAGCCGCCCGCCATCGCCGCGCAGCTGGGCGAGGATGGCGGCGGGGATTTCCGGCACCGCGCCCTCGATCAGCACGATGTCGTAGGGGGCGGCGGCCTTCCAGCCCTCGGCCAGGCTGCCTTCGACCAGGGTCACGCCGGGGGCGAGGCCGGGCAGGATGGTGCGGGCAATCGCCAGCAGGTCGGCATCCTGTTCCAGTGCCACGACGCTGGCGCCGCAGGCGGCCAGCAGGGCGGCGCCGTAGCCGGTGCCGGCGCCCACCACCAGCGCCCGCTCGCCCGCGCGCACCGCGGCCATCTGGACCAGGCGGGCGATCACCATCGGCTCGATCAGGTATCGCCCGCCGCCCAGCGGCACGTCCTCATCGCTGTAGGCCAGGGCCGTGCGGTCGGCCGGCACGAAGCGTTCGCGGGGCAATGCGCCCATCGCCGCCAGCACACGCGGGTCGGTCACCTTGTTGGGGCGCACCTGGCCATCGACCATCAGGGTGCGGGCGGCCGTGAAATCGGTCTGGGGGTGCGACATGGCGGCCATCCGGGCTGGTCTGCGGGAGGAAGTGTTATAGGTGGCCGCCGTGTGTGGTGCAAAGCCGGGCTGCCCTCCCCCATCCCCGCACTTGACCACCCCCGCACTTGACCGCCATGCCGGTCGCGGCCAATAACCCTGGCATCACCCGCTGGGGTCCGGTGGCAGAGTGGTGATGCAGCGGACTGCAAATCCGCGAATGTGGGTTCGATTCCCGCCCGGACCTCCA
>JADLHF010000011.1 GCA_020848935.1 Acetobacteraceae bacterium
GGATCGGCCCCTTGCCCACCCGCAGCTTCGGGTCCTCCATCTGCTCGCCCACCGCCACCCGGAACCCCCGCCGGATCAGCCGCGCCAGATACGCCTCCGCCGCATGCACCGGCACCCCGCACATCGCGATCGGCTTGCCCTCATGCGTCCCCCGCGCCGTCAGCGCGATATCCAGCGCCGCCGCCGCCGCCTCGGCATCGCCAAAGAACATCTCGTAGAAATCGCCCATCCGGAAGAACAGCAGCGCATCGGGATGCTCCGCCTTCAACGCAAACCACTGCGCCATCGCCGGCGTGGCGTCCTTGGGGATCGGGCTCATGGCGGTGATCTAGCAGTCGAAGCAGAAGCAAGGCGAGGGCCCTGCCCTCGACCCGCTGGGGGCAGCGGCCCCCAGACCCCATGAATGGGGGTCCAGGGGGCTTGGCCCCCTGGTCTTTCCTTTGCTTCCCCTAGCCCCCAGGCGCCCAACCGGTCCATGATGCAAAAAACGACGGGGACTCACCACATGGCCGACGCCACCAGCGACACCCGCACCGCCCGCATTTCCGGCGAGGAGGCGCTGGCCATGCATGCCGCCTACCCCCCCGGCAAGCTCGCCACCCGCCTCACCAAGCCCATCACCACCGCCCGCGACCTCAGCCTCGCCTACTCCCCCGGCGTCGCCGAACCCTGCCTGCACATCGCCCGCGACCCCGCCCTGGCCTATGACTACACCTCCAAGGGCAACATGGTCGCCGTCATCTCCAACGGCACCGCCGTCCTCGGCCTCGGCAACCTCGGCGCGCTCGCCGGCAAGCCCGTCATGGAAGGCAAGATCGCCCTCTTCAAACGCTTCGCCGACGTGGACGGCATCGACCTCTGCATCGACACCGAAGACGTCGACCAGTTCATCAACGCCGTCCGCTACCTCGGCCCCTCCTTCGGCGGCATCAACCTCGAAGACATCAAGGCGCCGGAGTGCTTCATCATCGAGCAGCGCCTGCGCGAACTGATGGACATCCCCGTCTTCCACGACGACCAGCACGGCACCGCCATCGTCGCCGCCGCCGGCCTCATCAACGCCGCCCACCTCACCGGCCGCGACCTCGCCACCGCCAAGCTCGTCGTCAACGGCGCCGGCTCCGCCGCCATCGCCTGTGTCGAACTCCTCAAGGCCATGGGCATGAACCCCCGCAACATCACCCTCGCCGACACCAAGGGCGTCATCTACCAGGGCCGCACCGAGGGCATGAACCAGTGGAAATCCGCCCACGCGGTCGTCACCTCCGCCCGCACCCTGATGGACGCCATCGAGGGTGCCGACGTCTTCTTCGGCCTCTCCGCCAAGGGCGCGCTGACCCAGGACATGGTCCGCCGCATGGCCGACAAGCCCATCATCTTCGCCATGGCCAACCCCGACCCCGAAATCACCCCCGAGGAAGCCCGCAGCGCCTCGCCCCACGCCATCATCGCCACCGGCCGCTCCGACTACCCCAACCAGGTCAACAACGTCCTCGGCTTCCCCTACATCTTCCGCGGCGCGCTCGATGTCCGCGCGTCCACCATCAACGAACCCATGAAGATCGCCGCCGCCGAAGCCCTCGCCCTCCTCGCCCGCGAAGACGTGCCCGACGAAGTCAACGCCGCCGGCGGCGGCAAGCGCCTCCAGTTCGGCCCCGAATACATCATCCCCAACGCCTTCGACCCCCGCCTCATCTCCCGCCTGCCCCCCGCCGTCGCCCGCGCCGCCATGGACTCCGGCGTCGCCCGCAAGCCCCTGGCCGACCTGCGCCGCTACACCCGCGAGCTCAACGGCCGCCTCGACCCCACCGCCGACGCCCTCGGCTCCATCGCCGAAGCCGTCCGCGCCAACCCCCGGCGGGTTGTCTTCGCCGAGGGCGAGGAAGAAAAGATCGTCCGGGCGGCGGTGGCCTTCCGCAACGCCGGATACGGCACCCCCGTCCTCATCGGCCGCGAAGACCGCGTGCGCGCCTCCATGGCCGCCCTCGGCCTCGGCCAGATCGAAGGCATCGAAATCCACAACGCCCGCCTCTCCGGCCGCAACGCCAAATACGCCGAATTCCTCTACGCCCGCCTCCAGCGCCGCGGCGCCCTGCTGCGCGACTGCCAGCGCATGGTCAACCAGGACCGCAACGTCTTCGCCGCCTGCATGATCGCCACCGGCGATGCCGACGCCATGGTCACCGGCCTCACCCGCTCCACCGCCGTCTGCCTGTCCGATATCGGCCATGTGATCGACACCGCCCCCGGCGCCATCGCCTTCGGCCTCACGCTGATGCTCGGCGACCGCGGCCACACCATCTTCATCGCCGACACCCTGATGCACTTCCGCCCCGACCCCACCCAGCTCGCCAGCATCTGCATCGGCGCCGCCACCGCCGCCCGCCGCCTCGGCCACGAACCCCGCATCGCCCTGCTCAGCCACAGCACCTTCGGCAACCAGCACACCGCGCTGGCCGACACCATGCGCGAAGCCGTCAAGATCCTCGACGGCCGCAACGTCGATTTCGAATACGACGGCGAAATGTCCCCCGATGTGGCGCTCGACGACGACTACCGCGCCCTCTACCCCTTCTGCCGCCTCACCGGCCCCGCCAATATCCTGGTGATGCCCGGCCTCCACTCCGCCCATATCACCAGCCGCCTCGCCCCCCGCCTCGGCGGCGGCGGCACCATCGGCCCCCTGCTGATCGGGTTGAGCCACGCCGTCCAGCTGGTCGCCATGGACTCCAGTGTCAGCCAGATCGTGGACGTCGCCACAATTGCGGCGCACCAGGCGGTGAAGGGGTAAGGCTCAGGGCAGGGGAAGCGCGGGGCTCTGCCCCGCACCCCGCCAGGGGCCGAGCCCCTGGACCTCACCCGTGGTGACAGCTTCGCGTTTGCGCCAGTTCACTGAGAGGCGCGTCAGGCGCGCACGAAACTGGAAGTCAAATTCCATGCCTCCCGAGAGCCTCTCGTTCCCAAAGCGCCGACCTAATTCCGGTTGGATCACTGCGCGCTTCATTGCGAACTCCGGCAGAACGTGCTATAATATCAAACTTAATGGCCTTTCGTTATCGATGCCTATCCCCGAGAATGTACTGACATCATAGCGCAGTATGACGGACGGTTTGGCGAAGAGAGGGGCGTTATGTCGAGTGTCTTGAATGCTATTGCGACTGGCAGAACGTTTGTATTCCGAGGTGTGTCCGGAATATTGCTTCTTTGTTGGATTGTTGCTTTATTATATACTGCATTGTTGACATTTAATACGGGGTTTCGCATAGGATTTGTCAATGGGCTCGGAGTCTACTTGCCACGTGACGCGGGGGCGCCGACTCCTCCGACGCAAGTCACAGGACAAGGCAGGCTCGACAACAGCTGCCCATCTTCCCAAGATTTGCTTGGGGAGTTTGTATTCCGCTTTAGAGAGATGCCCAATCATACTGATAACTACCCCCTGATCCACACAATTCTCGATACGGCAATACCAAATTGGGATAAAGTTAAGCGGCCGTCAAATCGATTTACCTGCAATCAAAATGAATATGAAGATATTATGGAGCAATATCAATCTCTATTTTCAAAAATATCCTGGAGATTAATATCTATTGTAGAAGCAAAAGACATAGATCCAAAAAATATTGTTATTGATTCTAGTTTTATATCAAGTAATTTTTTTCAGCACGCGAAATTGGATCCCAAGACAATGTTGCCCACAGAAATAGTGTATTGGATTAATAAGGAGCGTCAAGCAATCATAAATCAGGAAAAAGAAAACCGACTTTGGGACGCGTTCGTTCGAATGGGTGTTCTCGGTGCATTTGGTTCTCTATTATTTTTGATTCGAGAATATGTGGCAAGCACGGGTGTCAAAATAAGGGAGTGCGTGTTTCGCCCTATTCTAGGAATTATGTTAGCGATGGCTGTTTTGGTTGTGGATATTATGACGCATACTGTAATTTCTACATCTGGCATCCTAGAAATGCGCCTTGAACCGCTATACATATTGGGATTGGGGGCGGGCTTGGCGTCGGAAGTTGCGTATTCGTGGGTCCAAGAGCGGACAAGGACTGCTTGGTCGAAGGCAGAAGAAAGCGGAAAGGCCGATGGCGCTGCTTTGGGAAAGGCAGAAGAGAAAAGCTGATTTTGTCACCAGCGTAGCTAGGCTGAGGACTCATTTCAACCAGAGGATGACAGTCGCGGCGATGACGATGGCAGCGAGGAATATGTCGGCGCAACGGTCGTAGCGTGTTGCGATGCGACGCCAGTCCTTGAGTTTGGCGAACAAGTTCTCGATGAGGTGGCGGTGGCGGTAAGTTGCCGTGTCGTAGGGATGGAGAACCTTTCGGTTCCTTCGCGGCGGGATGCAGGGCGCGATGCCGCGACCTTGCAGGGCGATACGAAAGTCGTCGCTGTCGTAACCGCGATCGGCGATCAGTTCTCGGGCTGGCGGCAACACGTCAAGCAGCAGGCCTGCGCCCTTGTGGTCGTTCATCTGGCCTTCGGACAGCAGCAGGACGAGCGGTCGACCGCGGCCGTCGCAGACGGCATGCAGCTTCGAGTTCAGTCCGCCTTTGGTGCGACCGATCCGGCGGGCGCCCCCTTTTTCTGCAGAAGGCTCGCCGATGTGCGATGCGCCTTCAGATGGCTGGAATCGATCATGATCCGCTCTGGTTCGCCTGCCTGGGCGGCCAGATCGGCGAAGATGCGTTTGAAGACACCCATCCGCGTCCAGCGGACGTAGCGGTTGTAAAGCGTCTTCGACGGCCCGTAGATTGCGGGTGCGTCGCGCCAGCGCAACCCGTTGCGGATGACATGGATGATCTCGCTCAGCACGCGCCGATCATCTACCCGCGGCTTCCCGCGAGATCGTGGAAAGTAAGGCGAAATCACCGCAATCTGCGCCGTGGACAGCCAAAACTGATCACTCATGGCGAGACCCTCCCGCCAATCTCAGAATCATCCAGCGCCGAGCCGGGTCAAGCCTTTATGGGTCCTGAGCCTAGTGTCAGAGTAGGGATGCCACCCCCGACCACCAAATGCCTGGACCTCAGCGACCGTAGGATGCAGTTCGCCTTGGAACCGCACCACCCAAGATCAACCACATCCCTTGACATCCGCTTTGTAGCTACATAAATAGCTACATGTCGCCCGAATTCGAGTGGGACGAAGCCAAACGCCTCGCCAACGTCGCCAAGCACGGTATCGACTTCCTCGATGCGGCCGCGATCTTCGCCCTGCCGCATCTTGAGGTCGAAGCCACGCTCACCGGCGGCGAGTCCCGCCACCTTGCCATCGGCCCGCTGGACGGTCGGCTCATCACTGTCGTCTTCACCCAACGCGGCGGCGCAATCCGCCTCATCTCGGCAAGGAGGTCCCGCCGTGTCGAACGAACCCGATATCAAGCGCTATTCCATTGAGCAGATTCGTGCCCTGCGGGCAGCCGGCGCCAGCCGCACCGACTGGGACCGCCTCGACCGCATGACCGAGGCCGAACTCGAAGCCGCCATCGCCACCGACCCCGATTGGAAGGATATCCCCAAGGACTGGTACAAGAACGCCATCCCCGTCCCCCCCGCCCCCAAGCAACTTCTCTCCCTGCGCCTCGACGCCGACATCATCGCCTGGTTCCGCGCCCAAGGCCCCGGCTACCAGACCCGCATGAACGCCGTCCTGCGCACCTACATGGCCGCAATTACCCGGCGCTGACCGCAAGTCCAGCCGGCACCCTACCGCATCGCCGCACGCCGCAACGGTGCGGCAATCAAAGGAACGAGCCACCCTAATTTCCCCCCTCCCCACCCCATCCATGCTAACCTCCCCCCACGCACCGTCGCCGCGCCAGGGTCCCCCAGCCGTCACGCGCCGTCAAAACCCCGGTCCGACCCCTTGAAAACACCTTCGGGAGGATGCCGCATGACCATCCTGTCCCCGTCTGGCTGGCTCTATGACCGCCTGGCCCACCTCGCCCCCGCCCCGCCGCGCGACGATGCCCCCGCCGCCGATGCCCCTCCCTGCGCATCCGCACCCTCGCCCCGCACGACCTGCTGGACCCCCTCGCGCTCGGCTGGCGCGACTTCTCCGCCAGCCGCACCGACGTGATCTTCCTTTGCGCCATCTACCCGGCCATCGGCCTGCTCCTGGCCCAGGTCGCCGCCGGCCGCGAGCTGATCCCCCTCATCTTCCCGCTGGCCGCCGGCTTCGCCCTGCTCGGCCCGCTCGCCGCCCTCGGCCTGATGGAACTCAGCCGCCGCCGCGAACGCGGCCAACCCGCCGCCTGGCACCACATGTTCGCCGTCCTCGCCGCCCCCAGCATCGGCCACATCGCCCTGATGGCCGCAATCCTCGTCGGGCTGTTCCTGCTCTGGCTGGTCACCGCCATGCTGATCTACAACAACACAATCGGCCCCGCCGGCCCCGCCTCCATCACCGCCTTCGCGCGCGACGTGCCGACCACCCCGGCCGGCCACAACCTGATCATCCCAGGCGTATCCGCCGGCTTCCTCTTCGCCCTCCTGGTCCTGGCGATCGGCTTCACCACCTTCCCCATGTTGCTCGACCGTCGCTCCACAATCTCGGCCGCCATCGCCACATCCATCCAGATGACCGCCCACACCCCCGCCGCCATGGCCGCCGGCAACTGGGTCGCCGCCTAGATCGACGAACGTGCCACCGAGGCCCAGACCGCCGCCCTCGGCGCCATGCACCCCAGCGGCGAAATCTGGGGCACCCTCGGCCATCCGGCCGCCCCGGCAGCACCTGTACGGACCACCGCATGCGCTGGGACAAGTCCGGCAGGAACGGTCAGCACGCGCCCATCGCCTGGTCGAACTGATCCCGCCCGGTCCGCGCCGGCCCCGAAATGGCCTCTTAGACTCCGCGAAACCTTTTGCCGCGACACTGGGCCGCCCCGGGAGCACCCAGACGATGCCGCAGAATGCCGCCTCGCCCACTGCAATCGACCTGCTGGCCGCCGGCCTGGCCGAGCACCGCGCCGGCGACCACGCGGCGGCCGAGCGGCAGTACCGCGCCGCCCTGGACCTCGCCCCGCTGCTGCCGCAGGCGCTGCACCTGCTGGGGGTGCTGCTGACCGAGACCGGACGGGCGCAGGCGGCCTGCCTGGTGCTGCGCCAGGCCGCGCTGCTGCGGCCGGGGGATGCCGATATCCGCCTCGCCCTGGCCCGCGCCTGCGCCGAATGCGGCGAATTGCCGGTGGCGATCGCCCTGTTGCGGGTGGTGCTGGCCGAGCGGCCCGGCGATATCGGGCTGCTGCTGGGCCTGGCCCACCTGCATGCCCGCGCCGGTGACGAGCTGGCGGCGCTGGCAGCCTGCCGCGACGCCGCCCAGGCCGCACCGGCCAACCCGCAGGCCCGCGCCGCCCTGGCCGGTGCCCTGGCCGCGCGCGGCGAGTCCGAGGCGGCACTGGCCGAGGCGGCGGCGTGCCTGGCGCTCGATCCGCGGCAGGGCGATGCCTGGCTGGCACGCGGGGTTGCATTGCGCGCGCTGGGCCGGCCGGCCGAGGCGGTGGCGGTGCTGGAGCACGCCTTGACCCTGGTGCCCGGCCATCCCGCGGTGCTGCTGGCGCTGGGCAATGCCCGTGCCGATTGCGGCCATGCCGACATGGCGCTGGCGCTGTTGCGCGAAGCCGCGGCGCGTGGGCCGGCGATGGCGCAGACCCATGCCAGCCTGTCCGCGGTGCTGGCCGCCGAGGGCTTCCTGCCGGAGGCGATCGCCGCCGCCGATGCCGCAATCGCCTGCGACCCCGGCTTCGCGCCGGGCTGGTGGAGCCGCGCGGTGGCCCGCCTGCTGTCCGGCGACCTGGAACGCGGATTCGCCGATGCCGAGTGGCGCAAGCGCCATCCGCGCTTCGCCGACGACTTTGCCGCGCTGACCGGGCCGGAATGGGACGGCAGCCCGCTGGCCGGGCGCGACCTGCTGGTGCATGCCGGCCAGGGCATGGGCGATACCATCCAGTTCGCGCGCTATCTGCCGGCGCTTGCCGCCGCCGGCGCGCGGGTGACCCTGGCCTGTGCCGGGGCGCTGGTTCCGCTGCTGTCGCAGATCGCGGGGATCACCGTGGTCCGCCGCGCGGAGGGACTGCCGCGCGATGCGCTGTGGATCGACCAGATGAGCCTGCCGCACCGGCTGGGCACCGCCACCATCCCGCATCCGCAGGGCTACCTGACCGCCGATCCCGACGCGGTCGCGGCGTGGCGGGCGCGGCTGGGGTCGGGCCTGCGCGTGGGGCTGGTCTGGGCCGGCAATCCGGCGCATGCCAATGACGCCGCGCGCTCCCTGCCGCCCGGCGCCGCCGCACAGGTGCTGCGGCCATTGCTGCTGCTGGCCGGCACGGTGGCGCGGCTGCGCTTCGTGCCGATGCAGCTTGGCCCGCGCGGCGGCGAGCTTGCCGGGGCCGAGGGGCTGGCCGGGCCGGGCGGCGACCTGCCCGACATGGCCGCCACCGCGGCGCTGCTGGCGGCGCTGGACCTGGTGATCACGGTGGATACCGCCACTGCCCACCTGGCCGGGGCGCTGGGGGTGCCGGTCTGGGTGATGCTGCCCTATGCGCCGGACTGGCGCTGGCAGTTGGGGCGGGCGGATTCGCCCTGGTACGCTTCGATGCGGCTGTTCCGCCAGCCAGTCGCCGGCGACTGGGACGCGGTGCTGCGTGCTGTGGCCGCGGCGTTGCGGGTGCGCTGTGCGGCGCGCGACGGCCTGGCCGCGGCGGGCATGCCGAAGGGAGCGGCCGCGGCGCCGCGATCGCCGGTTCGCGCCGATCTGCCGCCCAGCGTGGCCGGGTTCGCCGGGCCGTAGACGGGGTCTTGCCTTCACGGCCCGCCTGCGGCTCGATGGCGCGATGGAGGGCGGGATGGCGAAGACGTTGGAAGCGATCGCGAGCGTCCGCTAGGTGCGGCCGCTGGCCATTGCCGCGGGGGCCGTGCTGCTGGCCTGGCCGGCGCTGGTCAATGGGTATCCGATCGTGTTCAGCGACACCCACGCCTTCCTGGTGATGGGCGGCGAGCCGCGGATGGTGTGGGACAAGCCGTTCGTCTATGGGCCGGTGCTGCGGTTGCTGCATTGGCGCATCTCGCTGTGGCTGCCGCTGGCGGCGCAGGTGGTGCTTCTGTCCTGGCTGCTGTGGCGGGTGCGGGCGGCGTTCGCGGTGCCGACGGCGGGGTTCCATCTTGGGCTCTGCGCGGTGCTGGCGGCGGGGTCGGCGGCGCCGTGGTTCGCGTCGCTGCTGATGCCGGACATCCTGGCGCCGGTGGCGGTGCTGTGCCTGTTCCTGATCGGGTTCTCGCCCAAGCGGCACGGGGGGCGGCATTGGGGGTTGCTGGTATTGGCCAGCGTGGCGATTGCCAGCCATCTGTCGTACCTGCCGCTGGCGGCCGTGGTCGGCGTGCTGGCGGTGGCGTTGGGCGGGCGGCGGGTGGTACTGGTGCCGTTGGTTGCGGCGGTCGGGCTGCTGGTGGCGGGCAATGCGATCGGGCATGGGCGGTTCGGCCTGTCCCCCTATGGCTCGGTGTTCGCGCTGGCGCGGCTGGTGACCGATGGGCCGGCGCAGGCGGTGCTGGCGCGGGAATGTCCGGCTTCGGGCTGGCGGATGTGCGAGTGGCAGGGGCGGTTTCCGGCGGATAGCGACCTGTTCCTGTGGGACGGCAAGGGTCCGGTGTGGTCCGATCCCGGCGGGCCGCAGGCGCTGGCGCCGGAGGCTTCGGCGATCGTGCGGGCGACGCTGCTGGGCGAGCCGCTGTGGGTGCTGCGGACCGCGCTGGGCAATGCCGGGGAGCAGCTTCTGCGGGTGCGGCTGGGCGATACGCTGGGGGATGACTGGCTGGAATCGTCGATCACCGGCAGCCTGCGGGCGTATTTCCCGGCCGCCGAGATGGCGCGGTTTCGGGCGGGATTGCAGGCGCAAGACCGGTTGCGGGCGGTGGCCGCGCCCTTGAACCCGTTCCACGAAGTGCTGCTGCTGGCGGGGGCGGGCGCTTGTGTTGTCCTTGCGTGGCGGCGGCGGAGCGTTCTGGCGATGCTGGTGCTGGCCGCCGTGCTGACCAATGCGGCGGCGGCGGGGGCGCTGTCGCGGCCGCATGACCGGTACCAGGCGCGGATCGCCTGGCTGGTGCTGCTGGCGCCGCTGGTCATGCTTCCGGGGGTTCGCCCTGGATCGGGGTTACGCCACATTCGATCATCAGGGCGGTGACCTCGGCGATCGCGGCCTCGGCGGCGGCGGGGTCGTTGCCCTTGGCGACGATGGCGACGCCGTTGCCGCTGGGGCGGTAATACGGGTAGCTGCCGAGGTCGAGCGTGGGGTAGCGGGCCTGGATGTCCTTCAGCCCCAGGGCGATGACGCCTTCGGCCAGGCGCAGGGCATGGACGCTGCGCGCGATGATCGGCGGGCCGCCGGCCAGGGTGGGGGCGAGGTGGCGGAACATCGACTGCATGATGCGCGGCACGCCGGCCATGACGTGGACGTTGCCGATGGTGAAGCCGGGGGCCACGGAAATCTCGTTGTCGATCAGCGTGGCGCCGCGCGGCATGGTGGCCATGCGCTGGCGGGCGGCATTGAAGTCGCCGGTCCTGTAGGTGGCCTCCATCCGCGCCCAGGCGACGGGATGCGGCTCCCACGGCACGCCGAAGGCGGCGGCGATGCACTCGCTGGTGATGTCGTCATGGGTGGGGCCGATGCCGCCGGTGGTGAAGACGTGGTCGAAGCGGGCGCGGCACTCGTTGACGGTGGCGATGATGGTCTCGGCCACGTCGGGGATGACGCGGACCTCGCGCAGCGGAATGCCGATCTCGCCGAGGCCGAGGGCGAGGAAGCGGATGTTGGCGTCCTGGGTGCGGCCCGAGAGGACCTCGTTGCCGATCACCAGGAGGCAGGCGGTGGGGTTGTCGGGCATGGTGGTCACCGGGGGCAAGAGGGAGGAGGCAAGCAAGCGAGCAGGATCTTCTTTTTCTGAAGGAAAAGAAGCAAAAAGACGTTCATTCATCAGATGATTTCTGGTTCTTTCTGCCTACAGGAAGTCCCGCAGCATCGGGACCAGGGGGCGGTCGGCGGCGGGCATAGGATACTCCGCCAGCCGGTCCTTGTGCACCCAGGCCAGCGCCTGGCCTTCCTGTCCGGTGGCGGTGCCGCTCCAGCGGCGGCAGACATAGAGCGGCATCAGCAGGTGGAAACGCTCGTAGCTGTGCGAGGTGAAGAACAGCGGGGCGAGGCAGGCGGCGGTGACGTCGATGCCGAGCTCCTCGCGCAGTTCGCGGATCAGGGCGGCCTCCGGCGTCTCGTTCGCGTTGAGCTTGCCGCCGGGGAATTCCCACAACCCGGCCATCTTCTTGCCCTCCGGCCGGCGGGCCAGAAGGACGCGGCCGTCGAGATCGACCAGGGCGCAGGCGGCCACCAGCAGGATGGGCTTCTCCGCGCCCTCCTCACGCTCCGGCGCGGCGTGGCCGAACAGGTCTTCGCGCGTGGCCTCGAAGCGCAGGACCTTGTGTTCGCCGCCGCGGGCCTGGAATGCCTCCACCCCCTCGCCGACATGGCGGAAGCCGATGCGGCGCAGCACGGCAATGGAGCCGGGATTGTCGGTGGCGACGGTGGCCTCCAGCCGTTCGAGGTCGAGATTGGCCAGGCCCCAGCGGGCAAGGCGGCCGGCGGCCTCGCTGGCCACGCCGTGGCCCCAGAAACGGCGGCCGACCCAATAGCCCAGCCTGGCGGTGCGGGCGGCGGCGTCGATGCGCAGGCCGGCGCCGCCGATGACAACGTCGCGGTCGGCCTCCTGGCCGGTGATGGCGACGTGGTAGGCGCGGCCCTCGGCGATGGAGGCGCGGGTGGAGGCGATCCACTCCTCGGCAAGCTGGCGGGAATAGGGGAACGGAACCGCGGCCAGGGTGCGGCAAACCTCCCAGTCGTTGATCAGGCGATGCAGCTCGGCGGCATCGTCGGCGTGGAACGGGCGCAAGGTCAGGCGCTCGGTGGTGAGCGGGATGAAATCCGACGGGGCAAGAGCGTCGGTCATGTGGCGGCCGAATGCGGCATGAAGAAGGAAGTGCCGAAATGTGGCGCCCGGCGCAAGGGGGAGGGGAAGGAAGGGAAGGTCAAGGCAAGGGGAAGGAAGCGGTTCTTTTTTGGAAAAAAGAACCAAAAAACTTTTCAATATCAGATAAGACGGATTGCGGAACGATTCGCGTGTCGGCGGGTCAGGGGGTGGTGGCGGCGAATTTCGGCATTCGGCCGGGGCGGTAGCGGCGGATCTGGGCCGGGGTGTACTTGCCGTGGCGCGGGGCGGTGGGCGTTTCGCCGGGGGGCGGCCTGGACGCGTGGGGCTGGGGCGCTTGGGGCTGGGGTGCTTGCGGCTGGGGCCGGATGGGCAGGGCCAGCATTGCGGGCGGGGTGAGGCCGAGCATCCGGCACAGCGGGCGCAGGATGCGGCCGGCCTGCGGGGCGGCGGCGAGGAAATCGGCAAGGTCGGGGCGGGCCAGGAAATGCTGGAGCTGGCTGGCATGGCCGGCGGCCTGGTATCCGACCGCCGCGACAAGCCAGGCGCGGCCGGTGGGGAAATGGGGCTTTTCGCGCTTCGTGCCGGGCCGGCCAGCCCGGGAGGGGCGGGGGCGGGGCAAGGCGCCGGCCTGCCAACGGTCGAACAGGCGCTGGAACCGCTGCGCGGCCCGGCCAATGCGGGCCCAGGCCAGCATGAACAGGTCGGCGCGCGTGCGATCGCGGCCGAGATGCGCGCCAATCGCGGCGCGCAGCCCGGTCAGGATATTGGCGAAGAGGGTGGCGAGTGATGACATTGCCGTCATTCTACATAACGAAAAAACCGCGCCAAGGGGAATCGGCGGATGGGGCGGCAGGCGGGGCGGCTTGCGGGACGGCCTGCCGCATCCGTGCCGGGAGCATTATTTCCATTCATGTGGCCAGAATTTAACGGTCCATTAACGAGTTTATTTCTTGTTGATGCCCTTATTGCGCAGGACGGGCTCTCCTGGAGATTGCGGCAATGTCGCTCTTTGGCACGCAGCTTTTGCGTTACGGCGGACCGACCCCATTGCCGTTCGGGCAGGGGGAGTGGCGGTGGCGGCCGGACTCGGCGATCACGGAACTCGATGGCCAGGACGAGCTGGCGCCGGCGCAGGGGATCCTGCTGTCAATGCTGATCGGCATTGTCATCTGGGGCAATGTGGCGGTTGGCGGCTATTTTCTGCTGGGCTGAGGCTTCACCCGGCACGCGCGGGCCGGCGCGGCGGGGACGGGAATTCCGGCTTCGTCCCGGCTTGGCGCGAAGAGGAATTCAAGAAGAAAGAAGTTCTTTTTTATAAAAAAGAACCAAAAAATTTCATTCTCTCGCCTGTGGCGCATGGCGGTGCCACGCAATGGATCATGAATGAAGTTTTTTTGCTTCTTTTTGTTCACAAAAAGAAGAGTCTTGTTCCTGCCTTCACCTGCCCTATGACTGCGGTTGCAGATCCTTGACCATTTCCAGCGCATAGCTCCGATATCCCGCGCGGCGATAGGCGCGTTCGGCGCCGGTGTTGCCGTGGACGACGCCCAGCGTGATGCGGGGCACGCCGCGGGCGATGGCGCGGCGTTCGGCTTCGGCCATCAGGGCGGCGCCGATCCCCTGGCCGCGCAGGGCGGCGCGGACGAAGAGGTCGGCGACGTGGGCGTGGTGGCGCAGTTCTTCGCGGATGAAGGGGCCCATGCGTTCGAAGGTGAGCACGAGGTGGCCGACGACGGCGCCGTTGAGTTCGGCGACCAGGACGGTGCCGCCGGTGTCGGCGGCGCGCTGGATCAGGCGGTCCATGGCGGCGGTGGCGCCGGCGCGGGTCCATTGCCGGTCGCCCAGCAACTGGTTCTCGAACAGGTTCAGGCCTTGTTCCTGTTCGTCCAGAGCGACCCGGTCGGCGTCGGTGGCGGGGCGGATGACGAGCGGCATCAGCTTCGGTAGCTGCCGTTGATGTCGATGTAGCCGTGGGTGAGGTCGCAGGTCCAGACGGTGGCCTTGCCGCGGCCGAGGCCCATGTCGATGGCGATATCGACTTCGCGGCCCTTCATGTGGGCGACGACGGGGGTTTCGTCGTAGCCGGGGATGACGGCGCCGTCTTTCGCCATCCAGGTGCCGCCGACGCCGATGCTGAGGCGGTCGCGGTCGGCGGGTTCGCCGGCCTTGCCGACGGCCATGACGATGCGGCCCCAGTTGGCGTCCTCGCCGGCGATGGCGGTCTTGACCAGGGGGGAGTTGGCGACCGCCATGCCGATGCGCTTGGCGGACTTGGCGTTCACCGCGCCGGTGACGTCGATGCGGATGAGTTTCTGCGCACCCTCGCCGTCGCGGGTGACCATCAGGGCGAGGTCGAGCAGGACTTCGTTCAGGGCGCGGGCGAAATCCTTCAGCATCTTCGGCGCGTCCTCGGCGGTGACGCGGGGGTGTTTGGTGGCGCCGGTGGCGAAGACCATCACGGTGTCGGAGGTGGAGGTGTCGCTGTCCACCGTGGTGCAGTTGAAGCTGGTGGCCACGCCCTTGGACAGGATGGGCTGGAGCAGGTCGGCGGGGATCTTGGCGTCGGTGAAGATGAAGCAGAGCATCGTCGCCATGTCCGGCGCGATCATGCCGCTGCCCTTGGCGATGCCGTTGATGCGGATTTCGGTGCCGCCGATGGTGGCGGTGCGGGTGGAGCCCTTGGGGAAGGTGTCGGTGGTCATGATGCCGCGGGCGGCGGCTTCCCAGCCATCGGGGGAGAGGGATTCGTGCAGCTTGGGCAGGGCGGCGGTGAGCCTGGCGTGCGGCAGGACTTCGCCGATGACGCCGGTGGAGGCGAGGAAGACCTGTTTGGCGGGGCAGCCGACCAGCTTGGCGGCGGCGGCGGCGGAGGCCTTGGTGGTCTCGACGCCCGCCTTGCCGGTGAAGACGTTGGCGTTGCCGGCGTTGATCACCACGGCGCGGGCCTTTCCGCCCTTCATGGCGTCGCGGCACCAGTCGATCGGGGCGCCGGGGCATTTGCTGGAGGTGAAGACGGCGGCGAGGGTGGTGCCGGGGTCCATCTCGGCCATCACCAGGTCGGTGCGCCCGGTGGTGTAGCGGATGCCGGCGACGGCGGCGCCGAGGCGGACGCCGGGGAGCGGCGGCAGGGCGGGGAGGGGGAGGGCGAGGGGCGAGGGGGCGATGGCCATTCGGAATCTCCTGGGGGCGTCGGATTCAGGCAAGGTGAGGGCTCTGCCCTCAACCCGCTGGGGGCAGCGGCCCCCAGACCCCATGAATGGGGGTCTGGGGCCCTCGGCCCCAGCGGGTCCAGGGCGGAGCCCTGGCCTTCTATCGCTTTGGCGGCGCCGGCGGCGGCTCGGCGGAGTCGGTGGCTTTGCGCGCCGAGCCGTCCATGTTGAATTTTTCCACGGTGAGGCCGGTGCGGGCTTCGGCGAGGAGTTTTTCCACGCCTTCCTGGATGATCTTGGCGCGCAGGCCTTCGTAGGATTCCTCGAAGGTTGGCGGGGGGGCGCTGCGGCGGGCTTCGACGCGGATGACGTGCCAGCCGAACTGCGACTTGACCGGGGTTTCGCTGACCTGGCCGGGCTTGAGGGCGAAGGCGGCGGCGGCGAATTCGGGCACCATGTCGCCTTTCTTGAAGAAGCCGAGGTCGCCGTCGCCGGAGGCTTTGTCGGTGCTGCGGGCTTTCGCGATGGTCGCGAAGTCGGCGCCTTTCCTGAGTTCGGCGGTGACGGTTTTGGCTTCGGCTTCGGTGGCGAGCAGGATGTGGCGGGCGTGGACCTCCTCCTCGCCGGGTTTGCCGGCGATGTCGCGGGCGTAGCGGGCGCGCAGCTCGGGTTCGCCGACCAGGGGGCCGACGTCGCGGCTGATCAGGGCGGTTTGCAGGGCCTGGTCCTGGGCGCGGGCCATCTGGCGGGCGACGGCGGGCTCCTTGTCCATGCCGCGGCGGCGGGCGAGATCGACGATGGCGGCGCGGTCGATGAGCTGGTCGCGCAGCAGCGGGAAGAGCATGGTGGGCGGCATGGCGCGCATTTCGGCGGGCAGGGACTGGGCGGCGTCGGCGACGTCGCTGAGGCGGATTTCGGTGGTGTTGACGCGGGCGATCACCGGGTCGGGGGCGGGGGTGGAGGCGGGCGGGGCGGCGGGCGGGGTTTGGGCGTGCGCCGGCAGGGGGGCGGCGAGGGGGGTGGCGAGGGCGGCGGCCAGCGCCAGGGCGCCGAGCAGGCGGGTCGGCACGCAAGGCAAGGGGCCGGATTGCGGCATGGCAGGGATTCCCAACTTGATGGCGCGATCATGGCCGAAGCGGCGAATCCCGACAAGCAAGCCGGGTGGGGCATGGCGGGGTGTCTTGGCGCGGTCGTTGACCCGGCCCTTTCCCGGTCCTATCTGACCGGCTTGGCTGTTCGGCATTTGCCGGCCGGCTGCTGATGCCTGTCCCGAAAGGGTATTCATGTTCGCGACCATTGCCCGCGCCATTTTCGGCAACGCCAACGACCGATCGCTGAAGGCTTATCAGCGGCGGGTGCCGGAGATCAACGCCCTGGAAGCCGCGATGCGGGGGCTGTCGGACGAGGCCCTGGGGGCCAAGACGGTGGAGTTCCGCGCCCGGCTGGCGGCGGGGACGGCGCTGGACGAGATGCTGGCCGAGGCGTTCGCGGTGGTGCGCGAGGCGAGCCGGCGGGTGCTGGGGATGCGGCATTTCGACGTGCAGCTGATCGGCGGCATGGTGCTGCATGACGGCAAGATCGCCGAGATGAAGACCGGCGAGGGCAAGACGCTGGTGGCGACGCTGCCGGTGTACCTCAATGCGCTGACCGGCAAGGGGGTGCATGTTGTCACCGTCAACGACTATCTGGCGGCGCGCGATGCGGAGTGGATGGGGGCGCTGTACACCTTCCTCGGCCTGACGGTGGGGGTGATCGTGCATGGGATCGGCGAGGACCAGCGGCGGGAGGCCTATGGCGCCGACATCACCTATGGCACCAACAACGAGTTCGGCTTCGATTACCTGCGCGACAACATGAAGTACCGGCTGGAGGATATGGTTCAGCGGGACTTTGCCTACGCCATTGTCGATGAGGTGGATTCGATCCTGATCGACGAGGCGCGGACGCCGCTGATCATCTCGGGGCCGGCGGAGGATTCCTCGGACCTGTACCGCTCGGTGAACGCGGTGATGGCGGAGTTCGTCAAGGATCCGACGCAGTACGAAAAGGATGAGAAATTCCGCACCGCGAACATGACCGAGGCGGGCAGCGAGGTGCTGGAGGAGATGCTGCGCGCGGCGGGGATCATCAGCGAGGGGAATCTGTACGACACGTTCAACGTGTCGGTGCTGCATCACGCGCAGCAGTCGCTGCGGGCGCATGTGCTGTTCTCGCGCGATGTCGATTACATCGTGCGGCAGGACAAGGTGGTGATCATCGACGAGTTCACCGGGCGGATGATGGAGGGGCGGCGGTATTCGGAGGGGCTGCACCAGGCGCTGGAGGCCAAGGAGTTCGTGACCATCCAGGCGGAGAACCAGACGCTGGCCTCGATCACGTTCCAGAACTATTTCCGGCTGTATCCGAAGCTGTCGGGCATGACGGGCACGGCGCTGACCGAGGCGGACGAGCTGGCGGAGATCTACAAGCTGGATGTCATCGACATCCCGACCAACGTGCCGGTGATCAGGAAGGACAACGACGACGAGGTGTACCGCTCGGCGGCGGAGAAATACGAGGCGGTGGCCAAGCTGATCGACGAGGCGCGCGGGCGGGGGCAGCCGGTGCTGGTGGGCACGGTGAGCATCGAGAAGTCGGAGCATCTGTCGGCGCTGCTGAAGGCGAAGAAGGTGCCGCACCAGGTGCTGAATGCGCGGTTCCACGAGCAGGAGGCGCTGATCATCAGCCAGGCCGGCGCGCCGGGGGCGGTGACGATCGCCACCAACATGGCCGGGCGCGGGACGGACATCAAGCTGGGCGGCAATGTGGAGATGCGGCTGAAGCTGGAGCTGGCCGGCATCGAGGACGAGGATGCGCGGGCGGCGAAGGAGGCGGAGATCCGCGCCGAGGTGGAGGCCAATCACGCGGTGGTGAAGGCGGCCGGCGGGCTGCTGGTGGTGGGCACCGAGCGGCATGAGAGCCGGCGCATCGACAACCAGCTGCGCGGGCGGGCGGGGCGGCAGGGCGACCCCGGCGGCAGCCGGTTCTTCCTGTCGCTGGAAGACGACCTGATGCGCATCTTCGGGTCGGACCGGATGGGCGGGATGCTGCAGAAGCTCGGCCTGAAGGATGGCGAGGCGATCGTGCATCCGTGGATCAACAAGGCGCTGGAGAAGGCGCAGAAAAAGGTGGAGGCGCGCAACTTCGACACGCGCAAGAACGTGCTGCGCTATGACGACGTGATGAACAACCAGCGCAAGGAGGTGTACGCGCAGCGGCGCGAGTTCATGCGCGCGGAGGATGTGCGCGAGACGGTGGACGACATGCGCGCCGAGGTGATCGCGGGGATGGTGGCGCTGCGGATTCCGGAGAAGGCCTATGCCGAGCAGTGGCAGTCGGCCGAGCTGGCGGCGGATGTGCAGCGGGTGTTCGGGCTGGACCTTCCGATCGAGGCGTGGGCGCGCGAGGAGGGGATCGACGAGGCGGGGATTCGCGAGCGGCTGGAGCGGGCGACGGACGAGCTGATGGCGGGGAAGGCGGCGAATTACGGGCCGGAGACGATGCGGTTCGTGGAGAAGAGCCTGCTGTTGCAGCTGCTGGACCGGGTGTGGAAGGAGCATCTGCTGGCGCTGGACCATCTGCGGCAGGGGATCGGGCTGCGCGCCTATGGCCAGCGGGATCCGCTGAACGAATACAAATCCGAGGCGTTCGCGCTGTTCAACGCGATGCTGGACGAGCTGAAGGAGCAGGTGACCAGCTTCCTGGCGCGGGTGGAGCTGAACCAGCAGCTGCCGGAGCCGGTGTATGAGCCGGGGCAGGAGAGCCGCTGGGACCCGGCGGTGGCGGAGGAGAGCTACGACTCCGGGGTGGAGCCGATGGCGACACGGGTGACGGCGGGGCCGCTGCGCGCCGCGGCGGTTGATCCCGACGATCCCGCCACCTGGGCGGCGACGCCGCGCAATGCGCCGTGCCCGTGCGGGTCCGGCAAGAAGTTCAAGCACTGCCATGGGCGGAACATGTAGGTGCGGCTGCCTGCGCCTTTGTTGCCGGTGATGTGATCCGGCCGCACGCGGGCGGGTTCGGCAATCATTCGTTCACTGTTTGACGCCAGATTGGCCGCGAGGCGCCGTCGCCTGGGTGTGGGGTCCGCCCCGCCCCGAAGGCCTCGGCACCCGGCGATGCGGTATGGCGGAGGATGTGACGGATATGACGGTGTCGCTTGAGTTCAATGGCACGCAGGTGGCGACGAATCCGTCGCGGTACAATGCGAGCGTCAATACCGGGAGCGTTGTCTCGGTTACCTTCAGCGATGGTGCGCGGATCGCGATCACCAATTTCGATGACAAGGAAGCGCAGGATCCCGTCTACGGCGTTCCGGCTGCGAGCAGTGGCGTGGAAATCGCCAATCTGTATATGTACGGGATGAACATGCTCGATAGTGGCGCGACATTCAGGGTGTATGATTATTCGAGCGGCAGCCTTGGAACGTTGCTGTATACGTTTTCCAGCGACTGGGATAGCGATGCAACCATCCAATTCCGTTATGACACCTCGGGCAAGACAATCTCCATCCTTACTTCAAGCGACGCGCATTATCCTGCCACGGACGGGTCGATCACCGGCTTCTCGGGGTCGCAGGTGATGTCGGGGCCGGTGTGCTTCCTGCGCGGCACGCGGATTTTGACCGATCGTGGCGAGATCGCGGTGGAGGCGCTGCGGGCGGGGGATCGGGTGGCGACGCGGTTCGGCGGGTTGCAGGCGGTGAAGTGGATCGGCACGCAGTGTTTCGAGGGGCGTTTTGCCGGGCGTGGCGGCACGCCGGTGTGCATCAAGGCCGGCGCGATCGGGCCGAACCGGCCGCACAGCGATCTGTGGGTCAGCCCGGGCCACGCGGTGCTGGTGGGCGAGCTTCTGGTGCATGCCGGGGCGCTGGTGAACGGGGCGACCATCACCCAGCCGCCCTGCGCGGGGGAGATCGCCTATTTCCACCTGGAGCTGGCGGCGCATGACTGCGTGCTGGCCGAGGGGATGTGGGCGGAGAGCTATTTCGAGGACCACAACCGCGACGATTTCCACAATGCCGCCAGTTTCCACGCCGCCTTCCCCGGCCAGGCGGCGCGGCGCGAGGCGACCTGCCTGCCGATCGTCACTGCGGATGACCCGCGCGTGCCGGCGATGCGCGCGGCATTGGTGCCGCCGGCGGTGGCGGAACCGCAGGCGGCGGACGCGGATATCCATTTCGTGATCGACGGACGCCGGGTGGAGGCGGCCAGCCATGGCAACGCGGCCTGGCAGGTGCAGGTGCCGGCGGGGGCCAGCGAGCTGCGGCTGCGCAGCCTGGCCACGCGGCCCAGCGTGGCGGGCGGCTCCGGCGACGACCGGGCGCTGGGGGTGCTGCTGTGGTCGATCGAGGCGGCCGGCGAGGACGAGACGCGGATCATCCCGGTTGACCATCCCGGGCTGGGGGTGGGGCTGCATGCTGTGGAGCGCCGCGACGGGCAGACCTGGCGCTGGACGGACGGCGACGCGGCAATACCCGTTGGCTTGCTGGGCGTGACCGCCGCACCGGTGTCGGTCACCGTGCGCGGCTACCACCCGAAGCTGGATCGCGGCGCGGCGGTGCGGGACGCGGCGTGATGGATTGACTCCGGCCGCGGCGCGCGCTCCGCTTGGGGCAGCACCGGGAGCAACGCCATGACCACACGCCACCCCCTTGCCGGCCGCAGCGCCTGGACCGGCAGCGAGCTTGCCGAGGCCGGCGATTGGGTGCGCCGGTTCGACGACGGCCACCTGGGCGAGATCGACGCGGCGCTGGCCGGGGTGAAGCGGCTGGGCGGGCCGGCGATCGGGTTTGCCCGCGAGGCGTTTGCGCTGCAGCGGACCGCGGCCCTGCTGGCCGATGTGTCCGAGGAGCTGGAGAACGGGCGCGGGGCGGTGCGGCTGCGGGGGTTGCCGGTGGGACGCTACGGCACCGACGACCTTCGGCGCATCTTCTGGGGCATCGGCCGCCATCTGGGCACCGCGCTGTTCCAGAATGCGCGCGGCGAGGCGATGGGCGAGGTGCGCGACGAGACCAAGCTGGCCGAGAAGACCTTCGACGCCACCGAGGAAGGCCGCGTCGCCTCGGCGCGGGCGCGGTCGCGCTCCACCGGGCCATTGCGCTGGCATACCGACCGCTGCGACGTGATCGCGCTGCTTTGCGTGCGCAATGCCATGGAGGGCGGGGTGTCCAAGCTGGCCTCGATCCCGGCGATCCACAACACCATGCTGGCGCGGCGGCCGGACCTTCTGGAGCTGCTGTGCCAGGACTACTGGCGCTCCCGCCCCGCCGACGAGGACGGCATGCCGGGCGGCAACGTGTTCGCCATGCCGGTGTTCGGCTTTGCCGACGGCAAGATCACCAGCCAGTACTCGCGCACCTATGTCGAGCAGGCGCAGGAGGTGGCGGGCGTGCCGAAGCTGACCGCGGCGCAGAACGAGGCGCTGGACATGCTGGCCGCGGTGGCCGAGGAGCAATGCCTGCACTCGGCGTTCGAGGATGGCGATATCCAACTGCTGAACAACCACTTGATCTACCACGGGCGCACCGCCTATGCCGACGATGCGCCGTCGGGGCGGGACCGGCTGTTGCTGCGGCTGTGGCTGGCGACGCCGAACAGCCGGCGGCTGCCGGACGGGTTCGAGAACCTGTGGGGCAGTACCGCGGCCGGGGCGGTGCGCGGGGGCGTGGTGCAGCCGCGGGGCGGGACGCGGATCGCGGCGTAGGGAAGGAAGGTCTTCTTTTTCTGAAGAAAAAGAAGCAAAAAGACTTTTGTTCATTGTTCTTCGGCGGGCGCCAATGTGCCTCCATTTGATAGTGAATAAAGTTTTTTGGTTCTTTTTTTCAAAAAAGAACAACGCTTGCGCTTCGACGCCATAATGGCCGGTCAGAGTCGATAAGGGATTTTCGAAATGAGCATGGCATCGCGGCTTGGTGGCGTGGCATTGGCGCTTGGCTTGCTGGCGCCGCTGCCGGTTGGGGCGCAGTCGGCCGCCCTGGCGACCGAGGAGGGCGCCAGGGCGATTGCGGGTGCGGTGCGCGACTGGCTGGCGCGGCAGGCTGGCGATGCGGTGGATTTGTCGGGCCTGGCGCTGGAGGTGAAGCCGGAGGGCGACAGCTATCGCGTGGCGCTGCCGTTCGGCGGCAGCTATTTCGACGGCGGCCTGGCGCTGGGCGATGGCGCCGTGGTGGCGACGGTGAAGCCGCTGGATGGCGGGCGGTGGGAGGTGGTGAATGCCGCGCTGCCGTCGCAACTGCGCGCCGAGATGCGCCAGGGCCCGGGTGGGGAGCCGTCGGTGATGGCCATTGCCATCGAGAGCCAGCAGACCACGGGCACCTACGACCCCTCGTTGGCGGGACCGTCGGCGTTTGTCACGAGGCTGGTCGGCTACAGTTCCGAGATGCGCGCGGCGGCGGGGGTGCAGACGTCGCGCATCGGCAAGCTGGAGGGGCGGACGGAGTGGCTGCCGACCGGGACGGGCCGGGTGACGATCCAGGGCGACAGCACGCTGGAGGATTACAGCAGCGTCCAGCCGCTGCCGGACGGGACGCAGGTGCAGGTGAGCATCGAGCGGATGGGCGGGGCGACGCGGATCGAGAATTTCGATGCGGACGGGTTCGGCGCGCTGCTGCGCACCGCCTTCGAGATCGGCGCGGCGGCGAAGGCGCAGGCCAAGGACGGCAACGGGGCGCGGCCGGAGGACAAGGCGCTGGCGACGCGGCTGCTGGGCCAGGTGTTCGCGATGATGGACGCGCTGGAGACCGACTACAGCTACGAGAACCTGCGGGTGGAGGGCGGGCCGATGTTTTCCGGCAGTCTGCGGCGCATGGGGTTCGGGCTGTCGGCGGGGGCGCCGGATGGCAAGATGCAGATGAAGCTGCGGCTGGCGCTGGAGGGGCTGGAGTCGCCGCTGATTCCGCCGGGGCCGTGGGTGGAGTTCATCCCGCACAAGGTGGCGCTGACGCCGCGGCTGGGCGGCGTGCCGAAGGAGGCGTTGCTGGTGCTGCTGCGGCGGGCGATCGAGACCGAGGGCCAGGGCATGGAAGACGATGCGATGGCGATGATCGCGGCCAATCCGGTGGCGCTGGGGATCGACAGCCTGGTGATGGATGTGGGCCCGCTGCGGCTGACCGGCGAAGGCAGCCTGGAGGTGGTCAGCCCGGACGATGCCAGCGGTGAGGCGGAGCTGCGCGCCACCGGGCTGGACGCGCTGATCCGGCGTGCCAACGCGGTGCCGGAACTGAAGATGGCCGCCCCGGTTCTGATCTTCCTGAAAGGGATCGGCAGGCAGGAAGGCAAGGAAACCATCTGGCACATCACCTATTCCGACCGGAAGGTGATGGTGAACGATACCGACCTGTCGGACATGATGCCGTTGAAGTAAAACTCTTATGGAATGAAAGTTTTTTGGTTCTTTTTTTCAAAAAAGAACAGGCCTTCTCTTTGAAAAAGGAAGCAAAAACCTTCATCCACTAAGGTCTATGCGCCGGCGAGTTCCAGTTGGTCGGCGAAGTGGCAGCGGGCCTGGTGGCCGGGGGTGATTTCGCGCAGCGTGGGGGCTTCGGTGGTGCAGATGGGTTGGGCGAAGCGGCAGCGGGGGTGGAAGTAGCAGCCGCCGGGCGGGTTGGCCGGGCTGGGCACTTCGCCGCGCAGCACGCCGTCGCCGGGCGGCACGCGGGGGTCGGGCACCGGCACGGCGCGCATCAGGGCGGCGGTGTAGGGGTGGCGCGGGCGGGCGAACAGGGCGGCGGTGGGGGCGATTTCCACCAGCTGGCCGACATACATCACGGCCACGCGGTCGGAGATGTGGCGCACCACGCTGAGGTCGTGGGCGACGAAGAGGAAGGTGAGGCGCAGGCGGGCTTGGAGTTCCAGCAGCAGGTTCAGCACCTGGGCCTGGACGGAGACGTCCAGCGCGGAGACCGGCTCGTCGGCCACCACCAGGCGCGGATTGGTGGAGAGCGCGCGGGCGATGCCGATGCGCTGGCGCTGGCCGCCGGAGAAGGCGTGCGGGAAGCGGTGCATGAACTCCGGGCGCAGGCCGACCAGGGCGAGCAGTTCGGCGACGCGGTCGGTGCGCGCGCGGCGGCTGGACATGCCGCCGACCAGCAGCGGCTCGCCGACATTGTCCAGCAGGGTCATGCGCGGGTTGAGCGAGCCGAACGGGTCCTGGAAGATCATCTGGATCTCGGCGCGGAACGGGGCGAGTTCGCGGGGCGGGAGCGGGGCGAGATCGACGGTGGCCCCGGCGCGGGTGCGGTAGAGGATCTCGCCGCCGGTGGGGTCGATGGCGCGCAGGATGCAGCGCGAGGCGGTGGTCTTGCCGCAGCCGGATTCGCCGACCAGGCCGAGGGTTTCGCCCTCGTGCAGGGTGAAGTCGACGCCATCGACGGCGCGGACATGGCCGGTGACGCGGCGCATGAAGCCCTTGGCGATCGGGAAGAATTTCCGGAGGTTGCGCACCTCCAGCAAGGGGGCTTGTGCCGTCATGCCTCGGCCTCGGCGTGGTGCAGGAAGCAGGCGGCGGCCTGGTTGTCGGCAACAGGCAGCAGCTTGGGGGTGGCGGTGGCGCAGACTTCCATGGCGTCGGGGCAGCGCGGGTGGAACGGGCAGCCGGCGGGGCGGTTGAACGGATGCGGCAGGGAGCCGGCGATCACCGGCAAGGCGGTGCGGGTTTCGCCGTACAGGCTGGGGATGGAGCGCAGCAGGGCGCGGGTATAGGGGTGCTGGGGGTTGTGGAAGATCTGGTCCACCGGGCCCTGTTCCATGACGCGGCCGAGATACATCACCACCACGTAGCTGGTCATCTGGGCGATCACGCCGAGGTCGTGGGTGATGAAGATGATGGCGGTGTTGTACTTGGCGCGCAGGTCGCGCAGGAGTTCGAGCACCTGGGCCTGGGTGGTGACGTCGATCGCGGTGGTGGGTTCGTCGGCGATCAGCAGGCGGGGCCGGCAGGAAAGGGCCATGGCGATCATGGCGCGCTGGCGCAGGCCGCCGGAGAGCTGCCAGGAATAGGCATCGACGCGCTGTTCGGGGATGGAGATGCCGACGTCGCGGAACAGGGCGATGGTGGTGTCGCGGGCTTCGGCGCGGGAGACCGGCCGGCCGGACTGGGTGGCGTGCAGGCGGATCGCCTCGATGATCTGGGCGCCGACGGTGTGGACCGGGCTGAAGGCGGCCATCGGTTCCTGCGGGATCAGGGCGATCTCGGCGCCGCGGATGGCGCGCATCCGCGGGCCGCGCGGGGGCAGGCGGGTGAGGTCGATCTCGGCGCCGTGGCTGTCGCGGTAGAGGATGGTGCCGCTGGCGATGCGGCCGGGGCGATCGACCAGTTGCAGCACGGCGCGCATGGTCACGCTCTTGCCGCAGCCGCTTTCGCCGACGATGCCGACGACCTGGCCCGGCGCGACATCGAAGCTGGTGCCATCGACGGCGCGCACGGTGCCTTCGTCCAGCGCGAAGGTGACGCGCAGGTCGCGGACGCTGAGCAGGGGGGGGTCAGTTGCTATAGGGGTCGGAGGCATCGCGCAGCCCGTCGCCGACGAGGTTGAAGGCCAGCACGGCCAGGATCACGACCAGCCCGGGGATCAGCAGCCACGGCGCCAGCGCCAGGGACTGGATGTTCTGCGCCTCCTGCAGCAGCACGCCCCAGGAGATGGCGGGCGGGCGGATGCCGAGGCCGAGGAAGGAGAGCGAGGTTTCGTTGATGATCATCACCGGGATCGCCAGCGAGGCGGTGGCGATGATGTGGCTGGCGAAGGTGGGCACCATGTGGCGCAGGATGATGCGCATGCGCGAGCAGCCGGCCAGCCGGGCGGCGAGCACGAAATCCTCCTCGCGCAGCGCCAGGAAGCGGCCGCGGACCTCGCGGCCCAGCGTGGTCCAGCCGATCAGGGAGAGGATGACGGTGATGGCGAAGAAGACCTGGATCGGGGTCCAGTCGCGCGGCAGGGCGGCGGAGAGCGCCAGCCAGATCGGGATGGTGGGCACGGATTGCAGCAGCTCGATCACGCGCTGGATGACGCTGTCGGTCTTGCCGCCGACATAGCCGGACAGGCCGCCGAGCACGACGCCGAGGATGGTGGACAGGGCGACGGCGACCAGGCCGACGGTCATCGAGGTCTGGGTGCCGTGCATGATGCGCGACCACTGGTCGCGGCCCAGCCGGTCGGAGCCGAGCAGGAAGATGCGCTGGCGCGGGTCGTCGGCGGTGAGCAGATGCAGGTTGGTTTCGAACAGGCCGAGAAAGCGCCAGGAATAACCGCGGCCGAGGAAGCTTACCGGAACGCGCCGGGCGGGGTCGATGCCCCATTCCATGCGCAGGGTGACCGGGTTGCGCTTGCCGGCGATGGCGGGGACCCAGGGGGAGAGCGCGCCGTCGTGGAACAGGCGGATGCCCTGGACGGGGATGAAGGCCTGGCGTGCGTCGGTCGCCTCGGGATTCTGGGTGGAGAAGAAATCGGGGGCCAGGACGACGGCGTACATCAGCACCAGCACCATGGCGCTGACCAGGGCCAGGCGGTGGCGGCGGAAGCGCCACCAGACCAGTTTCCAGTTGGAGGCGACCGCAATGCGGTCCTCGGCCACGGCGCCTTCGGCCGGGGGGGCGGCGGCGGACATCGCTAGCCCTCCATGCGGATGCGCGGGTCGATCAGGGCCAGCAGGACATCGGACAGCAGGGTGCCGACGATGGTCAGGAACGAGTAGATCAGCAGGATGCCGCCGGCGAGATACATGTCCTGGTTGATCAGCGCGCGCAGCAGCAGCGGGCCGATATTGGGCAGGTTCATCACCGTGGCGACGATCAGGCTGCCGGAGAACAGGGCCGGCAGGTACCAGCCGATGGTGGAGACCAGCGGGTTCAGCGCGAGGCGGACGGGATAGCGCAGCACCAGCCGCCATTCGGCCATGCCCTTGGCCCGCGCGGTGGTGACATAGGGCTTGTTCAGTTCGTCCAGCAGGTTGGCGCGCATGATGCGGGTGAGGCGGGCGGTGCCGGCAATCGCCAGCACCAGGGCCGGCAGCCAGATATGGGCCAGCAGATCCATCACGCGTGCCATGCTCCATGGCGCATCGACGAAATCGGGCGAGAACAGGCCGGTCACGCTGATGTCGAACCAGGCGAAGGCCACCCACATCAGCACCAGCGCCAGCATGAAGTTCGGCGTCGCCACGCCGACATAGTTGATGACGGTGAGCACATGGTCGATCAGCGAACGCTGGTGCGTGGCGCAGTAGATGCCGGCGGGGACGGCGATCACCCAGGTCAGCACGAAGGAGAACAGCGCCAGCGCAATGGTCATGCCGAGCTGCTCGGCGATCAGGTCGGCGTTCGGGCGCTGATACTCCAGCGACAGGCCCATGTTGCCGGCGAACAGGTTCTTCATCCACAGGCCGTACTGGACGATGAACGGCTGATCGAGGCCATAGGTGGCACGCAGCGCCTGCATCTGCTCCATGCTGACCGAGGAGCCGGAGGAGGACAGGGTGGCGACGTACGAGGTGAGGAAATCCCCCGGTGGCGCCTGGATGATGACGAAGATGATGAAGGAATAGACGATCATCAGCGCCGGCAGCAGGGCGAGGCGCTGGAGGATGTAGCGGGTCATGCGGCGGTAGCGGAAGGAAGAGTCTTCTTTTTGTGAACAAAAAGAAGCAAAAAAACTTTATTCACTTGCAGTCGGCCTCGTGGCGGACGCTGAGTCTGGCGAGCAATAAAAGCAATTGAACAAAGTTTTTTTGCTTCTTTTTGTTCACAAAAAGAAGATTCTTGCTTTGCTGCCCGTCGGCCCGCGCAGGAGAGTGCCGCCCCCCTGCCGGGTCGTCCGGTCATCGGCTCAGCGCGCAAAGAAGAACTGTTCGGTGCGTGCGTTGCCGGGGCTGCGCAGTGGCCAGTCATTGCCCAGCGTGGTGGGCACGTTGCGGAACTTGGTGTTCACCACCACCACGCCCTGGACCATCGGCGTCAGCCCGATTGTTCCGATCTCGTAGAGGTTGTCGGCCCAGATGCGATAGATTTCCTTGGCTGCCGCGATCTGCCCTTCGGGGCCGACGGTGCGCGCGGTGTCAACCAGCTGCATGATGCGCTTGAACTCGGGCGAGGGTTCCATGCCTTCCTTGCCGCCGGAATTGACCCAGGTGCGGATCAGCGGCCCGGTGGTCAGGATCGGCGCGTTGCGCGGGTCCACCTTGGCATTGCCGGTGAAGGGGAAGGCGGAGGTGTCCTCGTTCCAGATCTCCGACATCAGCTCGTTGTTCTCGTTCATCTTGAAATGCAGCGCGCGCTCGCGGATCTGCACCACCGTCTTGATGCCGACCTTCTCCCAGTCCTTGGCGATCAGCAGCGCCACGTCGGGCCAGGCGCCGAAGGCGGGCACCACCGAAATCTCGATGGTGGCCGGCTTGCCGCCGGGCAGCAGGCGGATGCCGGCGCTGTCCTTTTTCGCCAGCCCGATGCCGTCCAGCAGCTTGTTGGCTTCGTCCGGCTTGTACTCGGTGTATTTGTGGGCGTATTCGTCGCCGGGGTAGTACGGGTGCCATGGCGCCGGCACGCCCTGGCGCGCCTCGCCCAGGCCGAGGAAGACGGATTCCTTGATCTCGTCGCGGTTGATGGCCAGACTCAGCGCGATGCGGAAATCGCGCGTGGCCATCACCTTTCCCATCTCGGGATCGGCCTTGTAGGTCTGGTTGATGGCCACCACCGCGTCTGCGCCGCCGAAGGTCGGCCAGGTGATGACGCGGTACTTGCCGGTGCGCTCCTGTTCCTTCAGCACGGGATAGTTGGTCATCTGGATGTGGCGCGCCTGCAGGTCGAAGTTGCCCGCGATGGCGGCGAGGTTCAGCGCCTGGGAATCGGCGAAATAGGTGAAGCGCACTTCGTCGATATACGGCAACTGGTTGCCGGCGGGATCGACGCCGATGTAGTAGGGGTTGCGGCGCAGGGTGAAGACCGGGTCGCTGGCGCGGCTGGTGGGCGCCCAGGCGGCCATGGTGGGGCGGTCGGGATTTTCCGGCGGGGCGTTGCGGTTGGCGAACAGCTCGGTCCAGGTCTTGAAGCCGGCGGCCTGGGCGGCGCGGTCGATGTCCTGCTTGGCGGCATGGGCGGGGTGGAACTGCTTCAGGTAATGCGCCGGCAGGAACATGGCATAGGTGCGATCGGCGCCGTCCTGGTTGGCCACCGCGGTCAGGAACAGCGTGGCCGGTGACGTGTAGGTGAAGCGAACCGCGGTGTCGTCGATCTTTTCCACCAGCGCGGGCGAGCCGTCGGCGTTCCTGATCCAGCCCGGCAGGCTGGGGGTCAGGTCCTTGTTGAGCAGGACGTCCTTGTACCAGAACATGATGTCATCGGCGCCGAATGGCGCGCCGTCGGACCATTTCGAGCCCTTGCGCAACCGCACCGTCCAGACCTTGAAGTCGGCCGAATGCTCGGCGCCGGCGGCGATCTTCGGCTCGATCGTGGCGCCGTCGGGCGAGAAGCGGAACAGGCTGTCGTAGACGACGCGGACGTAATTGTTGGCATCGGCCGGGCCGAGGAAGGCGCGGCGCCAGACGCCGCCGTACTCGCCGGTGCGCTCCACCACCGGCACCACCAGCGGCTGTTCCGGCAGGCGCTGGCCGACCGGGGGGAGCTTGCCGGCGCGCACCTGTTCGGCCAGCGCCGGCGCTTCCTTGTACTGCTGCTGGGCGCCGGCCGGTGCCGCGCCGAAGGCGAGGCCGATGGCTGTCGCCAATCCCACAAGCGTGCTTCGCCGCATGATGTCCTGCATGGCCGCTTCCTGATCCCCGAGGGTTTGTCGTACCGGCTTGGCGACGGTTTGCACCATCGTCCGGCGGCCGCAGCGGGAAGTCAATTGCCGAAACGAGATGGCGGTGGCGGCCTGTTATTCGCGCCGCGCCGGGTGCATGCTGCGCCCGCCATGGCGCGCCGAACGGTTCGGCGCGAGGAGACCGCGATGCCGCACCGCGCCGCACCCAGCTTCGTCGAGCTGTTCACACCCAAGCTGGTGACGGTGCTGCGCGAGGGGTATGGGCTGCGCCACCTGCGGGCCGACGTGATCGCCGGGCTGACGGTGGCGATCGTGGCGCTGCCGCTGTCCATGGCGATCGCCATCGCCTCCGGCGTGTCGCCGGATCGGGGATTGTACACCGCGATCGTCGGCGGATTCGTGGTCTCGGCGCTGGGTGGCAGCCGGCTGCAGGTCGGCGGGCCGGCCGGGGCCTTCATCGTGCTGGTGCTGGCCACGGTGAACGAGCATGGCGTTGACGGGCTGATCCTGGCCACCTTCCTGTCCGGGATCATCATGGTGGCGGTTGGGTTCCTGCGGCTTGGCACCTTCATCAAATACATTCCGTTCCCGGTCACCGTGGGGTTCACCGCGGGGATCGCGGTGATCATCGGCGCCAGCCAGCTGCGCGAGTTGTTCGGCATGACGCTGGCGCATGAGCCGGGCGACCTGATACCGAAGCTGGTGGCGCTGTGGGGCGTGGTGGACACGATCACGCCGCAGGCAATGGCGGTCTCGGCGGGGACCATGGCGACGATCCTGCTGGTGCGCCGGCTGCGGCCGCACTGGCCGGGGATGCTGATTGCGGTGGCGCTGGGCTCGCTCGCCGCCTGGGTGCTCGGGCTTCCGGTGGCGACGATCGGCACCAAGTTCGGCGGCATTCCGAACGGGCTGCCGGCGCCGAGCCTGCCGCACCTGTCGCTGGATGCGGTGCTGGCGGTGCTGCCGGCGGCGGCGTCGTTCGCGCTGCTGGGCAGCATCGAGAGCCTGTTGTCCGCCGTGGTGGCCGACAACATGAGCGGGCGGCGGCACCGTTCCAACTGCGAGCTGGTGGCTCAGGGGATGGCCAACATGGCCTCGGCGGTGTTCGGCGGGTTCTGCGTGACCGGAACCATCGCGCGCACCGCAACCAACGTGCGCGCCGGCGCCCGCGGCCCCATCGCGGGCATGCTGCACGCGCTGTTCCTGTTGCTGTTCATGCTGGTGGCGGCCCCGCTGGCCGGCTACATCCCGCTTGCCACGTTGGCCGGGGTGCTGGCGGTGGTGGCCTGGAACATGTTCGAGAAGCGCGAGTTCGCCGCCCTGATCCGCGCCTCCTGGGGCGATGCCGTGGTGTTGCTGGCGACCTTCCTGCTGGTGATCTTCCGCGACCTGACCGAGGGCATCCTGGTGGGATTCGGACTGGGCACGCTGCTGTTCCTGCATCGCATGGCGCAGTCCGTGGAGGTGCAGACCGGCCTGCCGCTGGTGGTGGAGGACGAGGCCGACGAGGTGGCGGGCGAGGTGCGTGTGCCGTACAACCCCGCGCTGGCGAGCGATCCCGATATCGTGGTGCATCGGATCTCGGGCGCGTTCTTCTTCGGCTCGGCGGCGCATGTGGCCGTGGCACTGGACCATCTGGCGGAACGACCCAAGGCCTTCGTGCTGGATTTCTCCGCGGTGCCGCTGCTGGATTCGACGGCGGCCAGCATCATCGGGGCCTTCGCGCGCAAGGCCGGGCGCCGACACGCCGCGGTGCACATCGCCGGCGCCATCCCCGGCGTGCATCGCGTGCTGCAAAGCCACGGGGTGCGGCCGCCGCATGTGCAGTTCGACGCGACCGTTGCTTCGGCACTGGCCGCGGCGCGCGCGGCATAGAGCTTCGGCCCCCGCGAATTCGCGTTACCTGCCTGGTGGATTCATACCAGCCCGCTTAATGGTTGGCCCATGAAGTATGGGTCAACGCGGGCTGGCATGAGTCTTTGCTTTGCGCGCGGCCACCGGCCAGCCCCGCGCGCGATACCAACCCGCGAAACGGCCGGAAGAGTCGGCCATTTCGCGGGCTGGTATCAAGCTCCGCAGCGAACGCCCCAGGGCACTATTCAAGCACCGCCTCGGTCTTCGCCTTGATCAGCGCGAAATCGATCCTTGCCCCCAGGCCGGGTCCCGTGGGGGCGGCGAGCATCCCGTTCGCGTCTGGCCGGAACTCCGTCTCCAGCCCGTAGCGATGCGCCCCGTCCGGCAGCAGCACCTCGAACCACGTCGTGTTCGGGATCGCCATGCAGACATGCAGGTTGGCCAGGTTGTTCAGCGAATTGCCGCTGTGATGCACCTCGTAGTTCATGTGGAACGCCTCGGCCAGGTGCGCCGTCTTCAGCATCGTCGTCAGCCCGCCCTTGGCCGGAATGTCGCCGCGCAGATAGTCGGTCGCCTGCTGCTGGATCCAGATCGGATAGGTGTCCAGCCCGCCCATCGGATACTCGGTCGCCATGATCGGGATGTTGAGCTTCTGCCGCAGTTTCACGTACGAAAGAATATCCTCGTCCGCCAGCGGGTCCTCGTACCACTTGAACCCCATCTCCTGAATGGCGAGCCCCACCTTCAGCGCGCCGGGATAGTCGTAGCTCCAGGTCGAATCCAGCATGACCGGATAGGCATCGCCCACCGCCTGGCGCACCGCCGCGCAGACCTTGATGTCGGTGTCCGGATCGGTCGGCGGATGGATCTTGTAGCCCGCCCACCCCTCCTGCTTATGCTGCTGCGCCTGCGCCACATAGGCGCCGGCATCCGGCAGCAACTGCGAACTCGCATACGCCCCGATCGCGGTGCGGTGCGTGCCCATCAGCGCATGCACCGGCAGCCCGGCGATCTTGCCCACGAGATCCCACAGCGCCACATCCGCGGCCCCGATCACCCGCCAGCTCACGTTGCGGCTCAGCTTCAGCATCCGCTGGTGCAGCCGCTCCCGCTCCAGCGGATTGGCCCCCATCAGCACCGGCTTGATCCAGCGGATCAGGCCGGGCCCGTCCATGCTCCCCGGGTTGCTCGCCGAACCCAGGAAGGCATGCCCCTCATGCCCGTTATCGGTGCGCACCCGAAGCAACCCCAGATTGCTCACCGGCTGGGTGAAGCTGCCGGCGTGGTAGCTGGTGCGCGGGATGTTGTCCCAGGTGAAGATGGTCAGCGACACATGGTCGATCTTCATGGCTGTTTCCTCCGTGGCTTGCCGGCGATGCTGCCCGACCGCCCCGCGCCGCTCAACCCCAGGCGATGGAACTGGACAGCCTCCACCCGCCTCGCAGGCACCGGCATCCCGCCGGGTCCCGCACATTGAGCGGTTTGCGCATGGGGTGTTTCATGAGCGGGAAGAAGGCAGAATCTTCTTTTTGTGAACAAAAAGAAGCAAGAAAACTTCAATAATTTTCGTTAGGTAGATCTTCATTACCAGAACAATAATCAGAAAAACGTCCAATCACAGGCCATTGCATGGCGTCACGCGTAGTTATATGGGAAATGAACAAAAGTTTTTTGGTTCTTTTTTCAAAAAAGAACACTTTTTCGCTAACTCCAGCGCCCCAACCGCTCTGCCGCTTCGGCCATGTCGGCTTCCGGCCCGCAATAGCTGAAGCGCACGAAATGGTGGCCGCGCTGGCGGTCGAAATCCATGCCGGGCGAGGCGGCGATACCGGCTTCGGCGAGCATGCGGGCGCAGAAGGCCTGCGAGTCGTTGCTGCGGTCCGCGATGTCGGCGTACAGGTAGAATGCGCCTTCGGCCGGGCTGATGCGGGGGAAGCCGGCGGCGGGCAGGGCGCGCAGCAGCAGGTCGCGCGAGCGGCGGTAGCGGGCCACGTTGGCATCGAGTTCGGCGGTGCAGTCGAAGGCGGCTTCGGCGGCGATCTGGGCGATGTGGGGCGCGCTGATGAATAGGTTCTGCGCCAGGCATTCCACCGGGCGGACCAGATCTTCGGGCAGCACCAGCCAGCCGATGCGCCAGCCGGTCATGGAGAAGTACTTCGAGAACGAGTTCACCACGATGGCGCTGTCGCTGTAGGCGGCGGCGGTGGCGTGGGGCTGGTCGTAGGTCAGGCCGTGGTAGATCTCGTCGCTGATCAGCCGCACGCCATGGGCGTGGCACCAGCGGGCGATGGCGGCCAGCTCGTCGGGTGCCAGCATGGTGCCGGCGGGGTTGCAGGGGCTGGCGACGATCAGGCCGTCGGGCGGCGGGTCCATCGCGGCGAGCATGGCCACGGTGGGCTGGAAGCGGGTTTCCGGGCCAGTTTCCAACATCACCGGGGTGATGCCCAGGGCGGTGAGGATGTTGACGTAGGGCGGGTAGAACGGGGTTGCCATCGCCACCCGGTCGCCTGGGTCGAAGGCGGCGAGGAAGGCCAGCGGGAAGGCGCCGGAGGCCCCGACCGTCACCGCGATGCGGCCGGCGGGGATGTCCACGCCATACGAGGCACGGCCATGGGCGGCGATTCGCGCGCGCAGGGAGGGCAGGCCGAATGCCTCAGTGTAGCCCATCGGGGCGCCGGCGGCGAGCGCGCGCTGGGCGGCGGCCACCGCGCCGGCGGGCGCCCCGGTGCCGGGCTGGCCCACCTCCATGCGGATCACGTGCGGCGCGCCGGGCGGCAGTTGGGCCTGGCGGGCATTGGCCGCGGTGATCACGTCCATCACCATGAACGGCGGTGCGGCGGCGCCGCTGCCGACCTTGAGCGCCATCAGTTGCTGCCGGCGGCCAGCCCGTGGCCGCGCGGATCGGCCGCCCAGGTGCATTGGCCGCTGCTGCCGGGCAGTGCGCCGGGGCACAGCATGGCATTGGCGCGGCCGGGCTCGGGCACAGGGTTGGGCAGGGCGCGGCGGGCGGCGACGCTTTGCTGCAGGGCCACGGCCACCGCCAGCGGCGCGCCCTCCTGCCCGGTGCCGGTGAAGGCGCCCTTGAATGCCATGCGGTTATGGGTGGCGTACAGGATCGCGGCCGAGAGCAGTGGCGGCGGCATCCAGTTGGGCGAGGCGGCCAGCAGCACGCCGGTCTGCGGCGCCACGCGGCCGGTGCCGAACAGGTTGTTCATGGTCAGCGCGCAGGCCACCGCGTTGCCTTCGCGATCCACCGTCAGGAACCCGGTGGAGGCGGGCAGCGGCGGCAGGCTGCCGGAGGGCGAGTCGGTGGCGTCCAGGGCTGCCTGCGGATTGCCGCCATAGCCGCCGCGGCGCCAGGCAGTGGCCACGCCGGCGGCCCGCGCCGCGGCGGCGGGAACGGCATTGGCGTCGGCTTCCAGCACGCGCCAGGCGGCACCGGCGGCCAGGCCGCCATCGGTGGGCAGGAAGGCGGCATAGTCGCCGCCGCCCAGCGCCAATTTCGGCGCCGGCTGGTAGCTCGGCAAGGCAGCGCGCAGGGCAGCCGGGGTGATGCCGCCGCCGGCACGCAGGCTGGCCTCGGCGAAGCGGCGGGCCAGCCCGCCCTGGTACAGGTCACCCACGCCGGCCACGCGCAGCTGGCCGATGGTGGAAGCCAGGTCGGGTTGCAGCAGCGTGTCGCCCTCGACCGGGCGGCGGCCACCGGGCAGGAAGATGGCGGCGGTATCGGGGTCGGCGGACAGCGCGCTGGCCACCACGTCGAGGTCGCTTGCGAAGGTGCGGCTGACCGAGGCGCCGAAGCGGGCCAGTTGCTCGGCCGGCACGATCAGGGATTCGAAGGGCCGGCGGCCATAGCGCGCATGCAGGGCGAACAGGCCGCGCGCCAGCATCGGCACCGCGGCCGGGCGGTCGCCGCCCGCCCCGCCCGGTGGCGGCAGGAACAGCACCGCCTCGGCCCCCAGCAGCGGCGAGGCCTGGGCAAAGGCCAGGCAGGCGCCGCCGCTGCCCAGACTGGCGCGTGACGGCAGCGTGACCGCCAGGGTGAAGCCGGCGGCCACTGCCGCATCGGCCGCGGTGCCGCCGGCCGACAGCACGGCGCGCGCCGCCAGGGCTGCCTGCGGCTCGTCGGCGATGGCCGCGCCGAGGAAGCCGCGCACGAAGCCGGCGGTCCCCTCCTTCGGCCGGTCGGCGCCGGTCAGCCGGTCGGAGACGGATTCCAGCGTGGCGCAGCCGGTCGTTGCCAAACCGACGGCAAGCAGGACGGCGGCGGTCCGGGCTGCTAAGCTGCGGGGCATGCGGCGATTCCTGATGTTCGGCGGAAGGTGGCGATCGGTGCTGTCGGCAACGGTGTTGGCGCTGGTGCTGGTGCTGGCCCCGGCCGGCCGGGCGGCGGCCCAAGGGGCGGCGCAAACGGTGGTGATCATCCGCGACGCCGAGACCGAGACGCTGCTGCGCAATTTCGCCACCCCCCTGTTTCGTGCGGCAGGGGTGGAACCTCGCTCGGTCCACATCATCCTGATCCGCGATGACGCTCTAAACGCCTTCGTCAGCACCGGCAACCGCCTGTTCATCCACACCGGGATCATCGCGAAGGCGGACTCGGCGCTGGAACTGATCGGCGTGCTGGCCCATGAGGCCGGGCATATCCGTGGCGGCCACCTGGCCAAGCTGCCGGAAATGGTGCGCCAGGCGATGCTGAAGGCGATCGCCGCCATGCTGATCGGCATCGCCGCCGGCACGGTCGGGCGCAGCCCGGATGCCGGCATGGGCGCGGCCCTGGGCGGCCAGCAACTGGCGCAGCGCGGCCTGTTCAGCTTCACCCGCGGCATGGAGAACGCCGCCGACCAGGCCGCGCTGTCTGCGCTGGACCAGGTGGGCTGGTCGGCGCGCGGGCTGCTGGCGCTGTTCGGCCGGATGCAGGAGCAGGACGCGCTGGTGGACGATATGCAGGACCCGTATCTGCGCACCCATCCCCTGACGCGCAGCCGGATCGAGACGGTGCGCGCCCATGTCGCCGCCAGCCCCTATTCCGATGCCAAGCTGCCGGCGGGGTTCGACAGTGAATTCCTGATGGTGCGCGCCAAGCTGCGCGGCTTCCTGGAGCCCAGTTCGCTGACCCTGCGCCGCATCCGCGCCGACGACACCGCGGCGCCGGCGCGCTATGCCCGCGGCATTGCGCTGTACCGGCTGGGCCGCACCGACGAGGCGCTGGCGGTGATCGACGGGCTGCTGGCCGAACAGCCGGCCAATCCCTGGCTGCATGAGCTGAAGGGCCAGATCCTGTTCGAGGGCGGGCGGGGTGCCGCCGCGATCGCGCCATACCGCGAGGCCGCGCGCCTGGCGCCCGACCAGACGCCGATCCGCGCCGCCCTGGCGCGCGCCATGATCGAGACCGGTGAGCCCGCCCAGCTGCGCCAGGCGATCGGCCATCTGCAATCCGCCCTGGCGCGCGAACACGACGACGCCGATTCCTGGCGCGCCCTGGGCACCGCCTGGGGCCGGCTGGGCGAGATGGGCCAGGCCGATCTGGCTTTGGCCGAGGAGGCATTGGTGCTAGGGGACATCCCGCGCGCCCGTGCGCTGGCCCGCCGTGCCGAGAAACAGTTGCCGCCCGGGCCGTCGCGGCTGCGCGCCGCCGATCTCGGCAATGCCGTCCGCAAAGAGAACCGCGAGGGGTTTTGACCATGCGCCTTGTCCGAACCCTGTGCCGCATGCTGTGCGGACCGGCCCTGGTGGCCGCCATGTTGGCCGTCGCCCCGTCGGCCTGGGGCCAAGCGACATCCGCGCCGCCCGCCGGCAGCTTCAGCGCCGGGCAGCGCCAGGAGATCATCGCCATCATCCGCGAGGCGCTGCGCAGCGACGCCAGCCTGCTGCGCGACGCGATCGCCGCGTTGCAGGAGGACGAGGCGCGGCAGAAATCCGGCGCCACCCGCGGCGTCATCGCCGAGCTGGGCCAGGCGCTGACCCGCACCCCCGGCGACCCCGTGGCCGGAAACCCCAAAGGCGACGTGACCGTGGTGGAGTTCTACGACGTGCGCTGCCCGTATTGCCGGCGGATGGTGCCGGTGATCGCCGAGCTGATCCGCCGCGACCCCGGCGTGCGCGTGGTGTACAAGGACTTCCCCATCCTCGGCCCGGCCAGCACGCTGGGTGCCCGCGCCCTGTTGGCGGCCCACAAGCAGGGCGGCTACCTGAAGCTGCACACGGCACTGATGACGGGTGCACCCAACCTGGACCAGGACGCGCTGCGCGGCATGGCCGACCGCGTCGGGCTGGACTGGGACCGGTTGCAGCGCGACATGGGGGACCCCGATATCATGGGCCGCATCAATGCCAACCTCGCCTTGGGCCGGCGGTTGGACCTGCAAGGCACGCCGGCCTATGTGATCGGTGAACACGTGCTGCCCGGCGCGGTGGACCTGTCCGACCTTTTGGCCGCGGTGGCGGCGGCGCGCAGCGCGCGGTAGGAGAGCGGGCAGGGGAGGAAGGTCTTCCTTTTCCGGAGAGAAGGAAGCAAAAAGACCTTCACGCGTTGTTCTTCGCTTGGCGGCGTCGTGCCCTTTGGCAGGGGATGTGCATAGGCGAGGCCATGCACCGCTTCATCCTGCTGTTGCCCCTGCTGATCCTGTTGCTGGCGCCGAACGCGAGAGGAGAAACGCCGCGCCTGCCCGGGCGCGGGATTGCGGCATTCCATAGCCTGTTTCAGGTGCCGCCACCGGCAGTCGCCAGCCCCTTGCCTGCCCGACCGCCCGGCAGCACTGCACCCGCCAGCACTGCACCAGGCAGCGCTGCACCCGGCATCCTGTGCCGGGCGGCGATTTCTGCCGCCGAGCGCGCCCATGGCATTCCCGCCGGGCTGCTGCTGGCCATCGGCCTGGTGGAGAGCGGGCGCACCGACCCGGCCACCGGCCAGCGCCACCCCTGGCCCTGGGCGGTGAATGCCGAAGGTCGCGGCGCGCTGTTCGACACTCGCGAAGGTGCATTGGCCTTCGTGCGCCAATCGGAGGCCGCCGGCACCCGCTCGATCGACATCGGCTGCATGCAGGTCAACCGCGTCCATCATCCCGACGCCTTCGCCTCGCTGGAACAGGGCTTCGACCCCGCGGCCAATGCCGATTATGCCGCCCGTTTCCTGCGCCAGTTGAAGGAGGGGCCGGGTGGCGGCGACTGGATGAAGGCGGCGGGGTTCTACCACTCCCAGACGCCGGAGCGCGCCGAACCCTATCGTGCCCGCGTGCAGGCGGCGCTGGGCGGCCTGCCGCAAGCCGCGCGCCTGCCGGTTGCCATGCCCGGCGGGGGCGGCCAGGGGCTGGGCAACGGGGCGGAGCATGCCAGCATGCTGGCAGCGGCACCGGGGGCGGTCGGGCGGGGACTGGATGCCTATCGCGCCCGGCCGGTGCCGTTGGCGCTGGTGGCTCGTGGCTTGGTCACCTCGCCGATCCGGCGCGGTGCGCTCAGCCCGTGATGCTGGCTCCCGCCGGCTTTGCGATGTCGTGGTGCGCCACGGGAACGGTCAGCGGACGTAAACCCGCACTTCGCGCGCCGGCGCGCCGGCATCGCCGCGCAGGCCGAGATGCAACCGGTCGCTGGATATGCCGGCCGCGCCGATGGTGGTTGCAACCGTGCGGGCATCCTGTGCCGCCTCGGCCACCCGGCGGTCCTGCTCGGCCGCCGCCTGGGGTGTGCCGGCCTGGAGCGGCACCAGGGCCAGCACGTCGAAGCTGACGTCAGGCTTGCGCTGCTGCGCCGCCTGCACCGCCTCGGCAAGGACCGCGCGGTAGTCCAGGCCGGGCTGGTCCATGCGGATGCTGACCAACGGCAGCGTCGGTGCCCGGGTGCGGGCGATCTCGGCCGGACCCGGCACCGGGGCGGCGGACTGGAAGGTGCGCTGGTCCACCAGCGTGCAGCCGGGCAGCGTGCCGGCGGCAAGCAAGGCAAGGGCGAAGGCGTGGTGGCGCATCAGGGGGAACCTCCGGGTGGATGAAAACTTGCAGGAAGGTGGCCGGCGGGCAAGATGTCGGCAGCATCGGGGGATACCGGCATGAGCGGCAGCACCAACCAGCGCATCGACGCCAAGCGCCTGTGGGACAGCCTGATGGAGATGGCCCGCTTCGGCGCCACCCCCAAGGGCGGGGTGCGGCGCCTGACCCTGAGCGATATCGACCGCCAGGGCCGCGACCATTTTCGCGCCCAGTGCGAGGCCGCCGGGCTGACCGTAAGGGTGGACGAGATCGGCAACATGTTCGCCCGGCGGCCGGGCCGTGACCCCGCCCGCCTGCCGGTGCTGATGGGCAGCCACCTGGACAGCCAGCCGAGCGGGGGAAAATTCGACGGTGCGCTGGGCGTGATCGCGGGGCTGGAGGTGATCCGCAGCCTCAACGACCTCGGCATCGCCACCGAGGCGCCGATCGAGCTGGTGAACTGGACGGACGAGGAGGGCAGCCGCTTCGGGCATTCGCTGATGGGCTCCGGCGTCTGGGCCGGCATCTACACGCGCGACAAGGCTTTCGCGCTCGCGGATACCGAGGGAGTGACGGTGGAGCAGGCGCTGGACGCCATCGGCTATCGCGGGCCGGAGCCGGCGCAGCCCTTCCCGGCCGATGCCTATTTCGAGCTGCACATCGAGCAGGGGCCGATCCTGGAGCGCGAGGGCACGCAGATCGGCATCGTCACCGGTGCCCAGGCGCAGGTCTGGTATGACGCGGTGGCAACCGGGCAGGATTCCCACGCCGGCACCACCCCGCCCTCGGCCCGGCGGGACGCGCTGGTCTGTGCCGCGCGGATCATCGACCTGGTGGACCGCATGATGCGCGCCCGCGGGGAGGACGGACGCGGCACCGTGGGCCAGCTTCTGGTGCTGCCGAACAGCCGCAACGTGGTGCCCGGCGAGGTGCGTTTCAGCGTGGAGTTCCGCCACCCGAATGGTGCGGAAGTGGCCAGGATCGCCGAGGAATTCCCCGCCGCGGCGGCCGCGATCGCCACTGAATGCGGCGTCGGCTGGGAACTGACGGAACTGTTCCGCATCCCGCCCCAGCCCTTCGATCCCGCCTGCGTGGAGTTGGTGCGCCAGGCGAGCCGGAAGCTGGGCCTGTCCGCGCGCGACATCGTCAGCGGCGCCGGCCACGACGCGGTGTATGTCGCCCGCCACGTGCCGACGGCGATGATCTTCACCCCCTGCAAGGACGGGCTGAGCCACAACGAGGCCGAAAGCATCGAGCCGGAGGAGGCCGCCGCCGGCGCCCAGGTGCTGTTCGAAGCCGTGCTGGCCCGCGCCAATCGCACGCTTTGAAGGGAGGGGCCTTCACAAGCCCCCCCACCCTTGTTATACGGCCGCCTCCGCGACAGCCACCGAGCCGCCGCGGAGGGCGGGCGCATAGCTCAGTTGGTAGAGCAGCTGACTCTTAATCAGCGGGTCCCAGGTTCGAGCCCTGGTGCGCCCACCAATCTTTTCAACAGCATAGATAGAGATTGGCGGCCCGGGCAGAGTGAGGCGCATTGATGGGGCTTCACGCGTGCTGCGTTACC
>JADLHF010000012.1 GCA_020848935.1 Acetobacteraceae bacterium
TAGTGCGGTTGCGGCTATTTTCTTGCGTTCGTTCTATCCTTTTGGCTTGCGGTCACCCCTCACCCCAACCTCTCCCCCAAGGGGAGAGGGCTTATTATTGGGCGGGGATCAGCCTTTCTTGACGCCCCACAGCACCGTGTTGGCCGCCTTGACGAAGCCGGTCAGGCCGGTGCGGAAGGCGTGCGGGATGAAATACTGGCCGATCGGGATGTAGGGCGGCTCCCGCAAGCCGAGCAACTGCATGTCGGCGGTGACCTTCTGCTGGGCGGCCAGGTCGGGCGCGTCGAACCAGGCGTCGCGCAGGGCGTCCATCCTGGGGTTGGGGGTGGAGCCGTAGAGCGGAATGTGGCTGCCGGGGTTGGACGGCCAGAGACCGGCCCAGGAGATGCAGTAGACGTTCCAGCCCTTGACCACATTGGGGTCCTTGCTCTGGATGCGGCCGATCATCGTGCCCCAGTCCATCGCCTGGTAGTCGATGTTCAGGCCGAGCTCCTTGAACAGGGCGCGGGCCACCTCGGCCATGGCGTTCGGCGCGGGCAGTTCGGCGGGCACTACCTGGACGATCTTCTCGCCCTTGTAGCCGCTGTCCTGGATCAGCTTGCGGGCGTGCGCCAGGTCGCGCTTGCCGGTCAGCACCGTCATCCCGGCGGCGGAGGCGAAGGGCGAGCCGGGAGTGAACATGCCGACGCCGGTGCGCGACAGGGCGGCTTCGTCGCCGACGATGGCCTGCATGAAATCGGACTGGGTGATGGCCGGCAGCAGGGCGGCGCGCAGCTTGGGGTTGTCGAAGGGTGGCACCGCCTGATTGAAATAGATCATGCCGTAGAAGCCCAGCGGGTCGAGCGGGGCGACGGTGACGCCCGGCGCCTTGCGCAGTACCGGCACGAGGTCGAGCAGCGGGCGTTCCAGCCAATCCACCTCGCCCTTCTGCAGGGCGGCGGCGGCGGTGGCGGCGTCGGGCAGGATGCGCCAGTCGACCTTGTCGAAATGCGCCACCTTGCCCCCGGACCAGAAGGCGGCGGTTTCCTGGCGCGGGAGGTATTTTTCGTTCCTGACATAGCCGACCGAGGCGCCGGCAACCCATTCGTCGCGCACGAACTTGTACGGGCCGCTGCCGGTGGCGTCGGTGATTTGGGTGAAGGCGTCGGTGTTGGCGATGCGCTCGGGGTAGATGAAGCAGAATGTGCCGCCGAGGCCGTACAGCAGGTGGGAGAACGGCTTGTTCAGCTTTATCTCGAAGCGGCGGTCGTCCAGCGCCTTCATCTCCACCAGCTGGGCGGCCATGCGCTTGCCGAAGGTGTCGCGCTTGGACCAGCGGTTGATCGAGGCGACCGCGTCCTTTGCCCGCACGGGTTCGCCGTCGTGGAAGAACAGCCCCTCGCGCAGGGTGAAGCGCCAGGTCAGGCGGTCGGCGGAGAGTTCGTGGCCCTCGGCCATCTGCGGGCGGGGAATCAGGCCGTCATCCAGGCCGTAAAGCTGGTCGCAGGTCATGTAGGCGTGCATCAGCGCGATCAGCGTGTTCGACCAGAGCGGGTCGATCGAGGTGAGGTTGGCGTGCGGCACGAAGCGCAGGGTGCGCGCGCCACCTTGGGCGATCGCCGGGCGGGCCAGGCTGCCGGCCATCGCGGCACCGAGCAGCGGCAGGCCGAGGGCGGCGCGTCGGCCGATCGTTGTTGGTACAGGCATTGATTACTCCGCGTTTTGTAAACGAATAGCACTGATAGCCGGATGGGCGCCAGGGCGTTGCCACGCATCTGGCATGCTATATTACAAAAAACACGAGATTCAGACGTGTTTTACGCGGGCCAGCAGGCGATACCACCCTGTCCAAAGGCGGGATGCGATGACCATCCGATGGGGTGGTGTCAGGCGAGCAGGCGGACCGTATCGCCGTCGGACACGACACCCTCGCGCAGCACGGCGGCGTAGAGGCCGAGAGTGCCGCCGTGGTGGTCCGCCAGGCGGCGCAGCACGGTGCGATCGGGGGTGCCGGTGGCGGGGTCGATGCCGACCATGGCGCAGCGGGCGTCGGGCTCGGTGATCGCGATCTCGAGCCGGGGGCCGATGGCCAGGCAGCGGCCGATCAGGGCGTTCTCGGCGAAGGGGGCGCTTTCGGGCCAGTCGATTTCGAGGTTCATGCGAAAGCGGCTGGGGTTTGCGGTGATGCCGGCTTCGGCGGCAAAGCCGGCCAGGGTTTGGCTGGTGACCAAGGAGAGTGGCCGGCAATCCTGCATGCCGCGGGTGGCGAAGCGCAGGGCCAGGCGCCGCCCGGCGGCGGTTTCGAGCGCGTCGCGCACGCCGGGGTGGTCCACCGCCAGGGTTTCGCCGGCAGGGGTGGTGACGTTCACGGTGAAGGCGGCGTCGTCGGGCAGGGCTGGTGCGACGCCGCTGCCGCGTGCCCAGGCGGCCTCCAGCGCCGCGTCGCCCAGGGTGGCGGCGGGGTGGGCGAAGGCGGCGCGCCAGGTGGTCAGCGCGCCCAGGGCGCGGGCGGTGAACCAGGGGAAATGCGCCGACGCCGCGGCATCGACGAAGGCCCAGACGCGATCGCCCACCAGCCCGGCATGGCTGGCGATGGCGCGCGGCACCACCTCGCCAGCCATGCTCTTGACAGGGTGGCGGCGGATGGTGCGGACGGTGCCGAGGAGGGTCACACCCACTCCAGGTTCCAGGCGACCGGGGTGGTGCCTTCCAGCATGCCCTTGAGGGTGCGGCGATAGGCGGTGTTGATGAAGAAGCGGCCGAGCGGCAGGGAGGGCAGGGTGTCCAGCGCCTCGCGGTGGACGGCCTCGGCGAGGCGGTCGCGGTCGGGCTCGGCGGCGGCGGCCAGCCATTCCGCGGTGAGGCTTTCGATCTTCGCGTTCGCGAACCAGCCCGCCCAGCCCTTGGTGCCGAGGCCGCGAATGGTGGTGGAGATGGCGGGATGGGCGAGCGAGGTGCCGAACCACCAGGTGTGGAAGACCGACCAGCCACCCTTCTCCACCGGCTCCTTCGAGTTGCGGCGCTGGACCAGCGAGCCCCAGTCGGTGTCGGCCAGTTCGGCGTTCAGGCCGAGCTTCTTGAAGTAGTCGAAGGTGACGTGGCCGAACGGCGCGATCGAGGGCACGTCGGCGGGGTTCAGCACCACCACCTTTTCGCCGTTGTAGCCCGACGCCTTCAGGGCTTCGCGGGCGGCGGCGAGGTCGCCTGTCATGATGTCCTTGCCCAGTTCCTGGCCGTAGCGGGTACCGCAGGGGAACAGCGCCTTGCAGGTGGTGAACAGGCTCTCGTCGTTGCCGGTGACGGCGCGCATGTAGTCTTCCTGCGGCAGGCCGCGGGCGACGGCGCGGCGGACGGCGAGGTTGTTGAACGGCGGATGCAGGTGGTTGAAGCGCATCGTGCCGTTGTAGCCGATGGGGTTGGTGTTCTGGACGCGCAGGTGGGCCATGCGGCGCACCAGGGGCACCAGGTCCGGCTGGACCTGTTCCCACCAGTCCACCTCCTGGTTCTGCAGGGCGGCGGCGACGGTGGAGGGGTCGGTGATGATCGACCACTCCACCCGCTCGATATAGGCGATCTTGGCCCCGGTGAGCCATTCGGCCGGCTCCTGGCGTGGCAGGTACCCGTCGAAGCGCTGGTAGGCCACGTGACTGCCCTGGACGAATTCGTCAGCCATGAAGCGGTAGGGGCCGGAGCCGATCATCTCGCTGACCTGCTTGTTCGGGTCGGTCCTGGCGAGGTGCTCGGGCATGATGAAGGGGACCATGCCGTTGGGCTTGCCCAGGGCGTCGGCGAGCAGGGCGAAGGGGCGCTTGAGCTTGATCTTGACGGTGCGGTCGTCGACCGTGGTCCATTCATCGACGAAGGTGGCGGCGGTCTGGCCGAAGACGTCGCGGGCGGACCAGCGCTTGAGGCTTTGGGCGCAGTCACGGGCGAGGACGGGTTCGCCGTTGTGGAATTTCAGGCCGGGGCGGAGCTTGATCAGCCAGGTGCGGCCGTCATCCTCGATGGTGTGGCCCTCGGCCATTTGCGGCTTCGGTTCCAGCTTGGCGTTCACGCCGAACAGCGTGTCGAACACGTAGTAGCCGTGGGTCTGCACGGTCTGGGTGGTGGTCCAGTGCGGGTCGAGCGAGGAGAGGTCGGCGGTGGGGACGAATTTCAGCACCCGCGCCTTTTGCGCGATGGCTGGCCGGGCCAGGCCAGCGATGGCGGCGCCCGCGGCGGCGGAACGCAGGAAATTTCGGCGCTTCAACGGCATCGTGATCCTCCTTGGCACGGCTTGCGGCCGGGCTTGCCGGCAGCGTCCCATGGGGTTCGCGCCGGGATCAACCCATTTCCGGCAAGGTGGCGGCCAATCGCTTGGGAACCGTCATCCGCCAGCTTCGCCGCACCAGGGCATCGACCTCCGTCCAGTCGATCCGCCCGGTCAGGCGGACGCCGATCCAGCCCTTGGGGCCGACATAGGGCGGGCGGAAGAAGCGTTCGGGGTCGGCCGCGATCAGCAGGTGCTGGGTGCCAGGCGGGGCCTTGCACCACAGAGCCGCGGCGCCGTCGCGAGATACATGCATGGCGAAGATCTTGTCGCGCACGCGGAAGGTCTGATGGTCCCAGGTGGCGCGCTCCTCGGCTTGCGGCAAGGCAAGGCAGAGGGCGCGCAGGCGGGAGAGGGTGGCGGGGCGGCGGGACATGGCGCCTCCTGATGTGGCGAATTGACCGGCGAGCGCGAACGAGCGATTGCCGCGCGGTGCCATGCCCTAGATTAGGGGCTGGTTATTGTACGGGGCGCGTATTGCCAGGAAGAAGTCAGAAGCAAGGAAGGTCTTCTTTTTCTGAAGAAAAAGAAGCAAAAAGACTTCACTCACTGTCCACCGCATAGCAACGCCGTGCCACCACACTCCAATGAATAGAGGTTTTTTGGTTCTTTTTTTCAAAAAAGAACATTCTTCCTTCAACCTTGCCTGCCTTCTAGGCTGCCTTCGCCTCGCGGCTGATGCGTTCCAGGTTGGCCACCATATCGCGGGCCACGCGGACGCGTTCGGCGACCTTCATTTCGCGCACGATGGCCAGCTTGTGGTCCGGGCGGAGGCGGATGGTGCCGCCTTTGCTGGACAGCCAGGTGATCAGGCCGGCGGGGTTGGAGAAGGCGTTGCCGCGGAAGCCGAGGACCATGCCTTTCGGGCCGGAATCGAGCTTTTCCACGCCGGCGGCGCGGCATTGGCGTTTCAGGCCGACGACTTGCAGCAGGTTTTCCACCTCCTCGGGCAGCGGGCCGAAGCGATCGACGAGTTCGGCGGCCATGGCCTCGCTCTGGGCGTCGTCTTCCAGGGCACCGATGCGGCGGTAGAGGCCGAGGCGGACCGGCAGGTCGCGGACGTAGGTCTCGGGGATCAGCACTGGCAGGCCGAGACTGATCTGCGGCGTCCAGTCGCGGTCGGTGGCGCGCTTGCGGCCGCGGGCGGCGCGCTGTTCGGCGACGGCGTCTTCCAGCATCTGCTGGTAGAGTTCGATGCCGACTTCGCGGATGTGGCCGGATTGCTCGTCGCCGAGCAGGTTGCCGGCGCCGCGGATGTCCAGGTCGTGGCTGGCCAGGGTGAAGCCGGCGCCCAGCGCGTCGAGGGTCTGCATCACGTCGAGACGTTTCTCGGCGGCGGCGGACAGGCGCTGGTTGGGCGGCCAGGTGAGGTAGGCGTAGCCGCGCTGCTTGCCGCGGCCGACGCGGCCGCGCAGCTGGTAGAGCTGGCCGAGGCCGAACATGTCGGCGCGGTGGATCACCAGGGTGTTCACCGCCGGCATGTCCAGGCCGGATTCGACGATATTGGTGGACAGCAGGATGTCGAACTTGCCGTCGCCGAATTCGGTCATGACGCGTTCGAGCTCGGTGGGTGCCAGGCGGCCATGGGCCTGGATCATGCGGGCTTCGGGCACGATGTCGCGCAGGCGGGTGGCCATGCGGTCGAGGTCTTCGACGCGGGGCACGACACAGAACACCTGGCCGCCGCGGAAGCGTTCGCGTTGCAGGGCCTCGCGCACCACCACGGCGTCGAACGGCATGATGAAGGTGCGCACGGCGAGGCGATCGACCGGGGGGGTGGCGATCAGGCTCATCTCGCGCACGCCGGTCAGCGCCAGTTGCAGGGTGCGCGGGATCGGGGTGGCGGTGAGGGTGAGGACGTGGACGTCGTCCTTCAGCGCCTTGAGCTTCTCCTTGTGGGCGACGCCGAAATGCTGCTCCTCATCGACGATCAGCAGGCCGATGGAGCTGAAGGTGACGCTCTTTGACAACAGCGCATGGGTGCCGACGACGATATTGACGGTGCCGTCGGCGAGCCCGGCGCGGACCTCGGCGGCTTCCTTGGCGCCGACCATGCGCGAGAGCTGGGCAACGCGAATGGGCAATCCGGCAAAGCGGGTGGAGAAGGTCCGGAAATGCTGGCGCGACAGCAGGGTGGTGGGGACCACCACCGCCACCTGGCTGCCTGCCATGGCGGCGACGAAGGCGGCGCGCAGGGCGACCTCGGTCTTGCCGAAGCCGACATCGCCGCAGATCAGGCGGTCCATCGGCCGGCCGCTGGCCAGGTCCTCCAGCACGTCGGCGATGGCGCGGGTCTGGTCCTCGGTTTCGGCGAAGGGGAAGCGGGCGCAGAATTCGTCCCAGGCGCCTTCGGGCGGTGCCATGATGTCGGCCTCGCGCAGGCGGCGGGCGGCGGCGATGCGGATCAGCTCGCCGGCCATGTCGCGGATGCGCGACTTCATCTTGGCCTTGCGCGCCTGCCAGGAGGCGCCGCCGAGCTTATCGAGCGCCACGCCGGCGGTTTCGCTGCCGAAGCGGGACAGCATCTCGATGTTCTCGACCGGCAGGAAAAGCTTGTGTTCGCCGTCGTAGAGCAGGCGCAGGCAGTCATGCGGCGCGTCGTTGACCTGCAGGGTCACCAGCCCGTCGTAGCGGCCGATGCCGTGGTCCTGGTGGACGACGAGGTCGCCTTCGGCGATTTCGGTGGCCTCGGCGATGAACTGGTCGGCGCGCTTGCGGCGGCGCGGCGGGCGGGAGATGCGTTCGCCCAGCAGGTCCTGTTCGGAGACCAGGGCGGTGGCCTCGGCGACGAAGCCGCGTTCCAGACCCAGGACGACCAGGGCGGCGGTGCCGCGCGGCAGGCGGGCGACGGCGGCCCAGTCTTCGGCGATGGCGGCCTTGAAGCCGTGTTCGCGCAGCAGGTTGGCCAGGCGTTCGCGCGCGCCGCGGGTCCAGGCGGCGATGACCAGGCGGGTGCCGGCGGCGGTCCAGCTCTTCGCCTGGGCCTGGAGCTGGTCGAAGACGTTCGCGCCGGGGCCGCCGCCCGATTGGGCGAAGATCGGCGCCGGGCGGCCGCCGGCATCGGGACCCTCGGCACCGTCAGGGCGGCCGTATGGGGAGAATGCGAAGAACGGGCCGCGGGCGAGGATTTCGTCCCAGCCGGCGCGGTCGAGGTACAGGCGTTCCGGCGGCAGCGGGCGGTAGGGCACCTCGCCGTCGCGCGGCACGGCGCGGCGCGCGGCGAAGTGGTCGGCGACCATTTCCAGGCGGGCGGACAGCACTTCGTCGCCCTGGTTGTCGATGCTGGCCGAGGCGCCGGGCAGGTAGTCGAGCAGGGTTTCCATGCTCGCGTGGAACAGCGGCACCCAGTGTTCCATGCCGGGGTGGCGGCGGCCGTCGGAGATGGACAGGTACAGCGGGTCGGTGGCGGCGGCCTGGCCGAACAGCTCGCGCCAGGCGGTGCGGAAGCGGGCGACGCTGGCTTTGTCGAGGAAGACTTCGCTGACCGGGCGCAGCACCAGCTTTGCCACCTTGGCGCCGCTGCGCTGGGTGGCGGGGTCGAAGCTGCGGATGTCCTCGATATCATCGCCGAACAGGTCGAGCCGCAGCGGTTCGGGAACGCCGGCGGGGAAGATGTCCATGATGCCGCCGCGGATGGCGAATTCGCCGGGTTCCATGACGGTCGCGGCGCGGCCGTAGCCGTTGGCTTCCAGGAAGCGGGCGAGTTCCTCGGGCGCCACCCGGTCGCCGATCTTCAGGACGCGGCTGCCGCCGTGGAAGGCGTGGCGGGGCGGCACGCGCTGGACCAGGGCGTTGACGGTGGTCAGCACGATGCGGGGGCCGGTGGCGGGTTCCAGCAGGCGGGAGAGGGTGGCGATGCGCTCGCTGACCAGTTCCGGGTTGGGCGAGACGCGGTCGTAGGGCAGGCAGTCCCAGGCCGGGAAGCGCAGCACCTCGGCGTCGGGGGCGAAGAAGGCCAGCGCTTCGGCAAGCCGGGCCATGCGGGCGTCGTCGCGGGTGATGTGCAGCAGCGGGCCCGCATGCTCGGCGCCGCGGCGGGCCAGGAGAACGGCATCCCAGCCCTCGGGGGCGCCGTGGATGGTGGTGCTCATCGGCGATGTGCCCCGCCGGCGGCGACATGGGTCATGATTTCGCGCAGCATAGGGGTGTCGGCGGCCGGGTCCAGCGGGCGGCGGCCGGTGAGCCAGTCGGCCAGGTCGGTATCAGGCAGTTCCATCACCGCCTCCAGCGCGTCCATCTCGGCATGGCCCAGCGTATCCAATCGTCCGGCGACGAAGCCGCCGATCATGATGTCGTTCTCCTTTGTGCCGCGATGTGTGGCGCGGAACAGCAGGCGCCGCCGGCGGTGTTCGATGGCGGAATCGTCGTGGGGCGCATCGCAGGTCATGGGCGTTCCATACGCGTTCGTGCCGTGGCGTGCAGCCCGTCTTGGCACGGAATCGGCATCGCACGCATGCGAAGGGTGCAATCGCGGGTTGCTGCGGGGCCATCGCAGCCCGTACAAGCCCAGTCACATGCCCACGGAGTCCCGCCCGGATGCCCCAGCACGCCGCCCGCACGCTACCACCGAATATGGCCGACCGGCTGATCGTGGCGCTGGATGTGCCGACGATCGACCAGGCGCGCGAGCTGGTGGCGCGGATCGGCGATGCCGCGAGCTTCTACAAGGTGGGTTACTGGCTGCTGTATTCGCCGGGGGTGGACGGGCTGCTGGCCGAGCTGAAGGCGGCGGGCAAGCGCATCTTCCTCGACGCCAAGCTGCATGACATTTCCCAGACGGTGGAGATCGGCGCGGCGCGGGCGGCCGAGCGTGGCGTGGACCTGCTGACCGTGCATGCCGAGCCGGCGGTGATGGCAGCGGCGGTGAAGGGGGCGGCGGGCAGCGCGATGATGGTGTTCGGCGTCACCGTGCTGACCAGCCTGGATGACGCCGACCTGACCGATATCGGCTACCGCATGGGGGTGTCCGAACTGGTGGCGCTGCGGGCGCGCCAGGCGGCGCAGGCGGGGTGCGCGGGGATTATCGCCTCGCCGCAGGATAGCCCGGCTGGATTGCGCGCCGCGGCCGGGGCGCCGCATCTGCTGATTGCCACGCCGGGAGTGCGGCCGCTGGGCGATGAAGCAGGCGACCAGAAGCGGGTGGCCACCCCCTATGCCGCGATCGCGGCGGGGGCGGATTACCTGGTGGTGGGCCGCCCGGTGGTGGCCAAGCCCGACCCGGCGGCCGCGGCGCGGGCGATTGCCGCGGAGATGGAGCAGGCGCGGATTGGCAACGCCGCACGCTGATGGCGCCGACGCCACGGGGCGGATCGCCGATCCGCCGGCCGCCGTCGTCGCGCCGCTGTTCGCGCCGCTGACCAGCCTGCGCGGGGTGGGCGAGGGGCTGTCGGGGCTGATCGCGCGGGTGGCGGGGGGCGCGCGGGTGGTGGACCTGCTGTTCCATCTGCCGGATTCCTATCTGGACCGCCGCGAACGCCGCAGCATCCGCGATGCCGTGCCGGGCGAGATCGCCACGCTGGAGGTGGAGGTGATCGGCATCGAGCCGCGCGCCACGCCGCGCCAGCCGACCAAGGTGCGGGTGGGCGACGGCACCGGCTTTGCCGAGTTGGTGTTCTTTGGCCGCATGCCGGCCAACCGGTTGGCGGTGGGCGCACGGGTGTTGGTGTCTGGCAAGTTCGGCGAGGGGCGGCAGATGCCGCATCCCGACTTCATCGTGCCGGCCGAGCGGGCGGATCAGTTGCCGGCGGTGGAGCCGGTCTGGCCGCTGACCGCCGGGTTGTTCGCCTATCATTTGCGCCGGCCGATGGCCGAGGCTGTGTCGCGGGTGCCGGATTTGCCGGAATGGCACGACCCCGCATTGATGAAGCGCGAGCGCTGGCCGGGATTCGCCGAGGCGCTGCGCGCGCTGCAACTGCCGCAGGAATTGCCGTCGCCGGTGGCCGGCCGTCGCCTGGCCTATGACGAGTTGCTGGCCGGCCAGGTGGCGCTGGCGGTGCTGCGCCGGCGAGTGCGCGGGCGGCCGGGCCGGGCGCTGGTGGGCGATGGGCGATTGCGGCGGGCGGCGCTGGCGGCATTCGGCCATGACATGACCGAGGGCCAGCGGGAGGCGCTGGGCGAGATCGATGCCGATCTTGCCGCCCCGCGCCGGATGCTGCGGCTGTTGCAGGGCGATGTCGGCGCCGGCAAGACGCTGGTGGCGGTGCTGGCGATGCTAACCGCCGTGGAGGCCGGGGCGCAGGCCGCGCTGATGGCGCCGACCGAGCTGCTCGCCCGCCAGCATCTGCGCACCCTGTCGCGCATCAGCCCGGTGCCGGTGGAGCTGCTGACCGGGTCGGTGACCGGGCGGGCACGGGCGCGGGTGCTGGAGGGGCTGGCCGACGGGTCGCTGTCGATGGTGGTCGGCACCCACGCGTTGATCCAGGAGGGGGTGGCGTTCCATGACCTCGCCGTGGCAGTGATCGACGAGCAGCACCGCTTCGGGGTGGAGCATCGCCTCAGCCTGGGGGCGAAGGGGGCGGCGACCGACGTGCTGGTGATGACGGCGACCCCGATCCCGCGCACCCTTCTGCTGACGCAATGGGGCGAGATGCAGACCAGCCGGCTGGCCGGCAAGCCCGCCGGGCGGCAGCCGATCCGCACCACGCTGCATTCGCTGTCCAGCCTGACCGACATTGTCGAGGCGCTGCGCCGCAAGCTGGACGAGGGCGCGCGGGTCTATTGGGTGTGTCCGCTGGTGGAGGAGAGCCTGCTGGTCGATCTCGCCAATGCCGAGGCGCGGTTTGCCGAGCTGACGCAGTATTTCGGGCCGATCGTCGGCCTGGCCCATGGCCGCCAGGACAGCGCGGTGCGCGAGGCCGCGCTGCTGGACTTCGCCGCCGGGCGCAGCCGCATCCTGGTGGCCACCACGGTGATCGAGGTGGGGGTGGATGTGCCGGAGGCCACCGTGATGGTGGTGGAACATGCCGAGCGTTTCGGCCTGGCGCAACTGCACCAGCTGCGCGGGCGCGTCGGGCGCGGGCGCGATGCCAGCTTCTGCCTGTTGCTGCATGCCGATGGATTGCAGGAGGGGGCGCGAAGGCGGCTGGCGCTGCTGCGCGATACCGAGGACGGGTTCGTCATCGCCGACGAGGATTTCCGCCTGCGCGGCGGCGGCGACCTGTTGGGCACACGCCAGTCTGGCCTTCCCGGCTGGCGGCTGGCGGTGCTGGATCGCGACGAGGACCTGTTGCACATGGCCGGGCGCGATGCCGAGTTGCTGGTGCAGAAGGACCCGACGCTGCGGAGCGAACGGGGCCAAGCGATTCGCGTGCTGATGGCGCTGTTCGAGCAGCGCGGGGCGGTCAGGACATTGCGGTCGGGGTAGCAGGGGCGCGGCCGGGGTAGCGGGGCGCATCCGCGGTAGGGGGTCCGCGCCCGCCGCCCTCACGACGAAGGCGCGATGCGCAGCGCCTCGGGCAGGCAGAAAGCGAAATCGCAGCCCTGGTCGGCGCCGAGCACCTCGTCGATGTACAGCTTCAGGTAGCCGCGATCGCTGCCGGGGTGGGGCGGGGGCGGGGTCCAGGCGGCGCGGCGGCGGGTGAGTTCGGCGTCGTCCACCAGCAGGTCCAGAGTCCTTGCGTTGGCGTCCAGGCGGATGCGGTCCCCGCTCTGCACCAGGGCGAGCGGGCCGCCGATGGCGGATTCCGGGGTGATATGCAGCACGATGGTGCCGAAGGCGGTGCCGCTCATGCGGGCGTCCGAGATGCGGACCATGTCCTTCACGCCCTGGCGGGCGAGTTTTCGGGGGATCGGGATGTAGCCGGCCTCCGGCATGCCGGGCGCCCCCTTCGGCCCGGCATGGCGCAGCACCAGTATGTCGTCGGCGGTGACGTCGAGATCGTCGCTGTCCAGGCGGTTGGTCATGTCCTCCAGCCCGTCGAACACCACGGCGCGGCCTTCGTGGCGCATCAGCTTTTCGCTGGACGCCGAGCGCTTGATCAGCGCGCCGCCGGGGGCGAGGTTGCCGTGCAGCACCGCCAGCCCGCCGCCGACGGCGATCGGGTATGCCGGGGTGCGGATCACGGTCTGGTCGGGCACGTCCTCGGCGCCGGCGGCGTAGTCGGCCAAGGTGCCGCCGGTGACGGTGAGCGTGGTCATGTCGAGATGCGCAGAAATTTCCTTCAGCAGCTTCGGCACGCCACCGGCCCAGTGGAAATGTTCCATGTAGTGCTCGCCGCTCGGCTTGAGATCGACGAGGACGGGCACGTCCAGGCCCATGCGGTCGAACGCCGCCATGTCGATGCGGATGCCGAGGCGGGCGGCGACGGCGGTGAAATGCACCACCGCGTTGGTGGAGCCGCCGATCGCCTGCAGCACGGTGAAGGCGTTGCGGAACGCCGCTTCGGTCATGATGTCGCTGGGGCGGCGGCCGGCGGCGGCCAGCTTGACGGCCGCCGCACCGGAGGCCTCGGCCAGGCGGATGCGGTCGGCGTGTGTGGCCGGGGCCGAGCCGGCGCCGGGCAGGCACATGCCGAGCGCCTCGGTCATGCAGGCCACGGTGCTGGCGGTGCCCATCACCATGCAGGTGCCCTTGGTGGGCGCGAGGCGGCCGGACAGGGCGTCGATCTCGGCCTCGTCGATTGTGCCGGCGCGGAAGGCGGCCCACATTCGGCGGCAATCGGTGCAGGCGCCCAGCACCTCGCCCTTGTGGTGGCCGACCAGCATCGGGCCGGTGGGCAGGACGATGGCCGGGATGTCGGCGCTGGCCGCGCCCATCAGCTGGGCCGGGATGGTCTTGTCGCAGCCGCCGATCAGCACCACGGCGTCCATCGGCTGGGCGCGCACCATCTCCTCGGTATCGAGCGCCATCAGGTTGCGCAGGAACATGCTGGTGGGGTGGGAGAAGCTTTCGGCGATCGACACGGTGGGGAACTTCATCGGCATGCCGCCGGCCAGCATCACGCCGCGCTTCACCGCCTCGATCAGGTCGGGCACATTGCCGTGGCAAGGGTTGAAGTCGCTGTAGGTGTCGGTGATGCCGATGATCGGACGGTCGAGCGCATCATCGGTATAGCCCATCGCCTTGATGAAGACGCGGCGCAGGAACAGCGAGAACTCGGCATCGCCGTAGGTGGCGAGACCTTTCCTGAGCCCCGTCTTCTTCGGACCGTCCGTCATGTCCCGGCTACTCCGCTGCCAGGGCAACGGGGGCGAGGCCGGGCACCGGGGCGTGGGTGATCGCGCTCATCCGCTCGCGCACGTCCGACAGGGTGAAGCGCAGGTCCACCACGTTCGGGTTGCCTTTCATGCCGGCTACGATCGGGCCGTCGAGATAGGCCTGGGCCTGGGCGCGGCTGGCGAACAGGTAGATGCCGCCGACGTTGTTGTCCTCGCCATCGAGCCAGATCTTCCATTGCAGGCCATCGACGGCGAGGAATTTCTGGCCGGTGGCGTCGGTGTAGCGCTTGGCCCATTCCTCGGCGCTGACGTTGTGGAAGCGGTAGTTGATTTGCAGGACGACCATCGGTGTTCTCCCTATTCGGCGGCCAGGACCGGGAACGGCACGGGCGCGCGGGTGACGCGGCTGGGGTTTTCGGTGACGGCGTAGATCTGGGCGGTGAGGTTGGCGATTTCGGGGCTGGCCTTGATGCGGGCCACGATCGGGCCGGCGAGGTACGCCTCGGCATTGGCACGGCTGTCGAAGCAATAGAGCCCGCCGACCTTCGGCCCACCTTCGGTGTTCAGCCAGATCTTCCACAACAGGCCCTGGACGTCGAGGAACGGCTTGGCGCGTTCGCCGGTGTTCAGGCTGGCGGCCATCGCCGGGGTGATGTTCGGGTATTCGAAGTTGATCTGGACGATGAACATGGTGGCTCCTTCGGATCAGATTACGGCATGCGGATGGTGGCGCGATAGGCGTGCCAGGTGGCGTGACCGACCAGCGGCAGGGTGACGGCGAGGCCGATATAGCCCAGCGCCAGGCCGGCGCCGGTGAACAGCGCCACCAGGGCGGCCCAGACCACCATGGTGCGTGCGTTCAGCACCACGGCGACCACGCTGGTCACCACTGCCTCGGCCATCCCGACGCGGCGGTCGAACAGCAGCGGCAGGGCGAAGGCGCCGGCGGCGAAGGCGATGGTGGCCATCACGCCGCCCACCAGGGTGCCGACGACCAGGAAGGACAGGCCCTCGGGGGTGAACAGGGTAGCGTTCAGCAGTGCCTGCACGTCGAGCATGGAATACGGGAAGAAGATCGCGAAGATCAGCGCGGCAAAGCGCATCCACAGCACCAGGAAGGCGACCAGGGCGAGGCCGAGGTAGAGCAGGCTGGACGGGTTGCCGCGCCAGGCGCCGAGGGCGGCAGCCAAGGTGGGGGTGCGTCCGGCCTCGGCATCACGGCTCAGCGCGTAGTAGCCGACGGTCAGCGCTGGGCCGACCAGCATGAAGCCGGCGGTCAGCGGGGCGATGAGGTAGAAATAGCCCGACAGCGCCAGGCCGAAGGTCAGCAGGAAGCCGGCGGCAACCACGATCAGGCCGAGGGCAAGGCTGGCCAGGGGCGCTGCGCGGAAATCGCGCCAGCCGGCGGCGAGCCAGCGGAACGGCTCGTCGATGCCCACCGGCTGCACGCGCGCGGCATAGGGCAGGCCGGTGCGGGCGAATGTGCCTTCGGGTGGTTGGTTGATGTCGGACATTCCGCTCCCTGCGACGTCGTGCCCCGGTTGACGGCAGTATCGGGCGAAAATCCGGCCGGGTCCAATCATCGGCGGATGACGCGGCGCGCGTCATCGCATGACTTGCGGACGGATCGGCGCACCGTCGGGTTGCGCCAATTGCCTGTCGGCGCCGACGGGGGCGCGCGGCCGGACAGCGGCGGGCCCGACGTCGCTCCGCCGCAGGCCGGTTGCCCAGGGGAACGGAGCCGGGCAGAAGGGGGTGGCAAGTCCAGGAGGTGGGTAATGGAACTCGACGGCATATCGGCGATTGTCACCGGCGGTGCCTCCGGCCTGGGCGGGGCCACCGCGCGGGCGCTGGCGGCGGGTGGGGCGAAGGTGACGATCCTGGACGTCCGCCGCGATGTGGCCGAGGCGACGGCCGCCGAGATCGGCGGGCTGGCGGTGACCTGCGACGTGGCCGACGCGGCGATGGGGGAGCGGGCGGTGCGTGCCGCAGTGCAGGCGCATGGCCCGGTACGAGTGCTGGTCAACTGCGCTGGTATCGGGAGCGCCGGGCGTATCCTGGGACGCGACGGGCCGCTGGGGCTGGGCGCCTATGAGCGGGTGATCCGGGTGAATCTGGTTGGCACGTTCAACATGCTGCGCCTGGCCGCCGCCGAGATGGCCGTGGCCGCGCCGCTGGCCGATGGCGAGCGCGGGGTGATCATCAACACAGCCTCGGTGGCGGCCTATGAAGGGCAGGTGGGGCAGGCGGCCTATGCCAGCTCCAAGGCTGGCGTGGTGGGGCTGACGCTGCCGGCGGCGCGCGAGTTCGCCCGCTACGGGGTGCGGGTGGTGGCGATCGCGCCGGGGCTGTTCCACACCCAGATGCTGGCCAGCCTTCCGGCGGATATCCAGCAATCACTGGGCGACTCCGTGCCGTTCCCGCAGCGGTTTGGCCGACCGGAGGAATACGCGGCGCTGGCGCTGCACATCATCGCCAATCCGATGCTGAACGGGGAAACCATCCGCCTGGACGGTGCGCTGCGGATGGCGCCGCGCTAGTGCACTGACGCATGTTGAACCATCTGGGAGAGTCAGTGCTCTAGCGAGCCGGCGGCACCACCAGCGCGCTGACCGGCACCAGCACCAGTCCGCGCTGTTCCAGCAGGACGCTCCACGCCGCCA
>JADLHF010000013.1 GCA_020848935.1 Acetobacteraceae bacterium
GACGGCGTCGGCGGCCATGGCCATGATCTCGACGTCGGACAGGGCGAGGGAGCCGTGTTCGCAATCCAGCAGCACCCAGTCGAAGCCGGCGTGGCCGAGCATTTCGACGAGTTGCGGGGCGGGGAACCTGAGCGAGCAGCCGAGGGCGGGCTGGGTGGCGGCGTAGCGGGTGTTCAGGGGGTGGGGGGTTCGCCGGCTTCGAGTGGAGCTTGGATGGGGCTGCACCAGTCGGGAGGGTAGAGGCCGCGGGCGACGCAGCGGTGGAAGGTGGAGTGGGGCCAGTCGGCGGGATGGGCGACGAGGGCGTGTTTCACCGGGTTGAAGTGGATGTAGTCCATGTGGGCAGCGTGGTCGCGGTCGTCGCGGATGGTGTGTTCCCAATAGCGGAGTTGCCGGATGCCGCGCTCGCCACGGGCGCGCATGGTGGGGGTTCTTGGTTCAAACGCCGGGATCGCGCGGGAGAAGGCCTTCTTGATCGCCTGCCACCTTGAGGGGTAGTCGGCGTCGCCTTCGGGCAAGGTCCAAAGGCAATGCATGTGGTCGGGGAGGACGACCCAGGCGTCGATATGGAAAGGTGCGCGGGTGCGGGTGGTGCGAATGGCGGCGCGCAGTGCGGCGATGTGGGTGACCAGGTGGTCGGATCGGCGGTCGCGCAGGTTCACGGTGAAGAAGTAGGTGCCGCCGGGGACGCGGTGGCGGCGGTAGTTGGGCATGGGGGCGGGGTGGTTGGGGGGAGAGAGTCGGATGGCGCTTCGCTTATCCGACCTACGATACAGCACCGGTCTTCAGCATGGTGGCCCATTTCGGCCAGCCGAGTTCGGCGGCTTTCTGGGCGGCGGCGTCCCAGTCGTATTCGAGGGCGATCAGGTCGGCGGCCCAGCGGCCGTTCTGGTGGGTGAGGATGGCGTAGCGGGCGTGGGGGGAGCGGTGTTCCAGGTTCGCGGCGGCGGGGAGGTCGGCGAAGCTGGGGCAGCCGACGCTGCCGGGATTCAGGACGAGGCAGCCGTCGGGGCCGGTGACCAGGGCCTGGCGGTGGCTGTGGCCGCAGAGGACGACCTGGCGCTTTGACTCCGCGCCGAGGCGTTCGGCCAGGGCGGCGCGGGAGGCGGGGGCGAGGCGGCCTTCCAGGGATTCCTCCAGCAGGTAGGCCATGTCGTCGGTGGGGGTGCCGTGACAGGCGAGGATGGCGCCGTCGGCGCGTTCGATGGTTTCCGGCAGGGCGAAGAGGGTGGCGACCTGGACGGGGTCGAGCGCGTCGCGGGCGAAGCGGCCGGCGGGGGGCATCTTGTCGTCGGGGCGGTCGGTGGCCCAGCGGTCGTGGTTGCCGCGGACGGAGGGGATTTCGAGGCTCTGGAGCAGCTCGAAGGTTTCGCGGGGCCAGAGCGGGCCGGCGATCCAGTCGCCGAGGTTGATGGTGTCGTCCACGGCGCGGGTGGTGATGTCCTTCAGGACGGCTTCGAGGGCGAGGAGGTTGCCGTGGATGTCGGAGATGATGGCGAGGCGCATCTGGGGCTCCTGGGGAGGAAGGAAGACTCTTCTTTTTCTGAAGAAAAAGAAGCAAAAAGACTTTATTCATTCAGGAAAAGTGTAAGGGAAGCGTGGGTCCTTCGCTTCGCTCAGGATGACGACACTTAATGTATGAAAGTTTTTTGGTTCTTTTTTTCAAAAAAGAACTGCTTTCTTATTGTTCGCTGGCCCCCCTCCGGCTCCCCCCGTGAAGGACGGGGGGAGAGACGTGTGGGGTTATCCTACTCTGTTCTGCACCAGGTCTGTCACCACGCCGGGGTCGGCGAGGGTGGAGGTATCGCCGAGGCCTTCGGTTTCGTTGGCGGCGATTTTGCGCAGGATGCGGCGCATGATCTTGCCGGAGCGGGTTTTGGGCAGGCCGGGGGCCCATTGGATGGCGTCGGGTGCGGCGATCGGGCCGATTTCCTTGCGGACCCAGGCGACGAGTTCCTTTCGCAGGGATTCGGTGGGTTCCTCGCCGAGGTTGAGGGTGACGTAGGCGTAGATCCCTTGGCCCTTGATGTCGTGGGGGAAGCCGACGACGGCGGCTTCGGCGACCTTGGGGTGGGCGACGAGGGCGGATTCGACTTCGGCGGTGCCCATGCGGTGGCCGGAGACGTTGATGACGTCATCGACGCGGCCGGTGATCCAGTAGTACCCGTCGGAATCCCGGCGGGCGCCGTCGCCGGTGAAGTAGAGGTTCTTGTAGGTGGAGAAGTAGGTCTGGATGAAGCGGTCGTGGTCGCCGTAGATGGTGCGCATGATGCCGGGCCAGGGCTTGGCGAGGCAGAGGTTTCCTTCGGCGACGCCGTCGAGGATCTTGCCTTCGGCGTCGACGATGAGGGGTTCGACGCCGGGCAGCGGCTTGGTGGCGGAGCCGGGTTTCTGGGCGATGGCGCCGATCAGGGGGGTGATCAGGATGCCGCCGGTCTCGGTCTGCCACCAGGTGTCGACGATGGGGCAGCGGTGGTCGCCGACGACGCGGTGGTACCAGAGCCAGGCTTCGGGGTTGATGGGTTCGCCGACGCTGCCGAGGAGGCGCAGCGAGCTGCGCTTGTGCTTCTGCACCGGGGCCTCGCCCTCGCGCATCAGGGCGCGGATGGCGGTCGGCGCGGTGTAGAAGATGCTGACCTGGTGCTTGTCGACGACCTGCCAGAAGCGGCCGGCGTCGGGCCAGGTGGGGATGCCTTCGAACATCAGGGTGGTGGCGCCGTTGGCGAGCGGGCCATAGACGATATAGGTGTGCCCGGTGACCCAGCCGACATCGGCGGTGCACCAGTAGGTTTCGCCGGGGCGGTAGTCGAAGACGAGCTCGTGGGTGTAGCTCGCCCAGACCATGTAGCCGGCGGTGGTGTGGACCGCGCCCTTGGGCTTTCCGGTGGAGCCGGAGGTGTAGAGGATGAAGAGCGGGTCTTCGGCGGCCATCGGTTCGGGCGGGCAGTGCGGGTCGGCGGCGGCGACCAGGGTGGCGTAGTCCTGGTCGCGGCCTTTCTGCATGGCGACGTTGCCGCCGGTGACCTTGACCACGACGACGTGCTTGATGCTGGGGCACTGGGCGACGGCGGCGTCGGCGTTGACCTTGAGCGGGACGCGGCGGCCGCCGCGGCGGCCCTCATCGGCGGTGATGAGGATGGCGCATTCGGAATCCTGGATGCGGTTGGCCAGGCTGTCGGGCGAGAAGCCGCCGAAGACGACGGAGTGGATGGCGCCGATGCGGGCACAGGCGAGCATGGCGACGGCGGCCTCGACCACCATCGGCAGGTAGATGCAGATGCGGTCGCCCTTCTTGGCGCCGAGGCTGCGCAGGACGTTGGCGAGGCGGCAGACGCGCTCGTACAGGTCGCGGTAGGTGATTTTTTCGGAGACCGTGGGGTCGTCGCTTTCCCAGATGATGGCGACCTGGTCGCCGCGGGTGGCGAGGTGGCGGTCGAGGCAGGAGACGGAGGCGTTCAGGATGCCGTCTTCGAACCACTTGATGCGGACGTCGCCGGTGAAGTCGCCGGCGAGGGTCTTGGTGGGCGGCTTCATCCAGGCGAGGCGGTGGCTCTGTTCCAGCCAGTATTGGTGGGGGTCGGCGGCGAGGCGGGCCTGGGCGGCGGCGAGGGTGGCGGCGGTGAGGCGGGCACGTGCCGCGACTTCGGATTTCACTGGGAAAAGTTCGTCGGACATTGCTTGGGCTCCCCGTCGCTTGGCGTTTTGGCGTGGCGTTGCGGCCTATAGCCCCGCGTCTGCGGGCACGCGCACCACGCCGTCCTCGATGTCGATCATAACCTGTTCCAGCCGCTCGCCAAGGCAAGGGCCGTGCGTGCACAGGCCGTCTGAGATGCGGAACTCGGCGCCGTGGGTGGCGCAGATGATGCGCTGGCCGTCGCGGGTGAGGAAGCGGTGGGGCGCCCAGTCGAGCGGGACGCCGATATGGGGGCAGGAATTGACGTAGGCGAAGACGGTGGTGCCGCGGCGGATGGCGAACAGGCCGGTGAAGCCGCCGGCAGTGGGGGGGAAGCCGCGGGCCTCGCCGTCGGGGATGTCTTCGAGGCGGCAGAGGGGGCGCATGGGGGTGGGGATCATGGGAGAAAGCAGTTCTTTTCTGAAATAAAGAACCAAGAAACTTTATTCCCTTGGAGTCCTGTGGGCACGATAGTGCCGCCCGAAGGAAAACGAATAAAGTTTTTTTGCTTCTTTTTGTTCACAAAAAGAAGACCTCTCTTTTTCATGCTTCTACCCCGCCCAGCGCGCAGATCGCCGCCCAGTGTTCGGCGCTGATCGGCATGACGGAGAGGCGGGACTGGCGGATCAGGGGAAGGTCGGCGAAGGCGGGGTCGGCCTTGAGCTGGGCGAGGGTGACGGGGGTTTTGAGCGGGCGGAGGGCTTTCATGTCGACGCAGGACCAGTCGCCTTTTTCGCCGGGTTCGACGGTGGGGTCGGGGTAGGCTTCGCGGGCGACCTGGACGATGCCGACGATCTCCTTGCCGATGTTGGAGTGGTAGAAGAAGGCGCGGTCGCCTTTTTTCATGGCGCGGAGGTAGTTGCGGGCCATGAAGTTGCGCACGCCGGTCCAGGGTTCAACCTTGTTGGCCACCTGCTGGTCCCAGGAGAAGGCGTCGGGTTCGGATTTCACCAGCCAGTAGGCCATCTTCGTGGCTCCAAAATGGTCGGGAGATGACATAGGGGCAAGATGGATGTTCGCCAAACCGCGGGTGCTTCAAACTGCGGCCGGGGCGGACTATGTTGCGCGCCGTGGACACCATCCCCATCCCAATGCCCGCCGGCGGGCGCAGCCTGCACCGGTTCGCCAACCCTGGCCGCTTCCTGCGGATATCCGGGCGGGTGCTGCCGTTCCTGGCGATTCCCGCGCTGGTGCTGACCGTGGTCGGGCTGGCGTGGGGGCTGTTGGTGGCGCCGCCGGACTACCAGCAGGGCGACGCGGTGCGGATCATCTACATCCATGTGCCGTCGGCCTGGCTGGCCAGCGGCGGGTATCTGTCGCTGGCGATCTGCGCGGCGCTGTCGCTGGTGTGGCGGCATCCGCTGGCCGACCTGGCGGCGGTGGAGATCGGGCCGGTGGGGGCGGCGTTCACCGCGCTGTGCCTGGCGACGGGGAGCCTGTGGGGCAAGCCGATGTGGGGGGCGTGGTGGGTTTGGGATGCGCGGCTGACGTCGGTGCTGGTGCTGTTCTTTCTCTATCTCGGCCATATCGCGCTGGTGCGGGCGTTCGATGATCCGGTGCGGGGGTATCGGGCGGGGGCGATCCTGGCGCTGGCGGGGGTGGTGAACCTGCCGGTGATCAAGTTCTCGGTGGATTGGTGGAATACGCTGCATCAGCCGGCGACGCTGAGCCTTACCGGGGCGCCGAGCATGCATGTGTCCATGCTGTGGCCGCTGCTGGTGTGCATTGCCGGGTTCAGCCTGGGGTTTGCCGCCATTGTCACCGCGCGGCTGCGGGCGGCGGTGATGGAGCGGCGCATCCGCGGGCTGCTGCTGGCGCAGGCGCAAACGGTATAGGGATCGGCGCGACATGACCCACCTGCCGTATATCGCCGCGTCCTACGGGCTGGCCGTGCTGATCGGTGCCGGCTTTGCCGTGGATGCCTGGTTGCGGGTGGGTCGGGCGCGGCGGCGGCTGGATGCCATCGACCCGCGGCGGACGCGCGGGCGGGACGCGGGCTGATGGCGTTGCTGCGCACGCGCAAGGGCCGCCGGCTGGCGGTTCTGCTGCTTTGCCTGGTTGGGCTGGGCAGTGCCGCCGGGCTGGCGCTGTTGGCGTTCCGCGACAACCTGGTGTTCTTCGTCACCCCCGGCGACCTGGCCGAGGCGCCGCCGCCGGCCGGGCGGATGCTGCGCCTGGGCGGGCTGGTGGAGGCGGGCAGCGTGGCGCGCGACCGGCGCGACGGCAAGCCGGTGGCCCGCTTCCGTGTCACGGACGGGCGTGCCGCGCTGGATGTGGAATTCGCCGGCATCCTGCCGGACCTGTTCCGCGAGGGGCAGGGGGTGGTGGCGCTGGGCACGTTGCGGCCGGATGGCAGTTTCCTGGCCAGCGAGGTTCTGGCCAAGCACGACGAGACCTACATGCCGCCCGAGGTGGCCGCGGCGCTGAAGAAGGCCGGCCATTGGCAGCCGGAGAGCGCCCCGGCGCCGCCGGCCGCGGGCTGGAACACGCTGACGCCGCGCAAGAGCGGCGGCTGAGATGTTCAGGGCGTTGCTGGTGCTGTCGGTCCTGTCGGCAGCGGGGGGCGCCTTGTACGCCTATTGGGGGGTGCTGATGCCGCCCTCGATGCAGCCGGCGCCGGGGCGCGGCGACGCCACGCCGCTGCTGGACAAGCGCGTGCCGGGCTTCGCCCTGCCGGGCCTGATCGGGCCGGGCTTCGAGGCGCGCGACCTGCTGACCACGCGCCGGCCGGTGCTGGTGAAATTCTGGGGGTCGTGGAGCCCGACCTGCATCCAGGAGTACCCGCTGCTGTTCGAATTGCGGAACGGGCGGGTGGAGATGTGGGCGATCGCGTTTCGCGACAATCGGACCAACGCGCTGGACTACCTGGAACGCAACGGCAATCCCTACCGGCGGGTGGCCTATGACGCCGCTGGGCGGGTGGCGTCGGATTGGGGGGTGAGGAGCGCGCCGTCCTCCTTCCTGGTGGATGGCGACGGCATCGTGCGCTGGCATCGCGCCGGGCCGCTGACCGCGGAGATCGTTGCGCGCGAACTATGGCCGCTGATGCAGCGTTACGGGCAATAGGGAAAGCGCAGGAAGCAGGGCTTTCATTTTCAAAAGAAAAAGAAGTAAAAGGACTTAATTAACCCTATTTCGTCGCTATGATTTAAGTATTGAAAGTTTTTTGGTTCTTTTTTTCAAAAAAGAACACTTCCTTGCTTTCAAAAAGCTCCCGAGCCCGGCGGCACCGGCACTTCGTCGGCGGTGGTCCAGCCCGGTTCGATCGACAATGCGGGGGTGGCGCACGCATCGATTCCGCGCCGTTCCTCGGCTGCGCGGTTTTCGAACACCACGCGCAGATCGACGGTGCACGCGCCGAGGTAGGTCACCTCGCCGGATTGGCCGACGGAAATGGTGTGTGCCAGCAGGTCTTCGCCCCATTGGCTGGCATCGGCGGGGGAGATGAAGACCTGTTGGATGGCGCGGTGGCTTTGGTTGACCAGCGACACCGTGCGTTCGGGGGCGGTCGGCGTTTGGGGGTGGATGCGGTTCTTGCCGTCGAAGGCCACCCGGCGGCCGCGGCACAGATTGCGGGTTGGGATTTGTGCGCGGCTGGCATCCTCGTAGATGGCCAGCAGGTCGAAGGCGCAGTCGCGGTAGCGGCCCAGGCGCAGGCGCAGGTTCTTGCCGGGCTCCAGGATGGCATCGCCCAGCCGGTCCTCCCCCCAGGCATCGTTGCTGGTGGGCGAGATGTAGAGCTCGGTGATCGACAATTCGCTGCGATTGGCCACCGTGACCTCGCGCTCGCCCAGCGGTCCCGGTGGTGGGATTGGGGTGGCGGCCAGGGGGGCGGGCGGCGGCTGGGCCGGCGCCGGGCGCGGCGCGGCAGCCAGCATGGCGCCGAGCAGGGTGATCACCGGCAGGCGGGCGCGCATGTCTGTCTCCGGTTGCCGCGCCGGCGGGGGCCGGTTCGGGTGGGGTGGCGATATCACAGCGAAACGGCCGCGAGGCCGGCAACTCCGCGTCGGTTGCATTCGCTGCGGCACACGCCATCTTGATGCCATGGACAAACCGTCAGCGCCACCGCCCGAGTCACCTGTGGCCGGATCCCGTCCGGCAGAGCCGCCCGCCGCGCAGCCGGGCGCACCCGCGGTTGCGGCGACGCCGAAACCGGTTGTGCTGCCGCGCGAGATCGGCGGTGCGCCGGGGCCGGAGCCGACGCGCTATGGCGACTGGCAGCACAAGGGCCGCGTCACCGACTTCTGACGGGCCCGCTTCCGACCGGCCCGCTTCCGACCGGCCCGCATCTGGCGAAATGGGCGGCGTTCACCATTCGGAAACTCCCAGCGTGGCAGTATGGCCGCCTGCGCCAGGAGGGTGCACCAGGTTGGTTCCTTGCCATCAAAGGTGCTCCACATGCCAAGCGACCTTGCCGTGCCACGCGTTGGTGCCATGCCTGTGGCGGCCGATGCGGCCCGCACCGCCCCCACCCCCCACCCCTCGCGGGATGCCACGGTGCCAGCCGCCGGCAAGGCGCTGCCCAACCCGACGCTTCGCCTGGATCCCGGCCTGGCGATCGTGGTGATCGAGTTCCGCGACGGATCCGGCGCGGTGCGCAGCACGATCCCGACCGAACAGCAGTTGGATGCCTATCGCGCGTGGGAGCGCGGGCATGTCGGTGCGACGCAGGCCGGCAGCCCGGCCGCCGCCACGCCGCCGCCGGCAACCCAGGCGACATCGCCGGCGGCGATCGAGTCGCCCGCGGCAAGGGCGCCGCCACCGCAGGTCGGCCCCCCCGACCATGGCCCACATCCAGCCGCGCCGAGCGAGCCCGGCCAGAACACGGCCGTCAAGCATTTGTAAACCGGCGCCGGGCCACACTTCGCGCTCCTGGTTGCGGAGCCTGCCCGATGCGTCGCTTGCTGCTTGCCGACCGGATCAAGGACCGCAGCGGCAGCTTCCTCGCCCCGCTGATCCCGGTGCTGGAGGAGCATTTCGAGCTTCGCTTTCACGCCGGCCCGCCGGGTGCGGAGCTGGCCGCCGCCATCGCCTGGGCCGACATCGTCTGGCTGGAATGGTGTTGGGACCACGCGGTCTGGGCCACCACCAGCGGGGTGCTGGGCGGCCGGTCCTGCGTGGTGCGGCTGCACTCGATCGAGGCGCTGCAAACCGACTATCCCGCCCGCGTCGATTGGCGGCAGGTGGATGCGTTGATCACCGTGGGCGACGATATCGACGCGCTGGTGCATGAACGCTTCCCCGCCACCGCCGCCGCGGGTGCGCGGCTGGTGGTGGCCAATGCCGTCGATCTCGCGCGGTTCCGCCCCGCCAGCCAATCGGGCGCCGTGCCGGATCCGCGCCGCATCGCCTGGGTCGGCCATGTCGAGCCGAAGAAGAACCCGATGCTGATGCTGCATGTCATGCACGCGCTGCGCCGGCACGACACCGGGCACACGCTGCACGTCGCCGGCGCCTTCACGGACCTGCGTACCCTGCGCTACCTGCAGGCGATGGTGCCGGCGCTGGGGCTGGCCGGCTGCGTGCATTTCGACGGGCATGTCGCCGACATGCCGGGCTGGTACGCCGACAAGGGCGTGCTGCTGTCCACCACGATGTACGAAAGCTTCGGCCTGAATATCGGCGAGGCGATGGCCGTCGGCGCCTTCCCGGTGGTGCACGCCTTCCCCGGGGCGGCGGCGCTGTGGCCGGAGGAATGCCTGTTCGCCAGCATCGACGAGGCCGTGGCGCTGATCCGAGCGGCCAGGCCCGGGCTGTACCGCGGCTGGGTGGCCGAACGCTACGGGCTGGACCAGCAGGCGGCTGCGATCCTGGCCCTGTTGGACGAGTTGCGGCCAGGTGCCGAGCGGGCGGCATAGGAAGCGAGCGCTTCTTTTTCTGAAGAAAAAGAAGCAAAAAGACTTCCATGAATTGGAGTGGTGGAAAGGCTATTCGTTATCTGGCGAATTGAAAAATGTTTTTTGGTTCTTTTTTTCAAAAAAGAACCGCCTCCTTCCCTTTTTGCACGCTTCCCCTTACGTCATGCGCCGGCCGTGGCGCGCGGAGGCAGGGGCGGATGAGCAGTGGGTTGATTGCCTTGCTGGACGATGTCGCGGCGCTGGCCAAGGCGGCGGCGGCCGGGCTGGACGACATTGCCGGCCAGGCGGCGAAGGCGGGGACGAAGGCGGCCGGGGTGGTGATCGACGATGCCGCGGTGACGCCGCGCTATGTTGCCGGGTTGGCGCCCAGCCGCGAACTGCCGATTGTCGGGGCCATTGCGCTGGGCTCGCTGCGCAACAAGCTGCTGTACCTGCTGCCGGCGGCGCTGGTGCTGGGCACGCTGGCCCCCTGGGCGATCACGCCCTTGCTGATGCTGGGCGGTGCCTATCTGTGCCTGGAGGGGGCGGAAAAAGTGGTGGAGGCGGTGCGCCCGCATGCGGGGCCGCACGGCGCCGATGCCGAGCTTGGCACCAGCGAGGAGGCCCGGGTGGCTGGCGCGATCCGCACCGACCTGATCCTGTCGGCGGAGATCATGGCGGTGACCCTGGGTGCGGTGCCCGGCGCCGGGTTCCTGGGCCAGGCGGTGGTGCTGGGCGGGGTGGGGCTGGGCGTCACGCTGGGGGTGTACGGCGCGGTGGCGCTGATCGTGAAGGCCGACGATGCCGGGCTGGTGCTGGTGCGCACCGGCCGGCCGGCATGGCGCTGGCTGGGGCTGGGGCTGGTGCGCGGCATGGTGCCGTTCCTGCGGCTGCTGGCCGTGGTGGGCACGGCGGCAATGCTGTGGGTGGGCGGCGGCATCCTGCTGCACGGGCTGGAAGTGCTCGGCGTCGCGGCCCCTGCCCATGCCCTGGCGGCGGTGGCACGGATGGCGGGCAATGCCATGCCGGTTGCCTCCGGGGCTGCCACCTGGCTGCTGGGCGCGGCGCTGGACGGCGTGGCTGGGTTGGGCGTGGGGATGGTGCTGGTGGCTGGAAAGAAGCAAGTGACGTTCTTTTTTGAAAAAAAGAACCAAAAAACTTTCAATACCTGATCCCACTCGAATGTTGGCAGTACGCATGGAACCGAAATAAAGTTTTTTGCTTCTTTTTTTCAAAAAAGAAGCGCTTTCTTTCGTCACTTCTCAGAACTGCCTGAGCAACCGATCAATGTATTCCAACTCCTGTTGCGGCCGCCCGCGATCGGCGCCGCGGCGGCGCAGTTCTTCCTGGATGGCGCGGGTGCGGGCTTCTTCCATCTGGTCCGGCACCTGGACGTCGCCGCTTTCGTCGGTGCCGGAGGTGCCGTCGCGCAGTTGCCGGCCGAGCGGGTCGCGGCGTTCGTCGGCGCGCCGATCGACGCTGCGGCCGCGGCCGTAGCCGCGTTCGCCGCGGCGCTCGCCGCGCTGGTTGCCGGGGCCCATTTGCTGGCTGCCGGGGCCGTTGCCCTGGCCGTCCTGCTCGCCATCGGCGCTCATGCTGCCTTCGCCGCTTTCGTCGCCCTCCTCCTCGCCATCTTCCTCGCCGCCGCGGCCGAACTGGGCGGCCATTTCCTGGCTCATGTCGCGCCCGCCCTTCTGCAGCGCTTCGATGGCGCGCCGGGCGGCGGTGGCGGCGGCGGGGTCGCGGCCGTCGCGCAGGGCCTGGACGCCGTCGCGCATGGCGGCATCGGCCTCGGCCAGCGGCGGCGGGATCTTGCCGGTCAGGTCGCCCTGTTGCTGCATCAGCTCGCCCAGGGCGCGGCGCAGGGCTTGCTGGATCTTCTGGTCCCTGGCGCGCTGGGTGGCGTCGCGCTGCTGGTCCTCGGGGCTTTGCGGGCGCGGCCCGCGCGGGAGCATGAAGCCGCGCTGCGGTTCCGGCGGGCCGCCGCGCTGCTGGGCGTGGTCCAGCAGGCTGCCTTCATGCCTGATCATGTCCTGGACCGCGTTCATCTGGCGTTCGCCGCGCTGGCGCTTTTCGGCGCGCGCCTTCTGGCGTTCGGTCGGCTTGCCGCGCTCCGGCCGGGCGGCGCGCATTTCCTCCAGCATGCGCTCCAGCTCGGCCATGCGGTCGCGCGCCTGGTCCATCTTGTCTTCGCGGGCGGCCTCGCGCATCTGCTCGGCCAGCCGCTTCATGTCCTGGGCGTCGAGCTTGTTGCGTTCGGGGTTGAAGGCCGGGTTGGTCGGGTCGCGGCGTGCCTGGTCGGCCAGCGCCTCCAGGTGGCGCTGCAACGCCTCCTGCAGCTCGCGCATGCGGCGTTCCAGCTCGGCCTTGTCGATCTGCTCGCCCTGGCGCTCGGCTTCCAGCATCTCGCGCACGGCCTGGCGGGCCTGTTCCAGGGCGCGGGCGGTGCGTTCCGGCGCACCTTCCTCCAGGTGCAGGGCCAGTTGCCACATGCGGCCCTGGGCCTCCTCGACGGCGGCGGGTTCGTGGTCCCGGCGCAACTGGGTGATGATGGCACCCAGGTTGAGGAAGCCGCCGGGGTCGTCCTTCCAGACCTCCTCCAGCCCGGCGATGCGGTCCAGTTCGAACAGGGCGGGGCCGCGTTCGGCCGGGCGCAGGGTCAGGCCCTTGCGCACCGCCATCAGCGCGCGCGCCACCGGGTGCTCGAAGCGGCGTTCGGGCAGTTCGAAGCCGATGGTGTCGCTGGTGCCCTCCAGCCCGGTGGCGTCGCGGCCGACCAGTCGGGCCTCGACCATTGTGCCGGCCCAGGGATGGGCGGTGAGGTCCTGCAGCCGCACGCCCTTGGCGGACTTGCTGCTGCCGCCGGGCAACTGGATCGTCACCTCCAGCGGCGGGGCCTCCGGCCGGTCGCGCAGGGTCAGCTCCGCGTGCAGTGCCACCACGCCGTAGGCATGGCTGGCCTGCCAGGGGATGCGGGTCTGCGGGATGCGGCCGCGCTGCCCGCCCGGGGGCTCCGGGAAGCGCACCTCGGGCGGCAGGTTGGCCACCACGGCGAGGTCCCAGGCGCCGATCTCCTCGCCCTGGCGGGACACCACCAGCCGCCCGCCGGCGGCCAGCGTTGCCTCGGCCTGGAAGCTGGCGGCGTCCAGCGGGGCGAAGGCCACGGGGTGGCCGTCAAGCATCAGCGTGGGCGGGCCGCTGCCGCCGGTCAGGTTGACGACAAGGCGCGAGTCCTGCGGCACCGACACCGCCGGCACCTCGGGGCGCAGGAACACCGGCGCCATGCCGGTATAGGCGGGCGGGGTGATCCAGGCCTGCAACTGCGTCGGCGGAGGCAGGGCGGCGGCGCCAAAGACGGGCAGGAAGCTGCGCAGCAGGCGGCCCGGCGCCTGTTCGCCGGCGATGCCCAGGCAGGCGACCAGCGCCACCACCAGCCCCAGCCGCAGGGCGCGCGGGTCGTGCCGTGCCATTTCGGGCCGCGGCCGGCCGACGCGCAGCCGGTCGAGCTGATCCATCGCGCGCTGCACATGGGCGCGCCACAGCGCTTCGCCGCCGGCTTGGGCGGGCCGGTCGGTCAGCACGGCGAGCGGCCTGTGCGCCAGGCCCGAGGCCTGTTCCAGCCGCCGATCGGCAGCCGCGTCGTCCGGCACCGCCAGAAGCCGCACCGCCCGCGCCATGGCGGCGAGCAATGCCAGGGCGAAGCCGGCCAGCAGCGTGGCATGGGCCCAGCCCGGAAGCTGGCGCGGCAGGTCCAGAAGCGCGATGCAGGCCCACAGCCCGGCCACCGCCAGCGCCGGCCAGATGGCGGGCCAGGCGCGCTCGAACCACAGCGCCAGCACGGCCAGGCGGCGGCGGCGGGCCACCGCGTGCAGCAGGGTGTCCAACCTGTCCTGCGGCCGCGGTGGGATGATCATGGGGGACTGCCTCGGGTCAGGAGGGGAAGAAATCCGGAATGCGCTCGCCGGCCCAGAGATCTTCGTGCAACTGGCGGTCGCGCACCACCGCCCAGCGGTCGCCATCGACCATCACGATCGGCAAGAGCGGGCGGGCGTTGTAGGTGGAGCTCATCACCGCGCCATAGGCCCCGGCATCAAGAATGGCCACGCGGGCGCCGGGTGCAAGGCACGGCAGGGCGCGATCGCGGGCGAAACTGTCGCCGGTCTCGCAGATCGGCCCGACGATATCGGCGATCTCCACCGGGCCGGTGGCGTCGGCGGGGTCCAGCGGCACGATGCCGTGATAGGCGTCGTACATCGCCGGGCGCATCAGGTCGTTCATCGCGGCGTCCAGCACCACGAAGCGGCGGGTGGCCGGCGTGCCCTTGGTGATGAGTGTCTCGGCCAGCAGCAGCCCGGCCGGGCCGACCAGCCAGCGTCCGGGCTCCACCATCAGCCGCACGCCAAGGTTGCTGAAACTGGCACGCAGCGCGCCGGCAAACGCCTCCACCGAGGCGCCGGGCTCGTCGCCGTAGCCGATGCCCAGCCCGCCGCCGCAATCGACGCGGTCGACGGTGTGGCCGGCGTCGCGCAGGGCGTGCACGAGGTCGGCGGTGCGGGCGTAGGCGGCGCGGTACGGCGCCATGGAGAGGATCTGGCTGCCGATATGCAGGGCCAGGCCCACCGGCTCCACCCCCGGCAGGGCGGCGGCGCGGGCATAGACGGCGGGTGCGTCGCCATGGGCGATGCCGAACTTGTTGTCGGCCTTGCCCGTGGTGATCTTGGCGTGGGTGCCGGCGTCGACATCGGGGTTGATGCGCAGCACCACGCGCATGGTGCGGCCCAGGGAGGCGGCGACGGCAGAGACCAGCTCCAGCTCCTCGGGGCTTTCGATGTTGATCTGGGCGATGTCCTCGGCGATGGCGAGGCGGATTTCGCGGGCGGACTTGCCGACGCCGGAGAACACGATGTCGGCGGCGGCGATGCCGGCGGCGCGGGCGCGGCGCAGCTCGCCCTCGCTGACCACGTCGGCCCCGGCGCCGCCCTGGGCCATCAGGCGCAGCACGGCGAGGTGGTCGTTGGCCTTGACGGCGTAATGCACATGGGCGTCCTGGCCGGCGAGTGCGGCCTGAAGCTGGGCCAGGCGCGCGCGCATGGTGCCGGCGCCATAGACCCAGGCCGGGGTGCCCACCACCGCGGCGATGCGGTTCAGCGCCACGCCCTCCAGCATCAGCCCGTCATGGGCGTGCATGGTAAGATGCGGGCGGGCGGCGATCAGCTCGGCGGCTGTCGGGTCGGGTGCGTCTGCAATGGGGGCGGGTTGGGCCATGATGGCGCCAGCATAGGACAGCTTGGCCTGCGGAAACCAGCGTCAGCGCGGCCGTGATGGCAACATGGCGGCGGCGGCCACGGCGAGGGCGGCGCCGGCGAAGCTGACGATGAACAGGGCCTGGAACCCCTCCGTTCCAACCCCGCCATCCAGCAGCCGGGCGAGCGCGATCGAGCCGATGAAGCTGCCGATGTAGCGGCAGGTGGAGAACAGGCCGGCGGCGACCCCGGCGTGCTCCGGGGCCACCGATTCCACCGCCGCGGTCTGCAAGCCGGCCTGGCCCAGCCCCAGCCCGGCGCCGGACAGCAGCAGGCAGGCGTAGAAGGCCGTGCCGTCCAGGCCGGGGTTCAGCGCCAGCGGTGCGAGCGAGGCGGCCAGCATCACGCTGCCCAGGAGCACTGGCTGGCGGCGGCCCCATTGGTCGGCCAGCCGGCCGCCGATCGCGGCGCAGACCACCATCGGGGCGGAGATCAGCGCCAGCACCAGGCCGGATTCCAGGCTGGTCCAGCCGCCGCGCCGGGCCAGCAGGATCGGCACCGCCAGCAGCACGGTGTAGGAGCCGAGATTGCTCGCCGCCACCCCGAGCGTTGCCGCCGCGAAGCCGCGCCGGGCGAAGAAGCGCGGCTGGAACACCGGGTCCGGGTGGCGCAACTCGTGGCGCAGGAAGACGGCGCCGAGTCCGGCGACGCCGACCGCCAGGGCCAGAACCACCGTGGCCGAGGGCGCGTGGCGGCCCTCGATCCCCAGCAGGGCGAGGCCGAGGAGCAGCAGCGGCATCAGCCCGGCGCCGACGAGGTCGAAGGCCGGCGGGGGATGCGCGGCGGGGACATGGCGGGGGATTTCGCGCCAGGCGAGCACCAGGGCCGCCAGCACCACCGGCACGTTGACCAGGAAGATCGCGCGCCAGCCGCCGAGTTCGACGATCATGCCGCCCAATGGCGGGCCGAGGGCGGCAGCCAGCGACAGGGCGGCGCCCATCGCCCCGAAGGCCTGCGCACGGCGCTCGGCGGGGATCAACTGGCGCAGCAGCCCGGCGCCATTGGGGAAGACGATGGCGCCCGACACCGCCTGCAAGGTGCGCATGGCGATCAGCACCAGCAGGCTGGGGGCGAGTGCCGCGCCGAGGGAGACCAGGCCGAACACCGTCAACCCGCCCAGCATGAACGGCCGGCGCCCGAGGCGGTCGCCGAGCTTTCCGGCCAAGGGCTGGATCACCGCCAGCGCCAGCAGATAGCCCGTCATCAGCCAGCCGGCGGTGCCGATATCGGCGGCGAAGTGGGCGATGACCGCCGGCAGGGCGACGGCGAGCATGGTGGAGTTCAGCGGCGCGAGAATGCCGCCCAGCGCCACGGCAACCTGTACCCTGAGTTGGGAAGGCGGGTGGTGGGCTTCGGGGGTGGTCACGATGCTGGCGTCACCATGCCCGTGACGGGGCGGCGTTGCAGCAGGTAGAGCATGTCACCCTCGAAGGCCCATTCGATGTCGTGCGGAACCTCGCCGAAGGCGGCGTCGCAGGCACGGGCGAGATCGGCCAGCGCTGCCAGGTGCGCAGGGCCAAGGCACTGTGCCTCGACCAGGTGGGGTTCGACCGCCACTTCATGGGTGTCGCCGTCGGGCTTGCGGCGGATGGCGATGGTCTTCACCCCGGCGCGGCGTTCCAGCACGGTGCCGTCGGGCAGCAGGCGGATGAAGTCCGGGATGATCATGCCCTGGACAATGACCTCGCCCAGGCCCCAGCCCGCCTCGATCACCAGCTCGGCCGCGCCGGTGACGGGATTGCGGGTGAACATCACGCCCGCGGTGTCGGCATTGACCAGGCGCTGCACCACCACGCCCATGCGCATCGGCCCCTCGGCACCGACCCGCTGGCGATAGGCCTGTGCCGAGTCGGCCCAGCCGGAGTTCCACACCGCGGTCACCGCGGCGCGGACATCCACGACATTCAGCAGCGTGGCGTGCTGGCCGGCGAAACTGGCGGCGGCCCCGTCCTCGCCGATCGCCGAGGAGCGCACGGCCACGGCGCCGGGCAGGGTGGCGCGGGCGGCGTCCAGCGCGGCCGCGGCGGCGGGATCGCCGGCCGCGACGGCGGCGACGAAGCCGTGGTCCAGGGCGAAGCCTTCGGGCACAAGCAAGCCACCCCGCAGCGCGGCGCCGAGCTGGGCCGCCTTGCCGCCATATTGCGCCGCGTCATGCACATCGCGCAGCGGAACCGGCGGCGTCACAGCACGAAGACCTCGCCGGTCAGGCCATCGACGCGCAGCCGGTCGCCATCGGCGATCTGCTTGGTTGCCTCGCGGCTGCCGACCACGCCGGGGATGCCGAGTTCGCGGCTGACGATGGCGGCATGGGACAGCAGCCCGCCGGTATCGGTGACAATGGCCCCCAGCAGCGGCAGCACGATGTTGAAGGACTCCGTGGTGGTGGGGGTCACCAGGATGTCGCCGGGTTGCAGGCGGCCGAAATCCGCCGGCGAGAACAGCACCCGCGCGGTGCCGGTATAGGTGCCCGGGCTGGCCCCGATGCCGCGCAGCCGGCGCGGCGCGCCGGGCTCGGAGGCGGTGCCGAACATCGCATCGCCGGTGGCCTGCGAGGCGCGCCACATGCGCAGTGCCGCCGGCGGCAGGCCTTCGGGAATCGCCGGCGGATGCGGCGGGTCACCCAGGATCTCCGGAGCCTCGCTGGCTCGGTGGCTGTCGCGGAACCGGCGGCGGGCGGCGAGGCCCTCGGCGCCGGGGCCCGGCTGGCCGCTCAGGATCGCCTGCATCTCGGCCCAGTCGGCCTCTACCAAATCGCGCGCGTCCAGCAGCCGGCCCTCGGCGACCAACCGGCTGCCGGCCGCCAGGATCGCCCGGCGGCAGATGCCGGCGGCCCAGACATCGCTGTAGTTGCCGCGCTCGTCGCGCAGGCGGGAGTTGTGGCGGGCTTCGGCCAGCAGGGAGTCGAAGGTTTCGCGATGCGCGGCGGGAACCATGTCGCGCACCCGCGCCACCTCCTCGGGCGAGGCATGGCCCGGCGCGGGCGGCCCGGCCGCCACCGCGCGGCGGATGCCGTTCACCAGCACCGCAGGCAGTTCGAGGCCACAGGGCGCGCCCACCTCCAGCCCGTCGAGAATCCGCGTGCCGACCAGTTCGATATAGCCGGTGGCGGCACGGCCGACCTCGCCCGGCAGCGCCTGGAGCCCGGTGAGAATGTCGCCCGGCGCGGCGCCGCCGGCCAGCAGGGACTGTGCGGCAGGATCGGCGTGGATGGCCGCGGCCAGCCGGGTCAATTCGGCCATCGCGCCGGCCGATTCCGGCGCGCTGCCACGGACCAGGGCGAGGAAGGCGCCCAGCGGTTGATCCGTCCACGCGCGCAGATGGGCGATCAGGTCGCCGATCGGCAGCATGGCCGCCATGTTGAACCGGTGGTGCTGCCGGATCATCCGCGCCAGGTTGTCGCGGCAGGTGGCGATATGGGCCAGCTGCTCCGCCGGGGACAGCGCGGCGGCATCGATGCGCTGCAGCGCCAACTGCGCGCGGATGGTGGCCGGCTTCACCTCGGCTTCCCAATGGGCGAGGTCGGCACGCCAGCGCCGCGTCGCAAAAGTCGCCTCGGCGGCGGCAAACCGGGCCGCAAGCTCGGACGGCGCGGCGGGCGCAGAGCTGCCATAGCCAAAGCCATGCACCAGCACGAAACAACCGGGACCCGACAGCGAGCCATAGCGCCGCGCACCCTCCGCCGCGCCGATACCGGCATTGGGGCCGAACACCTCGCCATGGAAGCGCGACCACGGGCGCGGCACATGCACGGCATCCAGCCGCCAGGTTCCAGGCCCCGGCGCCTCGAACACCAGGGGCTTGCCATCCACGATGATCGCCATGTCGGTCGTCCCCAGGAACTTCTCGCCATTCCCCGGCGCGACGCCGGGGCCGGCTGACTTACACCGCGTACCGCAACATGACAATTTTGTGACATCATGCCTCGTCCCAGCCGAACGAATTTCTTTCCTGATTGTTGCGGTGTCGATCAGCGGTAGAAAAAGAAAGATCTTCTTTTTCTGAAGAAAAAGAAGCAAAAAAACTTCATTCGTTGGTCATGGCGCGGCGCGCGCCGTGTTCAGGGGGCGGGATTATCGGCGGGATCGAAAATCCGGCGGCCACGCGGCAGTGCCGGCTCGCTTGTTGCCGCCAGTAACATAGAATGGAAAAAGACTGGTGCCGACGGTCAGGATTGAACTGACGACCTACTGATTACGAATCAGTTGCTCTACCACTGAGCTACGTCGGCCCCGGCGCCACGTCCTCCCTTTCCGATGGGCGACGGCCGGATATAGCGGCATGGCCAGCCTGCCGCAACACGGCGGACTGCCATCATCCCGTCGGCACGGTCAGCTCCAGCGCGGCGGCCGGCTTGCGGATCGCGCCGATCAGCGCACGCACTTCCGCCCGTGCCGCCACATGGCTCATGCCCATATGGATGCCCAGCCCGGCCTCCTTCACGTCCATCAGCGTCAGCCCCTGCAAATACAACTCGCGGAAGATCACCCGCTCGCCGAAGCCGCGCACGGTGCGAAAGCCGATCCGCTTGGCCAAAGCGTCCAGCGTGGTGCCCACGTCGCGCTTGTTGCGCGCCTCGGAGGCACCCAGCCGGTTGCGCATCACGATCCAGTCGATCCGCCCGCGGTCGCGCGCGAAGCGGCGCTTGCGTGCCTCCCACACCATCTCGCTGTAGATGCTCGGCTGCACGATGTCGTGGCGGTCCGGCTCCACCTTCGCCAGCATGGCAAAGTCCACGAAGCTGTCGTTGATCGGCGTCACCAGCGTATCTGCATGGGCATGTCCCAGCCGCGACAGGTAGGTGTCGCTGCCGGGGCAGTCGATCACCACGATGTCGCAGTCGCCCGACAGCCCAGCCAATGCCGCGGCGAAGTGCGCGCGCTCCTCCGCCTCCGCCTCGGCGCGGCTGTCATGCAGGCTGCGGTGCACCGCGGCATGCTTCGGCACCGGCAGCGCCAGCCCTTTTGCCGCCGCGAACGCCTCGCGCGCCGCCAGGTAGCCGGTCAGCGTCGCCTGGCGGGCATCCAGGTCGATGGCCCCCACCCGATAGCCGTCGCGCAGAAGGCCGACGATCAGGTGCATCGCCGCGGTCGACTTGCCCGAGCCGCCCTTCTCGTTGCCCAGGACAATGACCTGCGCGCGTCGTTCGATTGAAACCGTCGCCACCCGGCACTCCTTCATGCGGCGGGCGTTATGCCAAGCGCGACCCGCCCCGTCCACGTGCATCGGGGTCTGGCCCCCTCCGCCATCGCCGCCGCCCAGCTACGGAGCCGGCGCGCGCAACAGCATGATGGCACGGCGCAGCCTGATGATGCCCGGCCGGATCTGGCCCTCGGCGCATAAACGTTTGCCCTCGTCGCGCAGCTCCACCGACTCCGGCGTGACGCGCGGGCGGCGCTGCATCAGTTCGTCGGCACGCCGCGACAATTCCCCGCAATGCTCACGGGTATAGGTGATGATCCGCAGCGGTTCCGATTGCGGGCCGCCGCGATCCGCCGCTGACGGAGCCGCGCTTTGTGCCGCGCCCGCCCGCACCCCGAGGACCAGCGCCGCCGTGGCGGCCAGCAGCATGGCCGCCTCGGCGGCGCTGTGCGGCCTCATGCCACCTCTCCAGTCTTGGCTCCATTGGCCCCATCGCCCACCGGCAGCACCAGCACCGCGCGCAGTCCAGGGGCATTGTCCTCCAGCCGCAACGTGCCGCCATGCAGCATCGCCACCGCCTGCACCAGCGCCAGCCCCAGCCCCGAGCCCGGCGTGCTGCGCGCCGCCTCGCCACGGAAGAAGCGCTGGGACGCGCGGGCGCGGTCCTGCGGCGGAATGCCCGGTCCGTCATCGGCCACCACGATCTCCACCGTCCCCGCCGCCACGCCGGCCCCCACGCCGCCCGCGGACCCCGATCCGCCGGCGACATGCGCGCCCAGCCGGATCACCCCCTCGGGCGGCGAGAATTTCATCGCGTTGTCCAACAGGTTGGCCACCGCCTGCTGGATCATGTCGCGGTCGCCGAACACCATGGCTTGCGGCGGGATGCGTGCCACCAGCGTCTGCCCGGCCTCCTCGGCGGCGGCTTCGTATAGCTCCGCCATGTCGCTCAGCATCGGCGCCACATCGACCCGGCTGAACGCCGAGCGCCGCGCGCCCGCCTCGATCTCGGCGATCCGCAGCAGCGCCTGGAACACTGCCACGATCCCGTCCAGGTCGGCCTGCGCCCGCTCGATCGCCTGATGCAGGTCGGCCTCGGTGCGCGCCGAGGTGGCGGCATCTTCCAGGCGCATGCGCGCGCGGGTGATCGGCGTGCGCAGGTCGTGGGCAATGGCGTTGGAAACCTGGCGCACCCCCTCCATCAGCCGCGCGATGCGGTCCAGCATGTCGTTGATCGTCTCGGCCAGCAGGTCGAACTCGTCGCTGTGCCCGGTCACCTTCACCCGGCGGGTCAGGTCGCCGGCACTGACCGCGATCGCGGTGGCGGAGATATCGGCCAGGGTGGCGCGGAACAGGCCGCGCACCGCCATCGCCCCCACCGTGCCCAGCAGCACCGCGATCACCGCCGCCCACAGCATGGCGTCGGCAACGATGCCGCGCAGCTGCACCCGCGATTCCACGTCGCGCCCCACCAGCAGGTGCAGCCCGCCCTCCAGATCCGCGTGGTGCACCCGCGCCAGGGTGCGGATGCCGCCGCGGTCGATGCGCAGGTTGGTCCAGTCGAAATCGGGCGCCACGCCGCGTGGCCAGCGCTCCAGGTTGCCGGCCAGCCGCTGCATGCGCGCGTCCACCAGCAGGTACACCGCGTCGTCGTCGATATTGCCGGCGATGCGCTGCTCGATCGTCTCGATCAGGTTGCCCACCCCGCCCTCGGCCAGCCGCTCGGTCAGGCCCTGGAAGTCCACCAGGATCGCCGCCTCGGTCTGGCGGTCCAGCAGCCCGGCGGTGGACCACCACAGGAACGCCGCCAACGCCAGCGAACTGGCGCCGAACAGGCACGCATAGATCATGCCGAAGCGCACCCCGGCCTGGCCGAAAAAAGCGCCCAGGCGGCCATGCCGGCGGGGCGACCACGTCGGCAGCGCCTCGCCGACGTCCGGCGGGGTTTCGCCGACGTCCGGCGGGTCCGCCACGTGCGGGGTACCGCTCATCGTCCGGTCGCCGCCATGGCAGCGTTCATGCCGGCCTCCCCGTCACGGCGCCTCTTCGCGCAGCATGTAGCCGGCGTTGCGCACGGTATGGATCAGCGGGGTCGGGAACGGCTTGTCCACCTTCTGCCGCAGGCGCGACACATGCACGTCGATCACATTGGTCTGCGGATCGAAATGATAGTCCCACACGCCCTCCAGCAGCATGGTGCGGGTCACCACCTGGCCGGCATGGCGCATCAGGTATTCCAGCAGCCGGAACTCGCGCGGCTGCAAATCCACCTTCTGCCCCGCCCGCTTCACCCCGCGCGACAGCAGGTCCATCTCCAGGTCGGCCACCACCAGCCGGGTCACCGGGCCCTCGCTCTTGCCGCGCCGCGTCAGCGCCTCGACACGGGCGAGCAGCTCGGCGAAGGCGAACGGCTTGGTCATGTAGTCGTCGCCGCCGGCCTTCAGCCCGCGCACCCGGTCGTCCACCTGCGCCATCGCCGACAGGAACAGCACCGGGGTGGCGTTGCCCTGGCTGCGCAGCGTCTCCAGCAGGCGCAGCCCGTCCACCCCGCCGGGCAGCATGCGGTCCAGCACGATCGCGTCGAAGGCCTCGCTGGCCGCCAGGAACAGCCCGTCGCGGCCGTTGGCGGTGTGCTCCACCACGTGCCCGGCCTCCTTCAGCCCCTTGACCACGAAGCCGGCCACGTCGCGGTCGTCTTCCACCAGCAAAATGCGCATGCTCAGTTCTCCTGCACGTTCGGTCGCCGGCCCACGGTCACGGTCAGGTCGACGCCACCGCCCTGCCGACGCACCGTCAGGCGCACCCTGTTGCCCGGCGCGGTTGCGGCCACCGCGCGGATCAGTGCGCGGGCACCGTCGACCGTCTCGCCGTTCACCGCCACGATGATGTCGCCGGGCCGCAACCCGCCGCGCGCCGCCGGTCCGCCGCGCTCCACCGCCGCCACGCCCACGCCCTTCGGTCCGTCCGGCTGCTGCACGTCCTGCAGCGACACGCCCAGCCAGCCCCGCTCCACCCGCCCCTTGCTGCGCAGCTCCGCGACAATGCGGCTGACCACGTCGCTGGGGATGGCGAAGCCGATGCCCACCGAACTGCCGGTCGGCGAGAAGATCGCGGTGTTCATCCCCACCACATCCCCGTCGGTGTTGAACAGCGGGCCGCCGGAATTGCCGGGGTTGATCGGCGCGTCGATCTGCAGGAAGTCGTCGAACACGCTGGCGCCGATGTCGCGCCCGCGCGCCGAGACGATGCCGGCCGCCACCGAGCCGCCCAGCCCGAACGGATTGCCGGCCGCGATCACCCAGTCGCCCACCTCCACCTGCGCGCTGTCGGCGAAGCGCGCCGCCGGCAGCGCGTGCGGCGCATCGACCTTGATCAGCGCCACATCGGTCAGCTCGTCGCCGCCCACCAGCTTGGCCGGCAGCCGCGTGCCGTCCGACAGGCTGACCACGATCCGCGTTGCGGTGCCGACCACGTGGTTGTTGGTGACGATGTAGCCGGCGGGATCGATGATGAAGCCCGAGCCGACGCCGGAGATCTCCTGGTGACGCTGGAGCTGGCGAAAGCGTTCGCGCAGCTGGCGTTGCACCTCGGGCGGCAGCATCGCCAGCGGGTCGTTGCCGGCCACCACGGTTTCGGTGACCGCGATATTGACCACGCTGGGCATCACCTTCCTGACCAGCGGCGCGAAGCTGTCCGGCCCGCGTGCCCGCGCCCGGCGGGCCAGCGCCAGGGCCGCCACCGCGGCAATCCCGCCGCCCAGAACGGCACGGCGGGCCAGGGCCTGATCGATCGTTACACTGTCAGCCATGGCAGTCGCTCCAGTCCAGACACGTCGAGTTCGGCGCCATCGCGGGCGTCCGGCAGGATTGTTGCCGGGCCGCGACGCGTCGTCTTCAAGGTGGTGCCAATCGTGGCGCACAACAAGTTACGGTCGCGACACCTACGCGCCGGCGCCCTCTGCCGGGTTTTCCGGCCAGGCATGCCGCGGGTAGCGGCCGCGCATGTCACGCCGCGCGTCGGCCCAGGCACCGCGCCAGAACGCCGCCAGGTCGCCGGTGATCGCCACCGGCCGCCCCGCCGGGGACAGCAGGGCGATGCGCAGTTCCGCCCGCCCGCCGGCCAGCTTCGGCGTCTCCGCCAGGCCGTAGAACAGCTGCGCCCGTGCGGCGGCCAGCGGCACCGGCTGGCAATAATCCACCGCCGCGCGGCCCTTCGGCAAGGAAAGATGGCTCGGCAATGCCGCGTCCAGCCGCGCGCCGCGCTGCCAGCCATCGGGCAAGGCCGCCAGGGTGGCGCGCAGCACCGCGGCCATATCCAGCCGCGCCAGATCGGCGATGCGTGAATTTCCGTTCAGATGGGCCGCCAGCCAGGCGCGATCGGCGGCCAGCGCGGCGTCGGACAGGTCGGGCCACCCCTCCTGCGGTTCCAGCCGGCGCATCAGCGCCACGCGCGCCTGGAACTGCCGCGCGGCGTCGTTCCACGGCAGCTGCGCCAGGCTGGCCGCCGCCGCCAGCGCCGCGGCGGTCGCGGCGGGGTCGGCGGGCACGGTGCGATCCTCCAGGATCAGCGCCCCCAGCCGCCGCCGCCGCCGCGCCAGCACCGAGCCGGTGGCCGGATCCAGCCCGGACTCGACCGCCTCGGTGACCCTTGCCGCCAGCGCCGCGGGGAACTGCGCCAGCGCCAGCGGCGCGGCCAGGCGGATGCGCGCGCCGGCCTTCATCTCCAGGCTGGCCACCGCCAGCAGCGGCGCCTTCGCCAGCGGATCGGACACCGGCAGCCGCGCGCCACCGCCGCCGGACAGGCGGAAGCTGCCGGGTTCGCCACGGCGCTGGGCAATCCGGTCCGGGAATCCGGCCGCGATCAGCCGCGCCGGGTCGCCCTCGGCCGTCTGGCTGCCCAGCCGCAGCCGGCGGCGGTACTGCGCGGCCGCGCGATTGATGCGCGCCACCGCCCCGCGATCGGCCTCCGCGTGCCCGGCCAGCGCGGCCAGCCGCAGCCCGATATCCGCCGGCGCATCGCGCGCACGCAGCGGATCGCGCTCCTCCAGCAGCGCCGCGATATCCGCCGCCAGCGCCGCCTCGCCCGGCGTCTGCGCCGCCAGCATCATCGCCGCCAGCCGCGGATGCGCCCCCAGCACCGCCATCCGCCGTCCCTCCGCCGTGATCCGTCCGTCGCCATCCAGCGCCCCCAGCTCCGCCAGCAACGCCTGCGCCGCCGCCAGCGGCCCGGCCGGTGGCGGATCGGGGAACGGCAGGTCGGCCGGGGCCGCGCCCCAGGCGGCGCAATCCAGCGCCAGCCCGGACAGCTCGGCCCGCAGCATCTCCGGCGGATCGAATGCCGGCAGGCCGCGATGCAGCGCCGTGGTCCACAGCCGCACCGCCACCCCCGGCGCCTCGCGCCCCGCCCGCCCGGCGCGCTGCTCGGCCGCCGCCCGGCTGATCCGCACCGTGGCCAGTCGGGTCAGCCCGGTCGCCTGGTCCAGCTGCGGCGCCCGCCGCCAGCCGCCATCCACCACGATCCGCACCCCCGGCACGGTCAGCGAGGTTTCCGCGATCGACGTCGCCAGCACCACCCGCCGTCCCTCCGCCGGCCGCAATGCAAGGTCCTGCTCGGCCGGCGGCAATTCGCCATGCAGCGCCAGCACCAGTGCCCCGCAGCCGGCCAAAGCCGCCTCGGTGCGGCGGATCTCGCCCATCCCCGGCAGGAAGGCCAGCACATCGCCGCCATGCGCCGCCAGCGCCGCGCGGATCGCCTTCGCCATCGCCTCCGGCAGGTCGCGCAACTGCGCCAGGTCGCGGCCGGCATGGCTGACCGAAACCGGATGCTGCCGCCCCGCGCTCTGGATGATCTCGGCGCCCAGCAGCGGCCCCAGCCGGGCGCCATCGGCCGTCGCACTCATCGCCAGCAGCCGCAGTTCCGGCCGCAACCCGCGTTGCAGGTCCAGGCAGAACGCCAGCGCCAGGTCGGCATCCAGCGCCCGCTCGTGCACCTCGTCCAGGATCACCAGCCCCACCCCATCCAGCCCGGGATCGGATTGCAGCCGCCGCACCAGCAGCCCCTCGGTCACCACCTCGATCCGCGTCGCCGCCGACACCGCACTGTCCAGCCGGGTGCGATACCCCACCCTCTGCCCGACCTTCTCGCCCAACAGGAACGCCATGCGCGTCGCCGCCGCCCGTGCCGCCAGCCGCCGCGGCTCCAGCATCACGATCCGCCCGCCCGCCAGCCACGGCGCATCCAGCAGCGCCAGCGGCACCAGCGTGGTCTTGCCCGCCCCCGGCGGCGCGATCAGAACCGCATTGCCCCCCGCCGCCAGCGCCGCGTGCAGGGCCGGCAGGCTGGCGGCAACCGGAAGAACCTCGGTCATGTTCAGGATCCAGAGAAGGAAGGTCTTCTTTTTCTGAAGAAAAAAAAGCAAAAAGACTTCATTTCGAATTCATGATTCTACGCATCTGCCCGCTCCGCTCCAATGAACAGAAGTTTTTTGGTTCTTTTTTTCAAAAAAGAACATCCTTCCTTCACCTTCCCACCCTGTCTTACCACCCCAGAGCCACCGGCGACACCACCTCCGGACTCTGCTAAGGTCGCGCGCGGAGACCCGCATGATCGCTCGCCTGCTCGCCGCCGCCCTTATGCTGCTCGGCCTCGCCGCTCCCGCCGCCCAGGCGATGGAAAGCAGCGTGGTCGCCAGTCCGCGCGCCCAGGCCAGCCTGATCTCGGACTCCGACAGCTTCACCCCCGGCCAGCCCCTGCGCGTCGCGCTGCGTCTGCGCATGGCCGAGGGCTGGTACACCTACTGGCGCAACCCCGGCGATGCCGGCGCGGCGGCGGAGCTGGATTTCGCACTCCCCGACGGCGCCACCGCCGGCCCGATCGTCTGGCCCACCCCCGCCCGCCACGCCACCGGCCCGGTGATGAGCTACGGCTATGCCGGCGAGGTGGTGCTGCCCGCAACCATCACCCTGTCGCCAACCCTGGCCGCCGATCCGCTGGTGGTGCAGGTCCACGCCTCCTGGCTGGTGTGCGAACGCATCTGCGTGCCCGAGGACGGCGATTTCACCCTGACGCTGCCTGCCGGCACCGCATCACCCGCCCCCGAAGCAAAGCTGTTCGCCGCCGCCGACGCCGCCACCCCGCATCCCGCGCCCTGGCCGGCGGCCATCTCGCCGGAAGGCGTGCTGTCCCTGCGCATGCCCGGCCTGGACGCCAGCCAGCTGCGCGAGGCCTGGTTCGCCCCCTTCGCCTGGGGCCAGGTGGAGCACAGCGCGCCACAGGCGCTGTCCGTCACCGCCGACGGCCTGACCCTGGCGCTGCGCCCGGCGGCCGAGTTCCGCCACGCCGCCGGCCTGCGCGGTATCGTCGTGCTGACCGACCAGACCGGCCGCACCACCGCGCTGGAGCTGACCGCCCGCCCCGGCCCCAGCATCGCGCCCGCCGCCGCCCTGCCGCTGTGGCAGCTGGTCGCCTTCGCGGTGGCGGCCGGCATGATCCTGAACCTGATGCCCTGCGTCTTCCCGGTGCTGGCGATGAAGGCGCTGGGTCTGGCCGCCCTGGCCGGCCACCGCCGCCGCGCCGCCCTGGCCCAGGCCGGCGCCTATGCCGCCGGGGTGGTGGTGACCTTCCTGGCGCTGGCCGGCATGCTGGTCGGGCTGCGCGCGGCCGGCGCCGTGGTGGGGTGGGGCTTCCAGTTCCAGTCCCCGGTCTTCGTCGCCGCCACCGCCTGGCTGCTGTTCGCCATCGGGCTGAATATGTCGGGGCTGTATGCCATCGGCGGCGGCAGCGTCGCCGGGCTGGGGGCCGGCGCCACCCGGCGCGGCGGCGCCGCCGGCAGCTTCTTCACCGGGCTATTGGCGGTGCTGGTGGCCACCCCCTGCACCGCGCCGTTCATGGGCGCCGCGATCGCCGGCGCGCTGGCCGCCCCGCTGGCCGTCACCGTGCTGGGCTTCCTGGCCCTGGGCATCGGCTTCGCGCTGCCGTACCTCGCCTTCGCCATCATCCCCGGCGTTGCCCGCCTGCTGCCGCGCCCCGGCGCCTGGATGGGCGTCGTGCGCCAGGCGCTGGCCTTCCCGATGTATGCCGCCGCCGTCTGGCTGCTGTGGGTGGTCAGCATCCAGGCCGGGTCCGGCGGCGTGCTGTACACTGCCGCCGGCGCGGTGCTGATCGGCTTCGCGCTGTGGGCGGTCGGCCTGGCCCAGGGCCGCGCCGGGTTGTGGCGCCGCGTCGCCGCCGCCACGGCGGCCGCCGCCGGCCTCGCCGCCATCGGCCTGCTGTCCATCCTGGGCACCGCCCCCCCCGCGGCCGCCGGCAGCGCCACGACGGCGGGTGCGGCCGACGAACCCTTCACCCCCGCCCGCCTCGCCGCCCTGCGCGCCGAGGGCCGGCCGGTCTTCGTCAACATGACCGCCGCCTGGTGCGTCACCTGCATCGTCAACGAACAGGTCGCCCTCGGCCAGCCCGCCATCCGCGCGGCATTCGCCGCCCGCGACATCACCTATCTGAAGGGCGACTGGACCCGCCGCGACCCCGCCATCACCGGCTACCTGCGCGCCATGGGCCGCGACGGCGTGCCGCTCTACGTGCTGTACCCGCCGCGCGGCGGCGCCCCGGTGGTGCTGCCGCAGATCCTGACCGAAGGGCGCGTGCTGGACGAGCTGGCCCGCGCCGGACTGTGACAAGACCGCGTCCAACCGCCATCCAACCAGGCAGACCCGCCATGACGATCCCCCGCCGCCACCTGATCGCCCTCCCCGCCGCCCTCGCTTTGCCGTTCCTCCATGTCGCGCCGGCCAGCGCCGCGCCGGTCATCGGCGCCCCCGCCCCCGGCTTCACCGGCACCGACAGCCACGGCGCCGCCATCAGCCTGGCGCAGTTCGCCGGCAAGCCCGTGGTGCTGGAATGGACCAACGATGGCTGCCCCTATGTCCGCAAATGGTACGGCGCCGGCGCCATGCAGGCGCTGCAACGCCAGGCCGCCGCCATGGGTGCCGTGTGGCTGTCGATCATCTCCTCCCCGCCCGGCGAACAGGGCCATGCCGACGGCGCCCTGGCCAACCAGCTCACCGCCAGCCGCAACGCCGCGCCCAGCCACGTCCTGCTCGACCCCGAAGGCCGGATCGGCCGGCTCTACGGCGCCTCCGTCACGCCGCACATGCTCATCATCGATGCCGCGGGCAAGCTGGCCTATGCCGGCGGCGCCGACAGCATTCCGTCCACGCGCCCCGAAGACCTCGCCCGCGCCACCCCCCATGTCCGCGACGCGCTGGCCGCCATGGCCGCCGGCCAACCCATCGCCAACCCGATCACCCGCCCCTATGGCTGCGTGGTGAAATACCGCGGCGCCTGAGAAGATGCCGCTCGACGCCAGCGGCAGCGGCGGCGGCGGCCGCCCGGCACTGAACGTGCTGGGTGGTGCGCTGGTCCCGTGCTCCTACGCCCCCACCACCGGCTTCTTCCGCAACGGCTGCTGCAACACCGGCCCCGAGGATGTCGGCCGCCACACCGTCTGCGCGGTGATGACCGCCGGCTTCCTCGCCTATAGCCGCGCCGCCGGCAACGACCTGTCCACCCCGCTGCCGCAGGTCGGCTTCCCCGGCCTCAAGCCCGGCGATCGCTGGTGCCTGTGCGCGCCCCGCTGGCAACAGGCACTGGCGGCCGGCCACGCCCCCCAGGTGGTGCTGCGCGCCACCGAACAGGGCGCGCTGGCCGATTGCGCCCTCGAAGACCTGCTGGCCCACGCCATCGACCGCGACCAATAGCCTCCCCCGCGCCGGCATCGCCCCCCTGCTTCGGCATTGGCCAGCGCCGCACGGGTCTCTATACCAAGCCAGGGACACCCCGCCGCCTGCGCCGGCGGCGCTCTCCCGACAACAGCGGCGGATGGCGGCCACGCGATGGAATTCCTCAAGAGCATCCTGAACGTCGTCCAGGATTTCTACCGCCGCTGGCGCTTCCGCTACTTCCTGGCCCACGCCTATCTCTCGTATTTCCGCAGCTTCCTGCGCAGCCCGAACCAGGTCATCGACACCTGGACCGACGGCCGCACGCTCGGCCGCCGCGTCGCCGTCTTCGTCCATTACGACGCCGCCGGCGAGGTCCAGCCCTACCTGCTCCCGTACCTCCAGGCACTGCGCGACCAGGGCCTGGACATCGTCTTCGTCACCAATTCCGGCAAACTGACCCCGGCGGCCAAGGCGACCCTGCAGACGCTCTGCGCCGCCGTGCTGATCCGCCGCAACATCGGCTACGATTTCGGCGCCATGCGCGACGGCCTGCGCCACGCCGACTCCAGGCCGGACACCACCGACCTGCTGCTGGTGGTCAACGACAGCGTCTATGGCCCGCTGGCCGACATCGCCCCGATGCTGGACCGCATCGACTTCAGCCGCGCCGATGTCTGGGGTGCCACCGAAAGCTACCAGAACCGCTACCACCTGCAGTCCTTCTTCATCGCCATCGGCCCCGCCGCCCTGGCCAGCAAGGCCTGGGCCGGCTTCTGGCGCTCGGTCCGCCCGGTGCGCAACAAGCTGTGGGTGATCCTGAACTACGAAGTCGGGATGACCCGCGCACTGCTCAAGGACGGCCTGCGCTGCGCCGCCCTCTACCCCTACAAGGACCTGATCGCCCGCCTCGACCCCGCGCCGCTGATCAAGCACGGGAAGGACGAACCGGAGGACTCCGACCCCTTCGTGATCAACCGCAAGACCCACCTGACCCACGTGCTCTACTCGGCCTCGCACCGCGTGCCGATGAACCCCACCGCCGAGTTGTGGCGCCAGATGATGGATGCGCGCTTCCCGTTCATCAAACGCGAATTGCTGCGCGACAACCCCGCCCGCGTGATCGATCTCGTCGATTGGCGCGATGTCGCGCGGCAGTGCTACGACGCCGACTTCAGCGCCATCGAGGAAGACCTGCAGAAAGTGCTGCGGGATCGGACGCCCTAGGGCGGGCAAGACAAGGCAAGGCCAGGGGGCCGAGCCCCCTGGACCCCCCTCCATAAGATGCCCTCCGCCGGGCCTGCTCTGAATTATCGGGGGTCGAATTATCGGGGGTCGAATTATCGGGGGTCTGGGGGCCGCTGCCCCCAGGGCTTGCCTTGCCTGCCCTACGCCTTCTCGACCTGGCTGTATTCCAGTTCCACCGGCGTCGAGCGGCCGAAGATCGAGACGCTGACCTTCACGCGGCCCTTCTCCTCGTCGATTTCCTCCACCGTGCCGTTGAAGCTGGTGAACGGCCCGTCGGCCACGCGCACCTGTTCGCCGATTTCGAACAGGATCGCCGGGCGCGGCCGTTCCACGCCTTCGGAGGTCTGCTTCATGATCCGCTCGGCCTCGGCATCGGTGATCGGCGAGGGCCGGAGCTTGGTGCCCAGGAAGCCGGTGACCTTGGGCGTGTCCTTCACCAGATGCCAGGCATCGTCGGACAGTTCCATCTTCACCAGCACGTAGCCGGGGAAGAATTTCCGTTCCGCGTTCACCTTCTGCCCGCGGCGCAGTTCCACCACCTCCTCGGAGGGGACCAGCACCTCGTCGATCTGGTCGGCCAGCCCCTTCTGGGCGGCCTGCTCCTTGATCTGCTGGGCGATCTTCTTCTCGAAGCCCGAATAGACGTGCACGACGTACCAACGCTTGGCCATGGTTGTGTTCCCCGCGCCCCGATTACGCCGCCACGCCGAACAGCGCGCGCACGCCGACGCCGATGATCTGGTCGGCAATGAAGAAGAAGAATGCCGCCACGAACGCCATGGCCACCACCAGCCCGGTGGTCACCAGCGTCTCCTTGCGGGAGGGCCAGGTCACCTTCGCGGTCTCGCTGCGCACCTCGCGCAGGAAACGAACCGGATCGATCGCCACGCGCATCACGCTCCCAACCAAGAAATCCCAACCGCCGGCGACTGCCGGCGGCACCGTGCCTCTCGGCCATGCCCACGCGAAACAGGCTTGGCCCACGCTACGCCGAGCTGGC
>JADLHF010000014.1 GCA_020848935.1 Acetobacteraceae bacterium
AGCGACAGCGCGCTGATCACGCCGTCCTCGTCGCGCGGCGCCCGGCCCGACAGCGCCTCCTTCACGGCGTAGCCGAACACGCCGTTCCTGCCGTCGTAACTGTCCAGCGCCTCCTGCACGCTGGTCGAGGCGGTCAGCAGGAAACGCCCGGTCTCGTGGCCGACATTGGCAAGCGCCTCGGCGGTGATCTGGCCGGAATAACAGGTGTCCATGAACAGGAAGCCGTTGCGGGCGGGAATCCGCGTCAGTGCCGCGATCAGCTGGTTCTCGGACAGCGCGCTCGCGGCCAATGCCTGGACGCTGCTGCGATCGACATCGTGCGGGATGAACAGGAACTTGTCGTCGACCGGGCTGCGCACGCCGTGCGCGGCCATGTACAGGAAGAAGGTATCCTGCGGGCGCACCTGGGTGGAAAGCCGCTCCAGCGCGGCGAGGATGTTGGCGCGCGTCGCCTCGGAATCGGACAGGCTGACCACCTCGACCGCGCGGAACAGGCCGTCGGCGTGCTGGCGCACCGCCTCGACGAAGGTGCGCGCATCGGCGGCGGCAAAGCGAAGGTCGGCGCCGGGCTGGGCATACTTGTCGATGCCGACCGACATCACGAACAGCCGCCCCTTCTGCTGGATCGCGTCGATCGGTGCCGCGACCAGGATCGGCTGGGTTTCCAGGAACACCGCGTTCTCGCTGTCATAGACCCGCACCTGGATCTCGTTGGCGCCGGGATCGAGCGGCGCATCGACGGTGTGATCGACCGAGGCGCCGGCCACCACCCCTGCCGGCTGGGTGCGCCCGACATTGCGGTCGTTGACGAAGGTGTCCACCGCGCCGACGCCAAGGCCGCGATCGGTGAGCCGCATGCTGATGCGAAGCGATTCGACGCCGGGCGGCACGCTGATCTGGTCGGGCTGCAGCAACGGGCAGCCCGAACCGGCAATCGGCGTGCAGATCGACAGGATCGCCACCGCCGGCTGGCGGTCCAGCCGCTGGCGGATGTCGCCCAGCTCGGCAAGCCGCTCGCGCAGGGATTGCGCGTCGCCCTGCAGCCGCGCCCGCACCAGGCCCGGCGCATAGAGCGCGCGATAGGCCTGGGCGAAGGTCACCCATTCGGGCGCCTGGTTGGCGGCGCGGTTCAGGTGCACGCCGACCAGCTCCTTGCCGCCGGCATCGGCGTGGTCGAAGAACCCCTCCGGCGTCCACAGCACCCAGCGCACGCCATCGGCATGCGGGTAGAACGCCGCGCGTTCCACCAGGCGCTCGCCGGCGCCGAGCCCGTACCAGCGCAGCGTGCCGTCGCCGAGGCCGGCCACCGCCACCGTGCCATCGCCCGAGACGTTCACCGCCCATGCCGCGCCGGGCGTTGCCATCTCCGCCAGCTGCCGCCCGTCGCGGCCGAACAGGCGCAGGTGCGTATCGGTGCCGAGCAGCAGGCCCGACCCGTCCGGCAGCAGGGCGGCGCTGCGGCTGAACTCGCCCTGGCCGAGGGCAAGCCGGGCACCGTTCAGCGTCGGCGCGTTGCTGTCCTTGAAGCCGCCGAGCTGCATGCCCGGCGCCGAAACCCGCGCCGGCACGAGGTTCGTCGCGGGCGCGCCCGCGGGCTCCAGCCGGCGGGTCAGGCCGGCGAAGCGCAGCAGCTGGGTGCGGCCGGTGAACTCCACGGTGTAGCCATCGGCGCTGATCGCGAAGCGGCCCTCGCGCGCCGCGCGGAAACTGGTGATCGGCGGGTTGGGCCGGATCGGAACGCTGCCCTCGGCGGTGATCCGCCCCCATCCCGGATCGAGCGCGGCATACGCGATGCCCCCGGTCGGCAGCGCCACCATGTGCGGGATCGCATCGTGGGCGGCGGCGATGTCGGTCGGCGCGCCCAGCCCGAAATCCGCCCAGCGGCGCACCACGTAGCCATCCTGGCCACGCGCATAGCCGGCCGCGTAGAGCTGCACCCCGCCGCGGCCGTCGGGCGCCCAGGCGACCGAAAGCAGCCCCTCGCCCACGAGCCCCGAGACATCGGGGCCGGCGATGCGGGCCAGCGTGCGCGCCGACAGCAGGTCGACCCTGAGCCGGTTCTCGTAGGTGATCGCGATCACGTCGGCATCGGGCGAGAAGGCGAGGCCGAAGGGCCGGCCGCCAGGGTCGGGCACGGCATCGGCGATCCGCCTGCCCTGCTGATCATAGACGCGCACCCGCCCGTCGGCCGAGGCGGCGGCCAGCCGGCCGCGCGCATCGAACACGACGCTGCGCACCGGCCCCTGGAACGTGCGGTCCTCGAACAGGAGGCGGCCCTGGGTGGTGTCCCACACCCGCACCCCGGCGGTGCCGCCGAGGCCGGCCGCGAGCCGCGCGCCATCGGGCGAGACAGCAAGGTGGTTGACCGGCGCCGGCAGCCCGGGCAGCCGCCCGCGCAGCACCATGCGCTCCAGATCGAACAGGTAGATCGAGAAGGCGCGGTCCCACCCATAGCCGGTGAAGCCCCCGGCGAAGGCGCGCTTGCCATCGGGGGTCAGCGCCACCGCGTAGATCTCGCCTTCCTCGCGCGGGCCGATCGGCAGGCGCAGCACGCCGCGTGCCGCGCCGTCGGCCGGGTTCCACAGCCGCACCGTCTTGTCGTCGCTGGCGGTCGCCAGCAGCTGGCCGGCGGCATCGACCGCGATGCGATTGACGGCGGCGGTGTGCCGGCCGGCCTCGATGCGCAGGAACGGCTCGGTCGGCGGCGCCGGTGAAGCGGCGGGTGCTGCCTGCTGGGCGCCGGGGCGCGGCTGCGCCAGCGCGGCCGCCCCCAGCAGCCCGACGAGGCAGAAGAGGCCAAGCCGCAGCATCGGCATCAGGCCAGCCCTGCCACGACCGGTCGCATCCCGCCCGATCGCGCCACGCCGCCCGCAAGCCGGGGATGGAAAGGTTCCACGCATGGTGGGCGCCACCCCCGGCCCTTGGTCACTCCCTTGGTCAGCTCAGGTCGAAGCCCGACGTGCTCGCCCGCTCGGCCACCGCGATGCTGTCGGAGAAGTTGTCGCGCTTGGCGGCATTGGTCGCCGCCAGCGTCCGCACCTCGCCGGCATCGCCACCGCCGGCGGCAGCAGCGACCGCAGGCGTTGCCAGCGCGCGCGAGCCGCCCTGGATCGCCGACAGCGGCACGAAGCCTTCCTTGCCGTCGGCGGTCTGGACCAGGGCATAGCCGTCGCGCTGGGTCTTCACGGTCACCTGCTGGCGGGCCGAGACCTGGCCCAGTTCGCCGGCATCGGCGGTCGGGGTCACCTTCAGGGGCGCGGCACTGACCAGCGTGACGCGCCGCGGCTGCGGCTTGGCCCGCTCGATCGCCTCCTTGGTGCCGGGCGAGAGGCTGTTGGCGGCGTCGGCGAACTGTTCCTGGCGGCCGGTGATCTGGCCGTTGATGGTGCGCGCCAGCGCGACGTCGCGGTCGTAGCGGGTGCGGATCAGGTTCATCTGCGCCTGCGCCTGGTCGCGGCTGATGCGGCCGGACTGGTAATCGGCGCGCACCTGGCGGGCCTGGCCGAAGCGGCACGAGGTGAGCTGGTCGAACGCGACCTGGGTGCGGTCGAGCTGCGCGTTCTCGCGGCCGATGTCGTCCTTGACCTGGCGGAAGATGCCGGCCTGGTCGCGCTGCTGCTGCTGCACCGCCGCGAAGTAGCCGGTGGCCCCGCCCACCGCGGCACCCGCCGCCGCACCGATCGCCGCCCCCCGCCAGTTGCCCGAGGCGAGGCCGCCGATCAGGCCGCCCGCGACCGCGCCGATCACCGCGCCCTTGATGATGTCCTCGGCGAAGAAATTGCCGGTGCTGTCGAGTGCCACCAGCTGCCGCCGGCAGGAATCGGTGCCGTCGTCGGCGCCGATGCGGCCGGCCTGGGTGGTGACGCAGGCGGAAAGCATCAGCCCCGCGCAGACCACCGCGGTGCCACGGAACAGCGACGCACGAAACCTGCCGCGAACGGTCGGTTGGAATGTGGTCACAGGCGATGTGGTCACAGGCGAGGCCCTCCATTGGCGGCTGCCCACCGGACGAATCATATACGCGGCCCGTGCCCGGAAGGAAGCCAGGGTGAAGTCCGCCGTTTACGCTTCCTGTGTTAAAGCATGGTCTTCTTAAGTCCTGCCTCTGCACAGTATATGCCGCGCCGCCCGGGCGCGAGTCCCCGCGACACCCCTCGAAGACAAGGATCCCCCGGAACATGGATGAAACCCGTTACGCCGATGGCGTCACCGACATCGTGATCGTCGGCCCGACCGCGCGCATCCGCTTCCACATGCTGCAGCCCAACGCCGACCCCAAGGGGCCGCCGCAGGCCCAGCGCGCCTTCACCGTGGTGATGCCGGTCGAGGCGGTGGCCCAGCTGTCGGAGAGCCTGCCGAAACTTGTGCAGCAGCTGCTGGATTCGGGGCGGCTGAAGAAGCGCGCCGCACCCGCCAAGACCAACTGATACCAGCGGCACGAGCCTTGTTGGCGCGTGCCGAGACCGCGCGGGTTGGCTCGCGGCACGGGCAGCGGCGGCATTACGGGCCGCCCGCCCGCCTGTGGCGCGCCCTGCTCAGGCGGCGATCGCGCCACCGCCGCCGCCGCCGGGGTGGTAGCTCCCCATCAGCCACTGCTCCAGCGGGTCGGGGGCCGCGACGACCTGGTCGGGGTCGTAGCCGCCCGGCTGCACATCGGTGTTGAGGTCGGCCACCAGCCGTGCGCCCGCGGGGTCGGAGGTATCGAGCACCCACAGTTCGCGGCCCGTCGCGGTCTCCTCGCGCGAGAAATAGATGTTGCCGTCGCCGCCCTGGAACAGGTCGCCCATGAAGCCACCCTGCTGGGTGAAGCTCGTGATCTGCACCGGCGAACCGGCCGCCCCGGGCGTCGCCCCCGGCGTCAGGCGGTAGAGCTGGTCGGTCGTGACGCCATCGGAGGCGAAGTAGAAGAGGTCGGACCCGATCGCCGCCAGACCGTAGGTATAGGGCGACGAGGGCGACGAGATCGGCGCCGCGGTGACGCCATCGTCGTTCACCTGGAACAGGCCCCAGGTGCTGCTCAGGGTGTTGTGGCCGAGGAAGAACACCTCGTTGCCGATCGCCTTTGGCA
>JADLHF010000015.1 GCA_020848935.1 Acetobacteraceae bacterium
ACCACATGGGCACGATCGTGCAGGCGGATGGCGAGGTGGATGCGCTGATGGCGCATTCCGGGGCGGCGGCGGGGTTGCTGTTTGACAGCGGGCATTGCCTGTTTGCCGGGGGCGATCCGGCGGCGCTGCTGGGGCGGCATGTCGGGCGGGTGGTGCATGTGCATTGCAAGGATGTGCGGCGCGCAGTGCTGGACGAGGCGGTTGCCGGGGATTGGAGTTTTATGGGGGCGGTGCTGAAGGGCGTGTTCACCGTGCCGGGGGATGGGTGCATCGATTTTGGCGGATTGTTGGGGCAGTTGCGCGCGGCGGGGTATGGGGGGTGGCTGGTGGTGGAGGCGGAGCAGGATCCTCGGGTGGCGCATCCATTGACCTACGCGCGGATGGGATTCGAGAGTTTGCGGGCGACGGCGGTGGCGGCGGGATTTGCGGTGGCGGCGTAGAGCGAATTCCGAGACGGCAGCCGGCCTCAATTGGCCGGAACCCGCTGGGCACTGCGCAACGCTGCGGCGATGGCCTCCTTCGGGATGACGACAGTGTTGGATTCGAACCCGAACCCCAGCATGTCCCGGGCGCCCACGGACAAGCAGATATCCTGGGGGCGGTGCCGAAGGTCGTATCCTTCCTCAGTCGGACTATCGGCCGGCCGCACTTGCCCGGAGACGTTCAGGAAGACGTCATAGGCGATCCTGCTGCCCGCGGCGACCTGTTCGATCGGGTTCTGACGCAACCAGCTGAGTTCCACGCCGCGCCAGTAAACCCACGGCCAACCCAATCCCCACCACGGACTTGGCCGGCCGCAAAAAGATGTTCTGACTCCGAATGTGGGATAGCTATTGTCCATTGTAAACTGGACCAAATTGACTGCGCTGGTGAACTCGACCTTCAACAACGGGCGAGCGTATTTCGGCGAATCGATCGGCCCTGCCAACTCGGCGTGGTCTCGCCAATCGACCAAGGTGATCGCCGAAAATGCCAAGTCGCCGGGCGCATTGTGAGATACGCATCCGCTGAGGAGCGGTGCGAAGAACATCGGGAGGGTGACGGACAGCCTCTAGAACGGCGTCATTCGTCGATCCTTTCGCGTCCCGATGTCGGGTGGCAATCAATGCGGCGAGGCGTATTTGGTGACTGGCTGTTGTTAGGTTAACCCGTTCGCGCCAGCTCAACCATGGGCGAGTGTGATGCGCAGAGGTTGCGTGACCAAGAGTGCCGGCATCATATATTATGCACAGGCCTTCGGGATGGTGAGCCATGGCTGCGAATGAACAATTGACTGTCACGTTGCCGGCTGACTTGGCCAGCACCATTCGTGCGGCCGTCGCCGCTGGCGATTACCGCTCCAGCAGCGACGTTGTGCGCGATGCACTGCGCGGCTGGGCCCGCAATCGGGAAACCAAGGCGCGGGACTTCGCCGCGCTGAAGGCGGATATCGATCTCGGGTTCGCCGATGTCGCCGCCGGGCGCGTTGTGGATATCGATATTGACCGCATCGTTGCGCTTGGGAGGCAGGGATTGATCCGCCGTTCCGCGTAAGGCTGTCGGAATCGGCCCAGGCAGACCTGGCGGAAATCTGGACTTGGCTTGCCGCCGAAGTTTCGGATGCCGTCGCCACCCGCTTCGTTTCCGAGCTACTTGCCGCACTCAAGCCGCTTGAGACGTTTCCGCTAGGCGGGTCAATGCGGCCAACATTGGCGGTCGGGTTGCGGGTCGTATTTCACGCCCATCATGCGCTGTATTATCAGGTGGCGGGAAAAGAGGTCGTGGTGATCCGCGTGCTTCATGGCGCACGAGACGCCAGTGCCATAGAAGCAGAAGGCGGCTTTCGGAGGTGAGGCGGGCTTGCGCCCGCCCTTTGCAGTCAGGACAGCCCCAGCCGATAGAACCGGTTCGCCGCGCCGAAGAACAGGTCAGCCTTCTCGCTGGCGCTGGCGCCCTTGGCCAGGAGTTTGCAGGCGTTCCAGAACACCTGGTACGAGTAGCTGCCCTTGTCCACAGGGAAGTTGCTTTCGAACATGCAGCGGCTCGCCCCGAAGGCTTCGATGCAGGTGTCGATGTAGGGTTTCCAGGCGCTGGCGAGGGTTTCGCTGGACGGGGGTTCGGCTTGTTCGTGGAAGTCGTAGCCGTTGATGCGCATGCCGATGCCGCCGAGCTTGACCATGACGTTCGGGCAAGCGGCGAGTTTCTTGATCGAGGCGGCCCAGATCGGGAAGATCTCGGCGCGCTTGCCGGCGTAGCGGCCGCTGCCCAAGGGGCCGCCGACGTGGTTCAGCACGATGGCGGTGCCGGGGAAGGCGCGGGCGAGATCGGTCAATTCGTCGATCTGCGGATGGTAGAGCCAGCCTTCGAAGCTCAGGTTGTTGGGGGCGAGCTTGGCGAAGCCCTCGCGGAACTTTGGGTCCATCAGCAGATGCGGGGGCGCGGGGTTGCCGGGGTTGTTGAGCAAGGGGTCGTCGTCATGGGCGACGATGTGGCGGATGCCGCGGAAGCGGCCGTTGCCGGCGCGGATATGGGTGGCGAGCACCTCCTCGACAGCGGCGCCCAGGGTGAGGCTGGCGTGGCTGACGATCCCTGCGTTGACCTGCGTCGCGGTGCCATAGACGCCGCTGGCGGACATGGCGGCGACGCCGTTGGCGAATTCGGTCTCGCCGATCGGCTTCATGCCTTCGGGGCCCCCGGCACGGTGGAAGGCGCGGCACTGGATGAAGACGGTGGCGCAGATGTTATGGCCGCTGGAGGTGTCGGCCAGCAGGTCGTGGATCATGTACTGCCAGCCCGGCCGGTCCCACAGGTGGTGGTGCGGGTCGATGATCGGCAGGTCGGGCTCCAGGATCAGTTCCGTACGTCGCGACAGCCAATCTCCGCGCGGCATCAGGTAGGCGCTGTTCTGGGCGGCGGTGGGTGGCGGGGTCGCGCTCATGGTGTTTCCTTCCCGGGAGTGCCGGCAGTTTCCGGAACAAGTCGCTGCCACGCAAGTTCGCGATGGATGGTGCGGCCGGCGATCTCGCGCGGGGGTGGGCGGAGGATCAAGCGGCCGGCCTCGAAGCGGGCCTTTCGAACCTGGTCGGTGGCGAGCCAGTCGGGCGTGTCGGCGCCGTCCACGACGGTGTGCAGGGTGGTGCCGTCGAAGCTGTAGGCGCCGATGTAGGAGCGGTAATCGCGCGGGGTGCCGGGCGGCAGGTCGGGGCGGCCATCGGACAGCACGGCGAGCATGCGGCCCTCGGCGGTCAGCGTGACGATGCCGAGCGGAAAGGGGCCGTAGGGATTCGGCTGGGGGGTGCCGTGTTCGTCCCAGGCGCGGGTTTCGACCAGGCGCCAGTGGCCGATGATGCGGGGGTCTTGTGGGGCAGGCATCAGAGTGCCGCCACGGCGTCGGCGATTTCGAGCATCCACTCCCCCCGGACGCCGCGGCGGTTGATGGTACCGCTGTAGAAGAAGCCGTTGGCGGGATCGTACAGCATCTTGGCGCCCCAGGCGCCGGAATGGCCGAACAGGAAGCGGCCGGCGGGGCTACGGAAGCCGAGCAGGCCGTGGCCGATGGCGGCGTAGCTGGCCAGGCCAGGCGGGGCGATGAAGCGGGTCATCTCCGCCAGCGTGCCCTGGCGGCGGAAGAGCCGGCCGGCGAGCAGGCCGATGAGGAAGCGGTTGAGGTCGGATGCCGTCGCGACCACGCCGCCGCCGCCCCAGTCGTTGGACAGGTCGAAGCCGGCGCTGACCAGCGGGTACGGGCCGTTCCAGCAATCCGACAGGTCGCGCTGCCAGGGGGTGGGGTCGAGGTCGCTGTCGGCGATGTAATAGCTGTCGGTCATGCCGCAGGGGAGGTAGATGCGGTCGTGCAGGAGGCGGGCGAAGCTGGCGCCCAGGAGGTTTTCGGCCAACAGGGCGAGGATGGTGAAGGCGGTGTCGGAGTAGTGGAAGCCGTGGCCGGGCGGGAACAGCGCGCGGGCGCCCGCGGTGTGGGCGGCGAGATAGAAGTTGAGCACGCCGGCATCGGGGTCGTCGGGGCGGGCGGGGTCCCAGGGCTTCCAGTGCATGGTGGTGCGCAGGCCGGGCGGTGGGCCCTTGTTGCTGCGGTAGGCCGCCATGTGGGCGTCGAGGTCCGGCCAGCGGCGGCCGGAGAGGGAATTGGGCGCGGCGCGGCCGATATAGCCGCCGGCCAGGTACTCGCCGTCGTCGACCTGGCCGTCGCGCAGGCCGCTGGTGTGGGTGAGCAGGTGGCGCAGGGTGATGTCCGCGCCGTGGCTGCGGCCGTGGATGTTGTGCAGCCGGCGGACGAGATACGGGGCCAGCACGCCGGTGTCGATCAGTTTCGTGTCGATGCCGGCGGGACCGATCAGGCCATCCTCGGCGGCCTGGAAGATCAGCGTCGCGGTCATCGGCTTGACCACGCTGGCGATGTGGAATTGGGTGCCGATGGCCATCGGCGCGTCGCTGTCGTCGCGCATGCGCCCGGCGGCGGCAGCGGCGCGCAGGCCGCGGCCGGGGTGTTCCACCACGGCGACGGCGTTGTGGATGGGCTCCTCCGCGCTGCCCATGTGCGGCAGCGCGGCGACGAGGCGATCGAGCGCGTCCTGAAGCTGGCGGGCGCTTGGCATGGCTGTTGGAATGGGTGTTCAGGCGCGCATCAGCGGGCCTCGCGTCGTGCAGAAGGCATCGACGGCGGCGACGAAGCGATCGCACTCGGCCTCGCCGACCGGCAGGCTCATCGCCACCATGCCGCGCCGGGCGAGGTAGATGCCGGCCTGGAGCATGTCGAAGAAGAACAGCTCCAGCAGGCCTTCCTCGTTGGCCGAGGCGCTGTAGCGGCGCAGCAGTTCGCCGGTGCGGAAATGCGGCTGGATCATGCTGCCGATGCCGGTGAATTGCAGGCTGACGCGGTGCTTCTGCGCGATCTCGTTGAGGCGGGTGCGCAGGCGCTCGCCCTTCTGGTAATGCGCTTCGGCCGCCGCGCCGTCGAAGATCTCGCCCAGCGCCACCACGCCGCCGGCCATGCTCAGCACGTTGTTGTTGAAGGTGCCGGCATGGACCAGCGCGCCGGGCTGGGTGGCGTCGAAGGCGTCCATGATCGCCGCCTTGCCGCCGAAGGCGCCGATGTTCATGCCGCCGGCGAGGTATTTGCCGAGCGCGGTCAAGTCGGGGATCACGCCGGTGAGCTTCTGCAGGCCGCCGGAGGAATGGCGGCTGGTCATCACCTCGTCGAAGATCAGCACCATGGCGAGTTCGTCGCAGGCCGCGCGCAGGCCCTTGAGGAACGGCACGGTGGCCGGGATGCAGCCGCCGGAGCCCTGCATCGGTTCCAGGATGACGGCGCCGATGCGGTCCTTATGCTCGCGCAACAGGGCGACCGTGCCGTCGAGGTCGTTGTAGTCGGCCATCACGAAGTCCATCGGCACGGTCATGGCACTTGGCGCGCCGCTGGTGAAGGTCAGCACGCTGCCGTGGTAGCCGCCGCGGAATACCAGGACCCCTGCCCGCTTGCTGTGGTGGCGGGCCACGGTCAGGGCCATCATGTTCGCCTCGGTGCCCGAATTGGTGAAGCGCACCTTCTCGATCGAGGGGAAGCGGGCACAGACCAGCGCGGCGAAGGCCGGCTCGTTCTCGCCGACGGCGGCCAGGCCGATGCCGCGGCCGACGGCGGCCTGGACTCGCTCCAGGATGCGGGTTTCGGAATGGCCGAAAAGACCGGCGGTGTATTCGCCGCACAGGTCGAGATAGGCGTTGCCGTCGATGTCGTTGACCGTGCAGCCCTTGCCGCCGGCCATCGCGGTGGGGAACGGCGCGTAATACAGGTTGGAGCGGGTGTTGCCGCCGGGCATCACCATCTTGGCCTTCTGGTGCAGGGCGGCACTTTTCGGGCGGGCGGCGGTGTAGCGCTCATGCGCCTCGGCAATCGCGGTATCGAGGTCGCTGTTGCGCGGGGCGGCGGCGGTGGAGGTGGAGGTGGAGGTGGACATTTCAGTCTCCCTGGGTCCGTGGTTCCGGATCAAGTCTAGCGCGGCGGGCGGCGCTGCATACCCCGCGCGGGTCAGCCCAGCGCCAGCACCGGGCGGTAGCCGGCGCGCAGCACCGCCACCGTGCAGCGCGGGGTCAATACTGTCACGGTTGCCGCGGGATCGATGGTCTCCGCCGGGCCGTAGCCGGCGGGGTCGTACGGGTGCAGCAAGCCACCCGCCACCAGCGCCGGGCCGGACGCGGCCAGCACGAAGGTGCCGTCGGGCAGGTCGGCCACTGTCGCCGTGTGGCGGCGCTGGGTGCGCGATCGCGCGGTGCGGCCGCCTTCGACCCGGTCGGCATGCAGGCGGGCGTTCATCGCCGGGGCCGTCGCCGGCTCGCCGTGGGCGATCCGCCATGCGGCCTGGAAGCGGCGATAGTCGGCGCGGCGGCATTCGGCGCAGGGCCGGTGGCCGGCGGACAGGGCCACCGCCTCGTCGAGGAAGAACAGCTCGGTCCAGCCGTTTCCCATCACCTCGCGGTGCCGGCCGCGGAACTGCAACAGGCAGGTGACCCAGCAATGGGTGGTCCAGCGCCGGCCGCCGAGCACCCGGCCCGGCAGGTGCAGCCGGCCGCGATTGCCCACGAACAGGCCGCGCGCCGGATGCGCGACGATCTCGCCCGTGGGCAACATGCGGTTCTGCAACGGCATCGGCCTGTTCTCCGCTTGATCGGCAGCCCCGGCATGCCGCCGCCGGTCAGCCGCGCCGGGTTGACCAGGGGGTGGGCAGGGAGAAATCCTGCACGCCGATGATGTCCTTGCGGAACGCGGTCTTGGGGTAGTACTGGCCGAGCGGCACCAGCGGCGGGGAGTCGAAGGCGCTCTTCTGGATCGCGTCGTAGATACGGTCCTGGTCGGCGTCGGTTTCGGCCCCCAGCCAGGCATCGACCAGGCGCTCGATCTCGGGGTTGTCGTAGTTGCCGACCCAGCCCTTGGCGCCCTGGCCGCGGATGTAGATGTTGAGCGGGGGCGAGCCGATGAAGAGCGGGCCGCCATTGGTGGGGAAGATGCTCCAGCCGCCCCTTTCCACCGGCTCCGTCGAGCTGCGGCGCTGCACCACCGTGCCCCAGTCCATCTCCTGAAGATCGACATTCATGCCGAGCTTCTTCAGCAGGTCGGCGGCGACCACGCCGAGCGGGTACAGCGACGGCAGGTCGGTGGGGGTGAGGATCACCACCTTCTCGCCATTGTAGCCGGACGCCTTGACCGCCGCGCGCGACGTCTCCAGGTCGCGCGGCGGGGTCATGAAGGATGCGCCGAGTTCGCGCGAATGCGGCAGGCCGCAGGGGATCATGGCGAAGCAGGTGCGGTAGCCCTTGGGGTCGTTGCCGCTGATCGGCAGCATGAAGTCGTTCTGGTCGACCGCCTCGACAATGGCGCGGCGCAGCTTGGCGTTGTTGAAGGGCGGGACGCTCATGTTGAAGCGCAGGATCGAGTAGAGGCCGAGCTTGTCGGTCACCTGCACGCGGATGTTGGGGTCGCGCTCCAGCTGCGGCAGCAGGTCGGGCAGGCCCCATTCCCACCAATCCACCTCGCCGGCGCGCAACGCCGCGGCGGCGGTGGCGGGGTCGGGGATGATGTGCCACTCGATGCGGTCGAACCAGCCCTTGCGCCCCCCCGCCAGCCAGTCGGCAGCCCCTTCGCGCGGCACGTAGCCCTCGAAGCGGGAATAGGTGACTTTGGCGCCGGCGACGAACTCGTCCTTGTTGAACTTGTACGGGCCGGAGCCGATCATTTCGGTCACCGCCGTGGACGGGGAGGTTCGGGCCAGCCGCTCCGGCATGACGAAGGGCGGCGTCACCGCCTTGCCGATGGCATTCAGCAGGCGCGGGAAGGGGCGCTTCAGCTTCACCCGGATGGTGCGGTCGTCCGCGGCCTCGAACGCATCCAGCGCGCGGCCGACGAGCTGGCCGAACGGGTCGCGCACCGTCCAGCGGTTGAGGCTGGCCACGCAATCGGCGGCGCGCACCGGGGTGCCGTCATGGAACATCAGCCCCGGGCGCAGCCGGATCAGCCAGGTGAGGCCGCCATTCTCCACGGTATGGCTCTCGGCCATCTGCGGCTGGATGTTCTGCTTGCTGTCCATGCCGTAGAGCAGGTCGAACACCAGGTAGCCATGCTCGTTGGTGATGCCGGCGGTGGTGAAGACCGGGTCGAGCACGGTCAGGTTGGCGTGGGGGATCAGGCGCAGCGTCTTGGCGCGGCTGACCTGACCCACGGCAGGCATCGGCAGCAGGGACGCGGCCGCGGCGACCTTCAACAAGGTGCGACGATGCATGACGAATCCCCTTCCGGTGGCGCGGCAGTTTCCGCGATGTATTTGCGCGGGATTTCCCGCGATCGGGCGAAGCTAACGCCGGCTCGCGCCGCAGCGCAACCCGTGGCCGGCTTGCCAAGCCCGCGTCGCCATGCGGCAATTGCGAGACGCACAATGGAGGAAACGCCATGGACTTCTCGGGCAAGGTCGCGCTGGTGACCGGCGGCGGGGGTGGCATCGGGCTGGCCACCTGCCTTGGCTTTGGGCGTGCCGGTGCCCGTGTTGTCGTGGTGGACCACGACGCCGCCCTGGGCCAGGACGCCGCGGATCAGGTGAAGGCCGCCGGCGGGGCGGCGATCTTCGTGCGCGCCGATGTCAGCAAATCCGCCGAGGTGCAGGCCTATGTGAAGGCGGCGCTGGATGCCTATGGCCGGATCGACTGCTTCTTCAACAACGCGGGGATCGAGGGCCGCGTGGCGCCGATCACCGAATACGACGAGGAGATCTGGCACGCGGTGATCGCGGTCAACCTGACCGGCGTGTTCCTCGGCCTGAAATACGTGCTGCCGACGATGCTGAAGCAGGGCAGCGGCGCGGTGGTGAACACCGCCTCCACCGCCGCGCTGTTCGGGGCGCCCGGCATGGCCGCCTATGTCGCCGCCAAGCATGGCGTGGCGGGAATCACCAAGGTCGCCTCCTCGGACGTCGCCCGCTACGGCGTGCGGGTGAATGCGATCTGCCCTGGCCCGGTGGAGACGCGGATGATGCGCTCGCTGGAGGCGCAGCGGAACCCGGCCGATCCTGAAGCGGTGCATGCCGCCAACGCCGCCGGCATGCCGACCGGGCGCTACAGCTCTGCCGAGGAGGTGGCCAACACGGTACTGTACTTGTGCTCGGAGCTGTCGGCGAACATCACCGGCACGCAGCTGGTGATCGACAGCGGACGCTCGGCTTCGGGCGGGGCGGCGATCGCGCCGCGGCGCAATGTTTAGGATGGCAGGAAGGCCAGGGCTCTGCCCTGGACCCGCTGGGGCCGGGGGCCCCAGGCCCCCGTTCGTTCCCGGCGTCACCTGCTGCCGGGCTTCCCGCGCACCTCCTGGTGCCACACCATCAGCCCCGCCGCGATGATGATGGCGATGCCGGTGAAGCCCCAGGCATTGGGAAGCTCGTGCCAGATCAGTGCACCGAGCAGGGTGGAATAGACGATGGCGCCGTATTCGAACGGGGCAACCAGCGTGGTCTCGCCGATGCGGTAGGCCTCGGTCATCAGCAACTGGGCGATCAGCGTGACGATGCCGATGGCCAGAAGGCCGCCTAGGGCCAGCCAGGTTGGCGTGACCCAGACCGGCAGGCTCAGCGCGCCGGCCAGCACGGCGCTGCCGACGCCGAACCACAGCACGATGGCCACGTTGCTCTCGCCCTGCTCGCCCATGCGCCGGATGCTGATCATCGCCAGCGCCCAGGTGACCACGCCGGCCATCACGATCGCCACCGGCAGCGGCGGCAGCGCGTCCGCCCCGCTCGCCCAGGGGCGGACCATCAGCAGCACGCCGCCGAGCCCCGCCAGCACCGCGAGCACGCGCTTCCAGCCGACCCGTTCGCCCAGCAGCGGCACGGACAGGATGGTCAGGAACAGCGGCATGCAGAAGCCCAGCGCGGTGTTGGTGGCCAGCGGCAAGTGGCCGTAGCCGTAATAGGCGGTCAGCATGCCGGTGAAGCCGAAGACCAGGCGCCAGACATGGCTCATCGGCTTCCTCGGCCGCAGCGCCCGCCAGCCACCGGCGCGCAGCTGGATCGGCAGGGTGACGGCGGCCACCACCAGGCTGCGGAAGAACATCATCTCCACGGCGGGATAGTCGGCCGCCAGCGACTTCACCAGCGCCGCCGCCACCGTGTACAGCGCCGAGGCCGCCATCACGCACAGGATTGCCCGCTGGCGGGTCGCCCGATCGATCATCGGGCCGAGGCTATCGCCCGCACCGCAGCTGGGATAGCGCAGTGCGGAGCGGGGCTGGGTTGCCGCTGGGCGGCACGGTTG
>JADLHF010000016.1 GCA_020848935.1 Acetobacteraceae bacterium
GACCAGGCGATCGCGCTGTCCATGACCAAGCGCCTGCGCGAACTGGCCTTCGGCGTGCCGGGACTGCTCGCGTGGCAGTGGCTCGAAGGGCGGCGTCACATGGGGCGAAGGCAGTAAGAAAGAGTCTTCTTTTTCTGAAGAAAAAGAAGCAAAAAGACTTCATTCATTATCCTTCGCGCCGCACCATCGTGCCTCACACTCCTAGGGATGAAAGTTTTTTGGTTCTTTTTTCAAAAAAGAACACTCTTCCTTTTATCCCAAGACCACCGCGAGGTCGCGCGCCAACGCGGCCGAGATATCCGGCCAGCGATCTGCCTCCGCTGTCGCCGCCGGCGTCTCCCCGGCCAGCGCCGCCAACGCCGTCGCCAGGGAAGCGGCCTCCGGCGCCACCAGTCGCGCCAGCGCCACGCCGGCCAGTTGCTCGGAAATCCCCCCCACCCGTGTCGCCACCACAAAGCGCCCGGCCGCCAGCGCCGCGGCGGCCACCCCGCTCTGGCTCGCTTCGCGATACGGCAACACCAGCGCATCCGCCCAGGCCAGGATATCGGCCACCTCGGCCTCCGGCACCCAGCGATTCTCCACTTGCACCCCCGGCAGCTGCCGCAGCGCATCCAGCACCGGCGATTCCGGCCCGCTGCCCACCACCCGCAGTTCCAGGTCGTCGCGCGGCCCCAGTGCTGCCATCGCCGCCGCCAGCAGGTCCAGCCCCTTGTACGGCAGCAGCCGCCCGAAACACAGCAGCCGCAGCCGGCCGCCATGGGCGCGCGGCGGCGGCGGCAAGGGGCCGAAGGTCAGCGGCGGATGCTCGCTCAGGATCAGCCGGCCGCGCGCCGCCAGCCCCTGGGCACACAGCCGGTCGCCGACATGGCGGCTCAGCGCCACCACCGCATCGGCCCGCGCCACCAGCCGCCGCTGCAGCACCATCTGCAACGCATGGACATCGCCGGGATGCAGGTCGGCATCATGCACCACCACGGCATACGGCACGCGGGCGCGGCGCAGGGCGGCGGCCATCAGCAGGTCCAGCGGCGCCGGCATGGCGCAGATCGCCGCATCCGGCCGCAGCGCCGCGATCTTGCGCGCCAGCCCCGCCACCTGGAACGGCAACAATGGCAGCCGCAACAACAGGTCGCGCCAGCCGCGATAGGTATCCACCGGCAGGTCGCAGCGCGGCCCCTCCGCCGCGCCGGCCAGGATCTCCGCCTGCCGCGACAGCGACAGCAACGCCTCCACCCCCGGGACCCGCCCCAGCCCGGCGGCCAACGCGCTGGCATAGCGCGGCCCCGCCCCGCGCCGCCCCCATTGCCACACCAGCAGCCTCATCGCGCCAACCCCGCCAGTGCCGCGGCCAGCGACCCGGCTCCCAGCACCGCCCGCGCATGGGCCTGCCCCCGTGCCGCCAGCGCCGCGCGGGCATCGGGATCGTCGGCCAGCCGCCGCAGCGCCACCGCCGCCGCATCGATGTCCGGCTCCGCCCACACCGCGCCGGCCACCTCCAGCACCCCGCGCGGATCGCGCGCCGGCACCAGGCGAAACGGCACCAGCGCCGCGCAGTCCGCGTCCATGAAATCCATATTGCCCGACCACCCCGTGGCCACCACCGCCCGGCCCAGCAACATTGCCTCGGCCGGCACCAGCCCGAAACCCTCGCTGCGATGCAACGACAGCACAATATCCGCACACGCGGTCAGCGCATGCGCCTCCTCCTGCGCCATGGCCCGCGTTTCCATGCGAATATTGCCCGCCCCCGTCACCGCCGCGCGCAGCGTGGCGAAATCCTCGGGGAAATGCCCGGGATGGCCAATTTTCAGCACCAGGATGCGATCCGCCCGGTCGCCAAACGCCGCCCGGTGCGCCGCCACCGCCGCCAGCGGATTCTTCCGCGCGAAGCTGGACGCCAGGTTGAACGACACCAGCACCACCAGCGCATCCTCCGGCAGCCCGAAATGCGCCCGCCCCAGCGCCGCCGGCTCCGGCGGCGCCACCGCCAGCGGATACGACACCACGCGCAGCCCGATGCGCCCGTCCGCCGGCAGCATCGCGGCCATGGCATCGGCGGTAAAGCGGCTGGTCACCCACACCTCGTGCACGAACCTCAGTCCCACCCCCCAATCCTGCGGCACCACCGGCAGCTCCCAGTTCCACATCCCCACCACACGCCGCCCGCGCAGCAGGTCGCGTCGCTGGCGCAGCAACGCAAGCGGCAGCGACGGCGGATTGACATGCAGCAGCACCGGCATGCCCGCCGGCGGCAACTCCGCCGCCCGCACATCGGCATCCAGCGTCACGGTCGCCATCCCCATCCCCGCCATCGCCCGCTGCACCAGCCGCACCCCCATGCCCAGGCCGGACGGGCGGCTGAACTCGCCCAGCAACGCCATGCCCGCCCCCAGCAGCGGCGGCGGCATATCCGGCCGCGGCGCCGCCAGCGCCGTGGCGCCGCGCACCAACGCCCGCCGCGGTGCCGCCGGCAGCAGCCGCCAGGCGCGATGAGCAAGCGAAAGCGTGTTACGGGACATACGATGGCAATCTGCCGCCACGGGGCGGGGCGGGCAAGGAGGTTGATCCGGGGTTTCGCGGCAGGCAAGAAGTCAAGCAAGGTCTTCTTTTTCTGAAGAAAAAGAAGCAAAAAGACTTTTTATTCATAAGAATATGTAAGATAAAACAGATATCCTTAATGAATGAAAGTTTTTTGGTTCTTTTTTTCAAAAAAGAACGCGCTTCCTTCAACCTTCCCCATTCAGATGACAGGCGCTGCGATGCCCCGGCGCCACGCTGGCCAGCGCCGGCGCCCGCTCCCGGCACACCGCCATCGCATGCGGGCAGCGCGGGTGGAAGTGGCAGCCGCTGGGCGGGTTGATCGGCGAGGGTATTTCCCCGGAAATCGCGGTGAACTGCCGCTTGCGGGTATCGATCCGCGGCACCTCGGCCAGCAGCGCCTGGGTATAGGGATGGTTGGGCCGGTCGAAGATATCCTCCGCCGACGCCTCCTCCACGATCCGGCCGAGGTACATGATCGCCACCCGGTCCGACAGATGCTCCACCACGCCCAGGTCATGGCTGATGAACAGGTAGGTCAGGTCCAACTGCTCGCGCAGATCCATGAACAGATTCAGGATCTGCGCCTGGATCGACACGTCCAGCGCCGCCACCGCCTCGTCGCAGACCAGGAATTCCGGCTGCACCGCCAGCGCCCGGGCAATGCCGATGCGCTGCCGCTGCCCGCCGGAGAACTGGTGCGGATAGCGCCGCTTATAGGCGGGATCGAGCCCGGCCCGGCGGAACTGCGCATCGACATAGGCGTCGTAGCCTTCCGGCCCGATCAGCTTGTGCACCCGCGGCGCCTCGCCGACGATCTCCTCCACCCGCATGCGCGGATTGAGGCTGGCATAGGGGTCCTGGAAGATCATCTGGACCTTCAGCTTGGCCCGGCGCGTCTCCTCGGCGTCGAACCCGGCGATGTCGCGGCCCTCGAACAGCACGGTCCCGTCGCTCGGGGCCATGATCCCCGCCACCATCCGCCCCAGCGTCGACTTGCCGCAGCCGGATTCCCCCACCAGCCCCAGCACCTCGCCCCGCCGCACCACCAGGTCGACATTGTCCACCGCGCGCACCACGGGCTCGCGCACCGTGGAGCCCATCGCCCGCCGCAACCCCTGCGTCATCTTCGCGGCGATATCCAGCGTCTTGCCGAAGCGCTTGGAGATGCCCTTCAGCTCGATAACGGGTGCGGAGGCGCTCACGCCACCATCTCCAGCTGCGGATGGAAACAGCGCAGCGTGCGCCCCTCCAGCGGATGGCTGTCCGGCGGGTCCTGCTCGCAGGCGGCATCGGCGCGCGGGCAGCGGCTGCGAAACGCGCAGCCCGGCGGCAGGTTCAGCAGCGAGGGCGTCATGCCGGGAATCTGCCGCAGCCGCTGCCCCCGCGCGTTGCGGCTCGGCACGCTGCCGATCAACCCGTGGGTATAGGGATGCAGCGGCCGGTCCAGCACCTCCTCCACCCGCCCGGTCTCCACGATCCGCCCGGCGTACATCACCGCGATATCGTCAGCCAGGCCGGCAATCACGGACAGGTCGTGGGTGATCCAGATCAGCGCCGTGCCCACCTCGCGCGCCAGCTTCTGCACCTCGGCCAGGATCTGCGCCTGGATCGTCACATCCAGCGCCGTGGTCGGCTCATCGGCAATGATCAGATCCGGCCGGTGCAACAGCGCGATCGCGATCGCCACCCGCTGGCGCATGCCGCCGGAGAACTGGTGCGGATAGGCATTCAGCCGCTCCTCCGGGCTTGGAATCCCCACCATGCCCAGCGCATCGCGCGCCCGCTCCCGCGCCGAGCTGCGCGAGACGCTGTCATGCGCCAGCACCGTCTCGATCATCTGGGTATCGATGCGCAGCACCGGGTTCAGCGTCATCATCGGGTCCTGGAAGATCATCGCGATCCGGTTGCCGCGCAGGTCGCGCAGGTCCCGCTCGTCCAGCTTCGTCAGGTCCCGCCCCTGGAACAGGATCTTCCCCGCCGTGATCCGCCCCGGCGGATCGACCAGCCCGATCACCGAAAACCCGGTCACCGACTTGCCCGACCCGGACTCCCCCACCAGCCCCAGCACCCGCCCGCGCGGCACGCTGAACGAGATGTCGTCCACCGCGCGCACCACCCCGGCGCGCGTGAAGAAATGCGTGCTCAACCCCTGCACGTCCAGGGTGAGCTCGCTCATCGCTTCAACCGCGGGTTCAGCACGTCGCGCAACTGGTCCCCAACCAGGTTGATCGCCATGATCGTCACCAGCAGCGCGATGCCGGGATAGAAGCTGATCCAGTATTTCCCCGACAGCATGTACTGGTAGCCGTTGGCGATCAGCAGCCCCAGCGAAGGCTCGGTGATCGGCACGCCCAGCCCCAGGAACGACAGCGTCGCCTCCAGCGTGATCGCGCGCGCCACCAGGATGGTGCCGATCACGATGATCGGCGGCATGCAGTTCGGCAGCATATGGCGGAACACCAGCCGCCATTTCGGCAGCGCCAGGCACTGCGCCGCCTCCATGTATTCCCGCCGCGCCTCCACCAGTGCCGCCGAGCGCGCGGTGCGGGCAAACCGCGCCCATTCCACGATCACCAGCGCCAGCATCACGTTCATCACCCCCTTGCCCAGTATCGCCAGGATCATCAGCGCCACCAGGATCGCCGGGAACGAAAGCTGCAAATCCACCAGCCGCATCAGCGAGGTATCCACCTTCCCGCCGGCAAACGCGGCAATCAGCCCCAGCGCCGTGCCGATCACACAGGCAATCGCCGCCGACCCCACCCCCACGCCCAGCGAGATGCGCAGCCCGTACATGATGCCCGAAAGCATGTCGCGCCCCTGGTCGTCGGTGCCCAGCCAGAACACCATCCCGTCCATCGACGTCGCCCCCGGCGCCAGCCGCCCGTCCATGATGTCCAGCTGGGCCAGGTCATAGGGGTTCTGCGGCGAGATCCACGGCGCCAGCAGCGCCACGCCGACAATCAGCACCACGGCGATGAAGCTCACCACCGCCACCGGGCTCTCGCAGTATTCCGACACGAAACGCGCGAACGGCGTCTCCTGCTTCACGGCCACCACCGCGTCCTGCGGCTCCGGCGATGCGGCGGCACTCATTCCCTGGTCTCCAGCCGCACGCGCGGATCAAGCACGGTGTACAACAGGTCCACCAGCAGGTTGATGACGATGAACAGCACCACGATCATCATCAGATAGGCAACGATCACCGGGCGGTCCAGCACGTTGATGCTGTCGATGATCAGCTTGCCCATCCCCGGCCAGGCGAACACGCTCTCGGTCACCACCGCGAACGCGATCAGCCCGCCGATCTCAAGGCCCACCACGGTGACGATCGGGATCAGGATGTTCTTCAGCACATGCACGAACACCACCCGGTTGGGCGACAACCCCTTGGCGCGCGCGAACTTCACATAATCCATCGGCAGGTTCTCCCGAACCCCCGCCCGCGTCAGCCGCAGCACCAGCGCGATATTGCCCAGCGCCAGGTTGAACGCCGGCATCGCCATATGCGCCAGCCCGTCCCGCGTCAGGAACGACCACTGCACCCCGAACAGCTCCGCCGTCTGCCCCCGCCCGGTCGATGGCAGCCAGCCCAGTTGCACCGCGAACACCATGATCAACATCAGCCCGATCCAGAAGCTGGGCAGCGAGAACCCCAGGATCGAGGCCCCCATCACCAGCCGCCCGCCGATCGAATCCGGCTTCAGCCCGGCATACAGCCCCAGCGGAATGCCGATCACCACCGACATCAGCACCGCCGTCAGCGCCAGTTCCAGCGTCGCCGGCATGCGCTGCGCGATCAGCTTCAGCGCCGGCTCGTTGAACACGAAGCTGCGGCCCAGGTCGCCCTGCACCGCGCCCAGCAGGAAGCGCCAGTATTGCTCCCACAACGGCTTGTCCAGGCCGAGCGCGATCACCGCGCGCGCCCGCTCGGCCTGGTCAGCCTCCGGCGAGATCAGAATCTCCACGGGGTCGCCGATCACGTTCACGCCGATGAACACGATCACCGTCATCGCCAGCATCACGAACACCGCCTGGATCAGGCGGCGCAGCATCCAGGTTGTCATCGTCCGCCCATCACCCCGTGTCCCCGGCTACGCCGCCGGCTACTTCGCCGGATACACCGCAAACGCATGCGTCGCCTCATCGGCCCGCGCGACGTAGCGCAGGTCCGGCTTCATGCCCCAGATGTTCTTCTGCTGGTACAGCGTGATCATCGCCACATCCTCCATCGCCATGCGCGTCGCCTGCTTCAGCACCACCTCGCGCGCCGCGTCATCGGTGATCGCCATGCCGCGCTCGATCACCGCATCCAGCGCCGGATTGCTGTAGCGCGCCCGGTTGGCCGAGCCGAAGCCCCGGCTGGCGTCAAAGGTATGGATCAACGCCCGCAGCGGGTTCGACGCCTCGCCGCTGGACACCCCCCAGGCCACGAAGAACGCCGAGAACTCCTGCTTGCTCGCCCGCCCGATGAAACTGGGCCAGGTGATGGCATCGACCTTGGTCTGCAGGCCGATGCGCGTCCACATCTGCCCCACCGCCTGGATCACCTTCTCGTCGTTCACATAGCGGTCGTTCGGCCCCTGCAGGGTGATGCGAAAGCCACGGGGATAGCCCGCCTCGGCCAACAGCTTGCGCGCCGCCTCGGGGTCGTACGCCGGCGGGGCGAGGTCATCGACATAGCTGGTGCTGCCCTTGGCCAGGAACTGCCCGGTCGCCACCGCCGCCCCCTCCATCACCCGATCCACGATCGCGGCGCGGTTGATCGCCATCGACAGCGCCCGCCGTACCCGCACATCGGCCAACGGGTTCTTCGCCAGCGCCTCGCCATCCGGGCCGCTCACGAACGGCATACCGCCGCCGTCGCGCGTGCGATCGAAGAACAGATAGGCGAACCGCAGCGACACCGCCTCCGCCAGCGCCACCCGCTTATCCTTGCGCAGCGTCGAAAGATCCGAGGTCGGCACCGCCTCGATAAAATCCACGTCCCCCGCCAGCAGCGCCGAGGTCCGCGCGCTGTCGTTCGGGATCATGCGATAATGCACCTTCTCCCAATGCGGCTTCTCGCCCCAATAGGCATCGTTGCGCGCCAGCTCCACCCGGTCGCCGGAGTTGTAGGCGGTCACCCGGTACGGCCCCGTCCCGATGGTCGATTTCAGCGCGTTGAAACTCTCGCTCGTCGGCTCCGGCCCCAGCCCGTGCGGCAGGATCGCCACCTGCGACAGGTCGATCGGCAACAGCGGCGTCACCGCCCCCGTGGTCAGCCGCACCGTCAGCGGATCAACCACCTCCACCTTGGTCACGCCGCGCGTGTACAACAGGAAGCTGCCCGGCGAGTTCTTCACCGTCGGCACCCGCGCCAGGGTATAGGCGATGTCCTCGGCGGTGAACGCGCTGCCGTCGTGGAACTTCACCCCCGGCCGCAGCTTCAACTCCCACACCAGATCCGAAATCGGCTTCCACGACAGCGCCAGCCCCGGCTCCGGCCGCGTATTCGCGTCCATCTCCACCAGCGCGCCGAAGATGTGGTCGGCCAGCGAGTTGTTCGGCGCCAGGTTGTGATAATGCGGATCAAGACTGGTCGGCGACGCCGCCACCGCCAGCGTCAGCGTCTGCCCCACCGCCGGCCCCGCCACGGCACCCGCGAGCGCGAGGCCCCCCGCCGCCAGCCAGGCCAGATGCGCCGATTTCCTCGTCTTGCCCATGCCACTTCTCCCTGCATGCGGGTGCCGCTGCCCGATCGGACGGCCGGCCCCAAGCTCCCTGTTCCACGGTCTGATCCGCCACGATCGCCGCGATTGCACACCATCCGATAGCACGCCAGGCGCCGCACCGCGACCCATTCGCCGCCAGGGCAATCGCATATGGCCAAACCGCCGGTCTGGTGATGCGGCAAGAACAGGAACCACAACGAGACGAAGCGGCGCAGAGGCCTCCTTCTCTGCGCCGCTCCGTCTCGTTGTGAATATTTCTTGCGTGCGATGCGGATCGCGGCCCGAACGCCATACCAGCCCGCATAAAGGTTGACCCATGAAGCATGGGTCAATGCGGGCTGGCATGAGTCTTTGCCTTGCGCGCGGCCACCGGCCAGCCCCGCGCGCGATACCAGCCCGCGAAACGGCCGGAAGAGCCGGCCATTTGGCGGGCCGGCATCAAACGTCCTCGCACGTCAAGCATGATTGCCCTGCATCCGCCGCCGCGTGCCGCATCCATGCCGTCCAATCCCGTGTATGATCGCACCACGCCCCATCGCCCCCAGGGAGAATCCCCCATGCTTACCCGCCTCCTGCTCGGCCTCGATGCCACGCCCAGCAGCACGCAAGCCGCCGCCCTGGCGCTCGGCCTGGCCGCCACCCACGGCGCCACGGTCGAGGCCCTGGCCATCATCGACACCCCCTGGATCACCCGGCCGATGGCCGTCGGCATCGGCGGCTCGGCCTACAAGGTCGCCACCGAAGTCGCCGAACTGCGCCGCGCCCATGCCGAAGCCCAGACCGCACTGCAGGCCGTCCTGGACCAGGCGCGCCAGCGCGGCGTGACCTGCGAAGGCCGGATCGTCGAGGGCCGGCCGGCCGAAATCCTGGCCGCGGCGGCCATCCCCGCGGATGCCATCGTGCTCGGCCACGGCGCGGAATTCTCCGGCGGCGCGGCCGACCGGATCGGACCCTCGGTGCGCGACATCCTGGTGCACAACCCGCGCCCGATCCTGCTGGGCCCGTCCACCCCCGTGCTCGGCGAGCCCGTGCTGGTCGCCTTCGACGCCAGCCTGCCGAGCGCGCGCGCCCTGCACATGGCCGCCCTGCTCGGCATCGGCACCGGGCGCAGGATCGTGGTGCTGTCAGCCGACGCGGACCAGGCCGTCGCCGCCGCCCGCGCCGCCCCCGCCGAACAATTGCTGCGCGCCCACGGCGGCAATGTCAGCGACGTGCTGGCCATCGGCTCCACCGCCGACCCCGCCGAGATCATCCTCAATCACGTCCAGTCGCTGCGCGCCGGGATGGTGATCATGGGCGCCTACGGCCATACCGGGCTGCGCGAAAAACTGTTCGGCTCATGCACCCGCGCCCTGCTGCACGCCTGCCCAACCGCGCTGATGGTGCATCACTGAATCGGCAAAAGGAAACAACAAGGAAGAAAGGTCTTCTTTTTGTGAACAAAAAGAAGCAAAAAAACTTTATTCATTATCCGTGGTGAGGCAACAATGTGCCCCACAATTCAATGAATGGAAGTTTTTTGGTTCTTTTTTTCAAAAAAGAACGCCCTTCCTTACTCAATCCACACCCTGGGTCCGGATCAGCCGTATCCGCTTGCCACTCACTCCCAGCGCCACGCCCCCGGCCTTCAGCGCCAGCGCATCCGCCCCGAACACTTCGCGCCGCCAGCCGCTCAGCGCCGCCACATCCGGCTCGTCCTCGGTGGCCAGCCGGTCGATATCCTCGCTGTTGGCCACCAGCTTCGGCGCCACATGGTGCTGCTCGCACTTCGCCGCCAGCAGCACCTTCAGCAGCGAGACCAGCGCCGGCGACGGCTTGGGCCCGTCGCGCTGGTTCGGCGCCTCCGGCAGCGCGTCGTCCGGCAGCGCCCGCGCCTCGGCGATCGCCGCGATCAGCCCCGCCCCCATCCGCCCCTCGGCAAAGCCGCGCGACACGCCGCGCATGCGCGACAGCGCCTCCACCGAATCCGGGGCACTCGCGGCAATCTCCAGCAGCGCCTCGTCCTTCAGCATCCGCCCGCGCGGAATGTTGGATTTCTGCGCCTCGCGCTCGCGCCACGCCGCCACCGCCCGCAGCACCCCCAGCAACCGCCGGTTGTTGGTGCGCGGCCGCAGCCGCTCCCACATGTGCTCCGGGTCCGGTTGATAGGTCGCGGGGTCGGACAGCAGCGCCATCTCCTCACCCACCCAGTCCAGCCGCCCGTCCTGCTCCAGCCGCGCCCGCAGCTTGGCGTACACCCCGCGCAGATGCGTCACATCGGCGGCGGCATAGTTGATCTGCGCGCTGGAAAGCGGCCGCACCGCCCAGTCGCTGAACCGGTGCGCCTTGTCGATATGCCCCCCGGTGGTCGCCGCCACCAGGCTGTCATAGCCCACCTGGTCGCCGAACCCGGCCACCATCGCGGCCACCTGGGTGTCGAACATCGGCCGCGGCACGTCGCCGAAGCGCAGCACGAAGATCTCGATGTCCTGCCGCGCGGCATGGAACACCTTCATCACCGCCTGGTCGGCCAGCAGCGCGCCCAGCGGCGCCAGGTCGATGCCCGGCGCCTGCGCATCCACCACCGCCACCTCGGCCTCCCCGGCCAGCTGCACAACGCACAGCTCCGGCCAATAAGTGCGTTCGCGCATGAACTCGGTATCGACCGTCACCACCGTCTCCGCGCGCAGCCGGGTGCACAGCGCATCCAGCGCCTCGGTGGTGGTGATCAGGGCGGGGGGCGGAAAATCCCCGCGGGCTCGCGCCTGGGAGGAGCCAGGATGGGAGGAACGGGATTGCGAGGAACGTGACATGGCAACGTTCATACACGCAGGCTGGCGCGCCCGGAAGCCATGCGGCAGAAGGGGGCGCCCGCCGCGTGGAGCCGCCCGCCATGCTCACCGTCTTCCCGCCCGCCACCGCTCCCGCCGATCCCGCCGGCATCCTGGCGCCGGTGGACCATGCCGAACTCCATGACGGCGCGGTGTGGATCGACATGCTCGATCCCGACGAGGCAACCCGCCAGCGCGTCGAGTCGGTGACCGGCCTGCACGTGCCGACGCGCGACGACCTGAGCGAGATCGAGTCCTCCAGCCGCCTGTCGCGCGTCGGCGATGCGCTCTACCTCTCCATGCCCGGGCTGGTGCGCCCGGAAGCCGGCGAAGGCCGCACCTCGCCGGTCGGCTTCGTGCTGGCGGCCAACCGTCTGCTCACCGTGCGCTTCTCCCACGTGCCGTCGTTCCAGACCTACGCCGCGCGCTGCCGCATGGCCGCCAATACCGACCGCAACAGCACCTCGCTGCTGCTCGGCCTGTGCGAAACCATGATCGACCGCATCGCCGACGTGCTGGAACGCGAGGGCGAGGGGCTCGACGCCGTCTCGCGCCGCGTCTTCCGCCCCAGCGGCCGCCGCAGCCGCCCCCGCCGCACCGAGGCGGAGCTGCGCGCCCTGCTGCGCACCGTCGGGCGGGTCGGCGACCTGGTCTCCAACATCCGCGACACGCTGATGAGCATCGCGCGCATCATCCCCTTCGTGCTCGCCAATGCCACCTGGATCACCCCGGACCAGAAGACCCGCTTCAAGATCATGCGCGCCGACATCACCTCGCTGACCGATTACGACAGCCACCTGGCCGGCAAGGTGCAGTTCCTGCTGGAGGCAACGCTGGGCTTCATCGGCATCGAACAGAACAACATCATCCGCGTGCTCGCCGTGGTCAGCGTGGTCGGCGTGCCGCCAACCTTCTTCGCCAGCATGTGGGGCATGAACTACAAATCCATGCCGGAATTCGACTGGACCTACGGATACCCGATGGCCTTGCTGGTCATCCTGCTGTCCGCGGTGCTGCCCCTGGTGTGGTTTCGGGTGCGGGGATGGTTGTAGAAGAGAAGAAAGAAGTTCTTTTTTGAAAAAAAGAACCAAAAAACTTCACAACACAAACCCCCTCCCGTCATCCTGAGCGAAGCGAAGGACCCACGCTTCGCCTTCTCCCCTACCACCACACCCACTACATCCCGCGGCACCCAAACCGACCGATCATTACATAGTTCTTATTGATAAAAAGTCTTTTTGCTTCTTTTTCTTCAGAAAAAGAAGATTCTTCCTTCCTGCCGCTTTTTTTCCGATTCCCCCCTTGCCGCGACGATCATCGTTAATTATAATGCTCACAAATGTTAGATCGCACCCCTCCACTCCCGGACGACCCGCTTGCCGGCCTGCGCGCCGACATTCTGGCCGAGGCCGCGCTATGCGCGGCCCATGCCGGGGTGGTGGCGGTTTTGCGCGGTTTGATCTTGACCGCCCTGGCGCGTTTGGTGGCACGGCTGGAGGACATGGTGGCGCTTTGGCGGGCGGGCGGGCTTCCCGCGCTGCAACAGCCGCGCGCGGCCTCGCCGCGGCTGCGCGCCGCCCGTCACGCGCCGGCCCGGCGCATGGCCCGCGCTCTCCGGCGGCGCCGGACCGCGCCGCGCCGCGCGGCGGCGCGCCTGCGCGCGCCGTCCCGCATCGCACCCGCGCCCACCCTGGCCGCGCTCACCCTCCCGCGCCCCATGGTTGCGCCGGCCCGCCTTTGGGGCTTCGGCCGCGCCCCGCCCCGGCACCGACCGCCCGCACCCCCCTTGTCGCCCGCGCTTTCCCGTGGCAATTTTGTTACGCTTTCATAATATTCCGGCACTTCCAGTCCTCGCCCACCCTTGACACCCCAGCCCCCCACGGCTTGTTTGCCGGCCCGCGCTCCAGATGGGATTTCCCGGCCATGCACGCCTATCGCACCCACACTTGCGGCCAGCTTCGCGCCGCCGATGCCGGCCGCATGGCCCGCCTCTCCGGCTGGGTGCATTCCAAGCGCGACCATGGCGGCCTGCTCTTCGTCGATCTGCGCGACCATTACGGCCTGACCCAGATCGTCTTCGCCGCCGGCACCGCCCCGTTCGAGACCATCGACAAGCTGCGTCCCGAGAGCGTCGTCACCGTCACCGGCGCCGTGGTGGTCCGCGAGGGCTCCACCATCAACCCCCGCCTGCCCACCGGCGAGGTTGAGCTGCGCGCCGAGACCCTCACCGTCCAGTCCGCCGCCGAGGTCCTGCCGCTCCAGGTCGCCGGGGAGGAGAAGTACCCGGACGAGCTGCGCCTGAAATACCGCTTCATCGACCTGCGGCGCGAAAAGATGCACCGCAACATCATGCTGCGCGCCGGCGTCATCGCCTCCATCCGCGCCCGCATGATCGACGCCGGCTTCACCGAGTTCCAGACCCCGATCCTGACCGCCTCCAGCCCCGAGGGCGCGCGCGACTTCCTCGTCCCCGCCCGCAACCATCCGGGCAAGTTCTACGCCCTGCCCCAGGCGCCGCAGCAGTTCAAGCAGCTCGCCATGGTCGCCGGCTTCGACCGCTACTTCCAGATCGCGCCATGCTTCCGCGACGAGGCCAGCCGCGCCGACCGCTCGCCCGGCGAGTTCTACCAGCTTGATTTCGAGATGAGCTACGTCACCCAGGAAGACGTCTTCAACACCATCGAACCCGTCATCGCCGGCGTGTTCGAGGAGTTTGCCCAGGGCCGCGCGGTATCGCCGCCCCCCTTCGTGCGCATCCCCTACGACACCGCGATGCTGAAATACGGCTCCGACAAGCCCGACCTGCGCAACCCGATCGAGATCGCCGACGTCACCGAGCATTTCGCCGGTTCCGGCTTCGGCCTGTTCGCCAAGATCGCCGCCTCGGGCGGCATCGTCCGGGCAATCCCGGCGCCGGGCACCGCGGCCAACCCGCGCAGCTTCTTCGACAAGCTGAACGAATGGGCCCGCAGCGAAGGCCAGGGCGGCCTCGGCTACATCCAGTACGATGCCGAAGGCCCCAAGGGGCCGATCGCCCGCAACCTCGAACCCGCCCGCGCCGAAGCCATCCGCCTGGCCTGCGGCGCCCAGCCCGGCGACAGCGTCTTCTTCGCCGCCGGCAAGCGCGACGAAGCCCCCAAATTCTCCGGCCTCGTCCGCACCAGGCTCGGCCAGGAGCTCGGCCTGATCGCATCCGGCGAATTCCGCTTCTGCTGGATCACCGACTTCCCGATGTACGAGTTGAACGAGGAATCGGGGCAGATCGACTTCAGCCACAACCCGTTCAGCATGCCGCAGGGCGAGATGGCAGCCCTGGAAACCCAGGACCCGCTGACCATCAAGGCCTACCAGTACGACATCGTCTGCAACGGCATCGAGCTGTCATCCGGCGCCATCCGCAACCATCGCCCCGACGTCATGATCAAGGCGTTCGAAATCGCCGGCTACACGCAACAGGACGTCGAATCCCGCTTCGGCGGCATGCTCAACGCCTTCCGCTACGGCGCGCCCCCGCATGGCGGCTCGGCGCCGGGCATCGACCGCATCGTCATGCTGCTGGCCGACGAGCCGAACATCCGCGAAGTCATCCTGTTCCCGCTCAACCAGCAGGGCGAGGACCTGATGATGGGCGCCCCCGCCGAAGTCCCGCCGGCAAGGCTCAAGGAACTCTCGCTTGCCCTGGCCCTGCCGCCAAAGGTCAAGAAAGACTGAGGCCAGGGGGCCGAGCCCCCTGGACCCCCATTCACGGGGTCTGGGGGCCGCTGCCCCCAGCCTTCACCTGACTAGGCGCCTTCACCTGACTAGGCTCGCTTGATATTCCAGAACAAGGGCCCGGTCGCCACCAGCTTGCCCTGCAGGCTGTCGCGCCAGGCGGTCGGGATCTGGAACTGGCCGAGATTGATGGTCGGCACCTGGCGGTAGTTCTCCGCCTGGATGTCGGCCGCGATCTTCTTGCGCCCGGCCTCGTCCTTGGCATCCAGCCAGGCATCGGTCATCTGCTCGATCTTCGGATTGTCGTACCAGCCGAACCAGCCCTTCTCGCCCAGCCCGCGATAGGGCGGGGTGATCACCGGGTTGAGGATGAAGCCGCCGGTGAACCAGGTATGGAAAATCGACCAGCCGCCCTTCTCCACCGGCTCCTTGGTGGCTCGGCGCTGGACCACGCTGCCCCAGTCGGTGGATTGCAGCTCCGCATTGATGCCGATCTTCTTCAGCAGGTCGAAGGTGATCTCGCCCAGCGGCCCGATGGTCGCGAAGTCCGTCGGGTTGATGATCACCGCCTTCTGCCCATTATACCCGGACTCACGCACCATCTTGCGCGCCTCCTCCAGTTTGCCCCGCAGCACCGGCAGGTCGGTTTCCACGCCATAGGTCGTGCCGCAGGGATACTGCGACCGGCACGTCTCCCACAGGCTGTGGTCGGTGCCCATGATCGCGGTCATGTAGTCTTCCTGCTTGACCCCCATCTGCACGGCACGGCGCAGCTTCACGTTGTTGAACGGCGGATGCAGGTGATTGAATCGCATCCCGCCGATATAACCCTGCGGGTTCGATGGCCCGAAGACGATGTTGCTGTTGCGCTTCAGCAGCGGCACCAGGTCGGCCTGGACCTGCTCGTACCAATCCACCTCGCCGCTTTGCAGCGCCGCCGCGGCGGTGGACGAATCCGGGATCACCTTCCACTCGATCCGCTCGAAATGCGCCACCTTGCCGCCCGAGGTCCATTCCGCCGGCTCCTGCCGCGGCACATAGCCGTCGAAGCGCTGCCAGGTGGCACTGCTGCCGGCGACGAATTCGTCAGGCAGGAAGCGGAACGGGCCGGAGCCGACGTACTCGGTGATCGCCTTGAAGGGATCGGTCTTGGCCATCCGCTCCGGCATGATGAACGAGTTCTGCTGCGCGATCGCCTGGATCAGCAGCGGAAATGGCCGCTTCAGCGTGATCTTGACCGTCCGGTCATCGGCGAACCCCCACGAATCCACCACCTTCAACAGGTTCTGCCCGAACGGATCGCGCACCGCCCAGCGCGCCAGGCTCGGCGCGCAATCCTGCGCCCGCACCGGCGTGCCGTCATGCCATTTCAGCCCCGGCCGCAACTTGATCAGATAGGTCCGCCCGTCATCGGAGACGGTGTGCCCCTCGGCCATCTGCGGCTTCGGGTCCAGGTTGCCGTTCACCCCGTACAGCGTGTCCCACACCATCCAGGCGTGATTGGCCGTGACCGCGGCGGTGGTGATGATCGGGTCCAGCAGGGTCAGATTGGCCTGCGGGACGAATTTCAGCACCTTGGCATCGGCCTGCTGGCCGATGGCGAATTTCGGCAGTGCCGCAGCCACGCCGCCGGCCAGGCCGGCGCGAAGGATGTTTCTACGCTTCATGACAAGCTCCTCCCTGTTCTTTGTCTTACAGGCAGCCTGTCAGATCACGCCGGCGATCGCAACGCCGGCGTTTCGTCACACCCCGGCGACGGCGGCATCCACGGCATCGCCCAGCCGCGCCACGATGGCGTCGATGTCGCTCGCCTGGGCGATGTAGGGGGGTGCCACGATGACATGGTCGCCGTTCTTGCCGTCGATCGTGCCCGACATCGGATAGATCGCCAGGCCGCGCAGGAACGCCTCCTGCTTGATGCGGTCGTTCATCTTCAGCGCGGGGTCGTACACCGCCTTGGAGGCACGGTCGCGGACCATCTCGATCGCCCAGAACAGGCCACGGCCGCGGATATCGCCGACATGGCGATGATTGCCCAGCCGCTCGACCAGGGCGGTGGACAGCCGTTCGCCTTGGACCCGGACGTTCTCGATGAGATTGTCCTCGCGGATCACCTTCTGCACCGCCAGCGCGGCCGCACAGGCCACGGGATGCGCCTGGTAGGTATGGCCGTGCATGAACGCGCCGGAGCCGGCCCGCAGCGCGTCCACCACCCGCCCGCCGATCAGGATGCCGCCGATCGGCTGGTAGCCGCCGCCCAGGCCCTTGGCGACGATCTGGATATCGGGCGTGATGCCCTCCTGCTCCCAGGCATGCATGGTGCCGGTGCGGCCCATGCCGCACATCACCTCGTCCAGGATCAGCAGCGCGCCGTGGCGGTCGCAGATCTTCCGCACCGCCTGGAAGTAGCCCGGCGGGGCGGCGACGCAGCCGGTGGTGGCGCCGACGATCGGCTCGGCCATGAAGGCGATGACGTTCTGCGGCCCGAGTCGCTGGAACTCCGCCTCCAGCTCGTCGGCCAGGCGCTGGACGTATTGCGCCTCGCTCTCGCCCTCGTTCTGGAAGCGATAGGCGAAGGCCGGGCTGACATGGTGGAAATTGCCCGACAGCAGCGGGGCATAGGGTGCGCGGCGCATCATGTTGCCGCCGGCCGACAGCGCGCCGAGCGTGTTGCCGTGGTAGGATCCCCGCCGCGCGATGTACTGGGTGCGCTGCGGCTGGCCGATCTCAAGGAAATACTGCCGCGCCATCTTGATCGCCGCCTCCGCCCCTTCCGAGCCGGAGGAGCAGATATAGGCGTGGGTCAGCCCGCCCGGCGAACCCTCCAGGATCATGTCGGCCAGATCCTCGGCGGCCTGGTTGGTGAACAGCGCGGTATGGACATAGGCCACCTGGTCGAGCTGCGCCTTGATCGCCGCATTCACCCGGGCATCGCCATGGCCCAGGCAGGCCACCGCGGCACCCCCGGAGCCGTCGATGATCTGCCGGCCGTCGGCGCCGACCAGGTACATTCCCTTGCCGGATACCGCGATCGGCGGCGTGGCGTGCTGGCTGCGGTGCAGGATGCGGCTCATCGGCGGGGTCCTTGCGAAATTCCTCGCCACAAGCTTGCACCGGCGGCAAACCCCGTTCAACCGTTCTTGACACTACCCTGCCCCGACTGTAGCAAGCGCTGCCTCCCGGCGAACAAACCTGCCGGGTGGAGAACGTATGAGCGAAGAACGGGACGGCCATGATCGACCCCGCGGCGCATCTTCAGGGTCCCCCCCTGGCGCGTCGTTCGAGGATCGGTTGGGTGCCGCCCGGCGCAGGCAGGGGTTGGCGCCCCTGCAGCAGGATGCGGACGGGGGCAACTCCAGCCGCGGCCTGTCGCCACCGCAGGGCAATGCCCTGGGCATGGGCCTGCGGGTGGGCGTTGAGTTGGTGTCGGCCCTGGCCGTGGCGGTTGCCATCGGCTGGTATCTCGACGGCTGGCTCGGCACCAAGCCTTTCCTGCTGATGCTGTTCGTCGTGCTGGGGGGTGCGGCCGGGGTGGCCAATGTGTGGCGGCTGGTAGCGCCGCCCAAGCCCCGGCGAGACCAACCGCCGCCGGGCGGGGGCTGATGGACTGGGATTGAGGGCCGCGGCTTGCGCGGCGATGATATCGGGACCGCTGCCGCGGCGATGATATCGGGGCCGCTGCCGCGGCCTGGGCGAAAAGGACGTTGCTGTGGCCGCCGAAGGACCGACGATCGACGCGCTCAGCCAGTTCATGCTGACCCCTGCCCTTGGCGCGCTGGGACATTCGGTCAACTTCACCCAGGCCAATGTGTTCATGCTGGCCGCCGCGGCGTTGACCCTGGGCATGCTGTATTTCGGCGCCCGCCCCGCCGCCATCGTGCCCGGCCGCCTGCAGGCGCTGGCCGAGTTGGCGTACGAGGGCATCTACAACATGTGCACGGACCAGATCGGCAAGGAGGGGCGCATCTTCTTCCCCTTCGTGTTCACCCTGTTCTTCTTCGTGCTGATGGGCAACATGCTGGGCATGCTGCCCTACGCCTTCACCTATACCAGCCATATCGCGGTGACATTCGCGCTGGCCGCCATGGTCATCGTGCTGGTCACCGTGGTGGCGCTGCGCATCCACGGGCTGCATTTCTTCAGCTATTTCTTCCCCGATGGCGCGCCCAAGCTGCTGGCGCCGCTGATCGTGCCGGTCGAGATCATCTCCTACCTCTCGCGCCCGGTCAGCCTGTCGATCCGTCTCTTCGCCAACATGGTGGCCGGCCACGTGATGCTGAAGGTGTTCGCCAGCTTCGTGGTGATGATGGCCGGCGCCGGCGTGATCGGCGTGTTCGCCTCCGCCGCGCCGTTGGCCCTGATCGTGGTGCTGATCGGCTTCGAGTTCCTGGTCGCCTTGTTGCAGGCCTACGTCTTCGCCATCCTGACCTGCATCTACCTGCACGACGCCGTGCACCTGCACTGAGCCGACCGTCCCCGGACGCATCGGCCCCGGGCCGGCGCGTTCATCCAGACTGCCCTGATTTCGCTCACCTGAAAGGACTGATCCCATGGAAGTGGCTGCCGCAAAGGCTCTTGGTGCTGGCATCGCCGTCATTGCGCTCGCGGGCGTCGGCATCGGCATCGGCAACATCTTCTCCGCGCTGGTGACCAGCGTGGCGCGCAACCCCTCGGCCCGCGATCAGGTCTTCGGCCTGGGCATCCTGGGCTTCGCGCTCACGGAAGCCGTGGCGCTGTTCGCGCTGCTGATCGCGTTCCTCATCCTCTTCACCTGATCGCGAGGGGCGCGGACATGCTCCGCCCAACACGCCAGGCGACAAGGGCAGCCTTCCGGGGTGCGGCAGCTGCTGCCTTCCTGGCCGCAACGGGTCTGATGTCGGCCGCCCAGGCCGCCGATCCGGCCCACGAGGCCAAGGGCGGCATGCCGCAGCTGGATTTCGCCAACCCGCTGACCACCGCGCAGGTGGTGTGGCTGGCGATCATCTTCGTTGTGCTCTACCTGCTGCTGTCCCGCTGGGCACTGCCGCAGGTGGGCGCGGTGCTGGAGAAGCGCGCCAACCGCATCCAGGGCGACCTGGCGGCGGCGCAAAGCGCCAAGGCATCCGCCGATGGCGCCGTCGCCGAGCTGACCGCGGCGACGCAGCAGGCGCAGGCCACCGCGCAGGCCGAGATCGCCGCCGCCCTCGCCGCGGCCAACGAGGCCGCCGCCGGCCAGGCCGCGACGCTGAATGCCCGGCTGGACAAGCAGCTGGCCGAAGCCGAGCAGCGCATCGGCGCCGCACGCGACGCCGCAATGGGCGCCCTGCGCAGCGTGGCCGCCGACACCGCCGCCGCCGTGGTCACGCGCCTGGTTGGCTCCGCGCCGGCCAGCGGCACGGTGGAACAGGCGGTTGATGCGGCGCTGGCCGCACGCCGCGGCTGAGGAGAGAACGATGGGCCACGAATACGGCTTCTGGGACAATCCCAAGACCTGGGTTGGCGTTGCGTTCTTCATCTTCTTCATCCTGTTCGGCTCCAAGCTCTGGGAGGCGGTGACCCATCTGCTGGACAAGCGCGCCCAGCAGGTGCGGGCTGAACTGGCCGAGGCCCAGAAGCTGCGCACCGAGGCCGAGGCGCTGCTGGCCGATGCCAAGGCGCGGCGGGAACAGGCCATGGCCGACGCCAAGGGGCTGATGGAAGGCGCCCGCCACCAGGCCGCCCAGCTGGCGGCGGCTGCTGCCGCGGATGCCGAAGCGTCCGCGGCACGGCGCGAGCGCATGGCGGTGGAACGCATCTCGGCCGCCGAGAAGGCCGCGGTGGACGACGTGCGCATGATCGCCGCCGAAGTGGCCGCCACCGCCGCCGAACGGGTGATCCGCGAGACCCTGTCGGCCGAAAGCGGCGCAGTCCTGGTGGACCGCGCCATTGCCTCCCTGCCCACCGCACTGGCGCCGCGCCGCGCCGCCTGAGGCGGAGTGCCGCCGCCTGGCAGTGCGGTCAGGCAGCAGGAATGTTCCTTCTTGAAAAGAAGAACCAAAAACCCGTCGTTCGTCCAGAAGTGGGGATGATGCTCCACCGAAGGAGCGGGTGAAGTCTTTTTGCTTCTTTTTCTTCAGAAAAAGAAGTGCCTTCTTCCTTTCGTCCGCGAACAACACCCCCAACAAAGCGAAGGCCCCGGGTTGCCCCGGGGCCTTCCATTGTCTGGCAGCGCTTCGCTGTCGGACCCGAAGCCTACTCTGCCACCGCCAGGGGGACAGAGATCCAGGCCACGTCAGACGACCGGCGCCATGAACAATGAGACACTGGATCACCTCCTTTCAGTTGGTTGAACACGAAGGCGAGCCTGCCCTGCCTTGTCGTGCCGGCACAAGCCAAATCGGCGGCCCCGGAGAGAAATTCTCCGGATGGAGAACCCCACCGGGGCCGTGACGTGGTCAGGCGCGGCCGGTCACCGCTTCCAGAAGCCGCGCTTGCGTTCGGTCACCGGCACCGGATCCACGCCCAGTACGATCGGCCGCACGGCGGGTCCCGCCACCGGGCCATCGGTTGCAGGACCGGGCGCCACTGTTGCCGGCTTTGGCGCCGGCTTTGGCGCCGTGGGGGCCGGCACCGCGGGTTCGGGGACCACTTCGGCGACGATGTCCGACGGTGCGGTGGCGTCCGCCGGCACCGGGGGAATTGCCAGCTCGGCCGGGGGCGGCGGGACCGAGGCACGGGCGGCCTCGGCCTGGGCCTGCTCGGCCAGTTCGGCCCGCTCCAGGATGTCGAAGATGTCGAACGGCGCGCCGCCGAACGGATCGGCCGGGGTGGGGCCGGCATAGGCCGGTGCCCGCGGCGGCGGCGGCGTTGGCGAGGGGGGTGTGGCGGGCCCGGTCGTGGCGGGCCCGGTCGTGGCGGGCCCGGCCGCAACTGGTGCCGTGGTGACTGGCGCCATCGTATCCGGCACGGCCTTGATTGCCGCGGCGGTGGCCTCGGCGTCGCCGGCTTCGGCCTCCTCCGGCGCCTCGTCGCGACGGCGGCGGCGGCCGCCGCGCCGACCGCGCCGGCGTGCCTTCGGCAGGCCGTTCTCGTCCAGCTCCTCGGGGTCCAGGCTGGGTTGCTCCTGCGCCGCGGGGTCCTCGGCGAGTGCCGCGACCGGCGCTGGTTCGTCATCCCCGGCCGCGGGCGAAGCCGGCGAGTCCGGCGCGGCTGGCGCGGCTGGCGCGGCTGGCGCGGCTGGCTCGCCGTCGGGCTGTGCCGCGGCAGGGCTCTCGTCGCCCTCCTCGCGCCGCCCGCCCCGCCGCCGGCGGCGGCGGCGGGGGCGACGGTCCGCCTCATCGCCGTTCTCGGTGGCGTCCGCGCCGCCCGCTTCAGTGTCCGCCGCGCCAGCATCGTCGTTATTGGACCCGGCCAGATCGGCAGTTCCGGCATCGCCCCCGGGCGCTTCAGCCTTCTCGGCATCGGCCGGCCCATCGTCGGCGTGTCCCGAATCCGCTTCGGCCACGCGCGCGGCCCTGGCAACGCGGGGCGATGGGGCCGGCGGCGGCGGCTCGAAGCCGATATCCGGCAATTCCTCGTCCGCGTCGTCGTCCATGTCCAGGACGGGTGGCGCAATCGGTGCCGCTCGGCGTGCAAACAAGACGGCCCGCTCCTCCTCGCTGAACGGCGGCCGCAGGCGGTCGATGCGGATATTCGGCGCCACCAGCGACTCGTCGCTGCTGAACTGCACCCGCATGGCGAAGCGCGCCTCGATCTCGGCCAGGCGCTCACGCTTGTTGTTCAGGATGTACATCGCCACCGCGTTGGGGGCGTGCACCATGATCTGGCCGGCGCGGGCCTTGGCCCCTTCCTCCTCGATCTCGCGCATCACATGGACCGCCGAGCTTTCCACGTTGCGCACCAGCCCCATCCCGGCGCAATGCGGACAGGTGATGAAGCTGTGCTCGGTCAGGCTGGGCCGCAGGCGCTGGCGGCTCATCTCCAGCAGGCCGAAATGGCTGATCTGGCCGACCTGGATGCGGGCGCGGTCGTTCTTCAGCGCCTCCTTCAGCCGGCGCTCGACCATCGCGTTGTTCTTCTTCGACTCCATGTCGATGAAGTCGATCACGATCAGCCCGGCCAGGTCGCGTAGGCGCAACTGGCGGGCGGCCTCCTCGGCGGCCTCCAGGTTGGTGCGCAGCGCGGTCTCCTCGATGCCGCGCTCGCGGGTGGACTTGCCGGAGTTGACGTCGATCGCCACCAGCGCCTCGGCCTGGTTGATCACCAGGTAGCCGCCGGACTTGAGCTGGACGGTGGGCACCAGCATCGAATCGAGCTGATCCTCCACGCCGTACTTGGCGAAGAGCGGCTGACCGGCCCCGGCGCCCTCGGGCCGCCAGAGCTGGATCTTGCGCGCGTGGCTGGGCATCAGCATGCGCATGAAGTCGCGCGCCGCCCGCCAGCCCTGCTCGCCATCGACCACGACCTCGTCGAAATCGCGCGAATAGCCGTCGCGGATGGCACGCTTGATCAGGTTGGCTTCCTCGTAGATCAGTGCCGGAGCCATGGATTTGAGGGTCAGTTCGCGGATGTCGTCCCACAGCCGCATGAGGTATTCGGCGTCGCGCTTGATCTCGGGCTTCGGCCGGGCGGCGCCGGCGGTGCGCACGATCAGGCCCATGCCCTGGGGCAGTTCCAGCTCGGCGGTGATCTCCTTCAGGCGCCGGCGGTCCGCCGCCGAGGTGATCTTGCGCGAGATGCCGCCGCCGCGCGGCGAATTCGGCATCAGAACGCAGAAGCGGCCGGCCAGCGAGATATAGGTGGTCAGCGCCGCGCCCTTGGTGCCGCGCTCCTCCTTGACCACCTGGATCAGCATGATCTGGCGGCGGTGGATGACCTCCTGGATGCGGTAGTTGCGCAGGAAGCGCGAGGTGCGGCGCGCTGCGGCCTCCTCGGCGCCGTTGCCCTCGAACACGTCGTCGTCGCCGCCGAGTTCCTCGGGCGGGGTCGCGTCGCGCTCGACGATGTCGAGTTGGGAGCCGTTATCGGCTTCGGCAGCGGCTTCGGATGCGGCGGGCTCCGGCGGGTCGGCCTGCGCCGGCGCGTCGGCCTGGGGCTCATCGAGGGTGTCCCCCGCGGCGTCGCCATCGGCTGGCGTGGCCAGGTCGAGCGCGCCATGGGCGACTGCGCCGTACTCCACCTCGCCATAGGCGGTGGCGGCGGCCGGGGCATCCAGCGCCGCGGCCGGGGTGGCGGCGCGGCCGCGGCGGCCGCGGGCGGGCTTGGCGCCAGAGGGGGTGCCAGAGGGGGTGCCAGATGGGACGGCCGGCTTGGCGGCGGGGGCGTCGTTGTCCTCGGCCTCCTCCTCGGCGAGAGCATCCTCGGCCTGCATCTTCAGCAGGCGCTGCCGGTCGGCAACGGGGATCTGGTAATAATCCGGATGGATCTCGCCGAAGGCCAGGAAGCCGTGGCGGCCGCCGCCATATTCGACGAAGGCGGCCTGGAGCGACGGTTCCACCCGGACCACCTTGGCCAGGTAGATGTTGCCCTTCAGCTGCTTCTTGGTGGCAGCCTCGACATCGAAATCGTCGAGTCGGTTACCGTCCAGCACCACCACGCGGGTTTCTTCCGCGTGTGTGGCATCGATCAGCATGCGTTTGGTCATGTAGTCGCGAACTCCGGTGCGCCGCCGGCCCGCGCGCATCGGCGCGGCAGGGGCGGCCATAAAGGCTTGCATGGAGAGGCGGCTGGTCTGACCGCAGGCAACCCGGAGGAACGATGGTGTCGCGCCGCCGAAGCGGGCTCGACGCCGCCATCCGCGCAGGGGCCGGCATCGCCGCGGGGGCGGTCCGGTCAGGCTGCGGAGGGAGCATCAACGCTTCGGTCATCATACCCTGGGAACTGCGGGCAGGAGCCTCGCGAGAGGCGCCACCCCGGTGAAATTCATTGCCGGCCGCCCTGTTGCGGGGACAATCCCCGCCACGCGGCAGCCCCGCGCCCCGCAAGCCCCGCCACCCGGTCTGCCGCCCGGCCCGGCCTTGTGCGGCCTGCGGCTGGGGTTCGGCACGGGCACGGCGCGCGAAAGCTCGCGCAGCGCGGTTCGGTGGCACGAAGCCGGCGTGCGTCTCCCGCGGCCGGCGGCTGGTGCCGCCTTGACGGACCCATTCGGCCCGGTTGCTTGACCGGGCCGGGCCTGTCGCTGCTTGGGACTTCGTCTTGTCCGCCGGTATCCTGTGCTCTGGCCTGGCGCGGTGCCGGCTGCCATGCGCCGACCCCGGCGCGCCACCGAAGTGCGCCAAACATGGGGCAAACCCCCCGCGACTGCAAGCAGCACCGCACGCACCGCCGGCATGGCACCCACGAAACAATGGATAAGTGCCATAAATCAAAACATAAGGTGACTTTTCAAACGTACTGTGCGAGCATTCCGCGTCGCTGAAACCTGGATCCCAGCGTGCCCCGGCGCGCACAGCAGGGCTTGCCCATGATTCACAGAACCAACCTCGGCCGCCGCGCTGCCCTTGCCGGCCTGTCGCTGACCTTCCTGCTGCCGTCCGGCCTGCTGCCGACTGGCAGCCCGCAGGCGGCGGGGCGGCGCAGAACCAGGGAGAAGGCCGCGCCGCTTCCCATGGTGGTGCTGGATCCCGGCCATGGCGGCAAGGACCCCGGCGCGATCGGCATCTCCGGCACCTATGAAAAGCACGTGGCGCTGGCCGCCGCCCAGGAACTGCGCCGCCAGCTGCTCGCCACAAGGCGCTATCGCGTTGAACTCACCCGCGGCCGCGACGTGTTCATTGCGCTGGAGCGGCGGGTGGCGATCGCGCGGCGGCGGGGTGCCGCGCTGTTCGTCTCGATGCACGCCGACGCCATGCCCGACCCCGGGGTGCGCGGCGCCAGTGTCTATACCCTCAACGAAACCGCCTCGGACGGGCAGACCGCCGCGCTGGCGCAGCGCGAGAACGCCTCCGACCGGTTCGGCACGCCCAATTTCCAAGACACCCCGCCCGAGGTTGCGCGCATCCTGGTCAGCCTGGTGCGCCAGGAGACACGCACCGGTTCGGCGCGCATGGCCAACTCGGTGGTCGCCTCGCTGGGCCGCGAGGTCAAGCTGCTGCCCAACCCGGCGCGGCATGCCAGCTTCATGGTGCTGAAGGCCGCCGACATCCCCAGCGTGCTGGTGGAGCTTGGCTTCATGTCCAATCGCGCCGACGAGGCCGACCTGCGCCGGCCGGCGCATCGCAGCAAGCTGGCCCGTGCCATGGCGCGGGCGGTGGATGCGTATTTCGCTGCCGGCGGCGAACGCCTGACCGGGTGAGCATCCGGTGGCGCGCGCGCCGGGCGGCAGGATTGTGCACGGCAGCATAGCCTGTCACGGCGCCCGTTTTCGCGCTAGAAGGCGGCCATGAGCGACCGTGACCGCGCCCCGAACCTGACCGACGGGAACCAACCCATCGGGAACCTTACCGCCGGGGAGCGGCTTGCCCCGCGTACGGTCACGGCCACGCATATCGAACGCAGCGCCGCCAGGCGCGCACCACCACCGGAGCCGTCGGATGGCGATCCGCCGCCGCCGGAACGCCCGCGGCGGGCACGCGCCAAGCGTCGCCGCCGCGGGCCGATCGCGCGGCTGTTCGGCTGGCTGATGAGCCTGGCCATTGTCGGCTTCGTGGTGGCGGTGGCCGCCGGTTTCGCGGTGATCCGCCACTATGGCGCCGACCTGCCGGACCACGAGACGCTGACCCACTACCAGCCGCCGATGATGAGCCGGGTTTATGCCGGCGATTCCCGCCTGCTGGCCGAGCTCGCCACCGAGCGGCGCATCTTCGTGCCGTCCAGCGCCATTCCCGACCTGGTCAAGCGCGCCTTCATCTCGGCCGAGGACCAGAACTTCTTCGAGCACAAGGGGGTGGACCCGATCGCCATCGCCCGCGCGGCGATCTTCGACATCATGCAGTACGGCAGCGGCAAGCGCCCGATCGGCGCCTCGACCATCACCCAGCAGGTGGCCAAGAACATGCTGCTGAGCAACGAGGTGTCGATCCGGCGCAAGGTGCGCGAGGTGCTGCTGGCCATTTCCATCGAACAGTCGCTGAGCAAGGAACGCATCCTCGAACTCTACCTCAACGAGATCTACCTGGGTCTGCAGGCCTATGGCGTGGCCGCCGCGGCGCAATCCTATTTCAACAAGTCGCTGGACGAGCTGACCCTGCCGGAGGCGGCGTTCCTCGCCGCCTTGCCGAAGGCGCCGAACAACTATAACCCGTTCCGCTTCCCCGAGGCCGGGAAGGCCCGGCGCGACTGGGTGCTGGACCGCATGGCCGAGGACCGGGCGATCACCGCGGAGCAGGCGGCCGCGGCCAAGGCGCAGCCGATCATCGTGTCGCCGTTCCGCCGGCCGGAGACGGCGACGGCCGAGTATTTCGCCGAGGAGGTGCGCCGCCAGCTGGTGGACCGCTTCGGCGCCGAGCAGGTCACCCAGGCCGGCTATACCGTGCGCACCAGCCTGAATCCGGCATTGCAGGCCGAGGCCGACCGCGCGCTGCGCGACGGGCTGATGCGTTACGACCAGCGCCGGGGCCATTGGCGCGGCCCGGTCGCCCATGTCACCCTGCCGCCGCGGCAGGGCACGACGCCGCCGGCCGGCTGGCAACAGGCGCTGGCCGAAGTGCCACGCCCCTCCGGCATGCTGGCCGAGTGGCGCCTGGCCGTCGTGCTGGACGTCAGCGATGCCGAAGCCCGGCTCGGCTTCCTCGAACGCACCCCTGGCGCGCCGCCCTCGGCACCGGCGCAGCCGCGCGTGCTGGTCATGGCGATGGCCGACGCCGCCTGGGCCCGCCCGCTGGTCAACGACAAGCCCGGACCGGCGCCGCGGCGCATGGGTGATGTGGTCAAGCCCGGCGACGTGGTGATGGCCGAGCTGCTTCCGGCCGCCCCAGCCCAGGGGAGCCGCACCCCCGCCCGCGGCGAACGCCTCGCGCTGCGCCAGATACCCCAGGTCCAGGGCGCGCTGGTGGCGCTGGACCCCGCCACCGGGCGGGTGCTGGCGCTGTCCGGCGGCTGGAGTTTCGAGACCAGCCAGTTCAATCGCGCCACCCAGGCGATGCGCCAGCCCGGCTCCAGCTTCAAGCCGTATGTCTATCTGGCCGCCATGCAGGCCGGCATCTCGCCGTCGCAGCGCTTCCTGGACGCGCCATTCGTGCTCGACCAGGGCGCGGCGGGCAAGTGGCGGCCGGGCAACTACAGCCAGAGCTTCAGCGGGCCGGTGCCGTTGCGCGTGGCGCTGGAGAAGTCGCTGAACCTGGTCACCGTGCGGGTGGCCGACAAGGTGGGCATGGAGCGCATTGCCCAGCTGGCGATCGGCCTGGGCGTGGTGGACGACATGCCGCGGGTGCTGCCGGCAGCACTCGGCGCGGTGGAGACCACGGTGCTGCGCCAGGCCGGCGGCTATGCCAGCTTCGTGGTCGGGGGTCGGCGCGTCACCCCCTCGCTGATCGACTCGGTGCAGGACCGCGACGGCCACGTGGTCTGGCGCGCCGCGTCGCTGGAATGCGATGGCTGCGACGACCCCACCCGCCGGCCCGACCTGCACGACCCGCGCCCGCAAGTGGTCGATGCCGCCAGCGTGTTCCAGCTGGTGACCATGCTGCAGGGCGCCGTGCAGCGCGGCACCGGCCATCCCGCGGGGATCGGCATCAAGACCGCCGTCGCCGGCAAGACCGGCACCAGCCAGGACTTCCAGGACAACTGGTTCGCCGGCTTCACGCCGGACATGGTGACCATCGTGTGGGTGGGCTTCGACACGCCGGCCAGCCTGGGCAACAACGAGACCGGCGGCGGCAACGCGGCACCGATCTTCCGTGCGTTCATGACGGCCGCCCAGCAGAACCGCCCGCCGCTGCGCTTCATCGCGCCGCCGGGCGTGACCATGGGGGCGTGGGACTCCGGTTCCGGCATGGTCACCGACGCCTTCAAGCCGGGGCAGGAGCCCGGTGCCTCCGCCGCCATCATCGGCGTCCCCGGCCAGGAAGCCCCACCGGTGCTGGGTCCCGACGGCACGCCGATCGCGCGCCCGCTGGCCGGCGGAGTCGACAGCGCGCTGGGCGGGCTGTATTGACCCGCGCCTCCCGCCCTCCAGATCGACCGCAGGGAACCCAATGTCCGCCGAATCCACCGCGCTGAACGAGCAGATCAAGCAGTCCGTGGCACTGCTGAGGAGGCATCTTTGACTGGGATGTCGCCCGCGCCCGGCTGGACGAACTGAACCACCGCGCCGAGGACCCGGCGCTGTGGAACGACGCCGCCGCCGCACAGGTGATGATGCGCGAGCGCAACCGCCTCGCCTCGGCGATCGAAGGGGTGGAGAAGCTGGAGCAGGACGTGGCGGACACCACGGAACTGGTCGAGATGGCCGAAGCCGATGGCGACGCCGCCATGGCCAATGAAGGCGTGGCCGCATTGCAGGTCCTGGCCGAGGAGGCCAAGCGCCGCGAGATCGAGTCGCTGCTGTCCGGCGAGGCCGACGCGCGCGACTGCTACATGGAGATCAACGCCGGCGCCGGCGGCACCGAGGCGCAGGACTGGGCCGAGATGCTGATGCGCATGTATGGCCGCTGGGCCGAGAAGCGCGGCTACAAGATGCAGCTGCTGGAGCAGAGCGAGGGCGAGCAGGCCGGCATCAAGTCCGTGACGCTGCAGATCACCGGGACGAACGCCTATGGCTGGCTCAAGACCGAGGCCGGGGTGCATCGGCTGGTGCGCATCTCGCCGTTCGATTCCGCCGCGCGGCGGCAGACCAGCTTCGCCAGCGTGTGGGTGTATCCGGTGGTCGATGACACGATCGAGATCGAGATCGACCCGTCGGACCTGCGGGTGGACACCTATCGCGCCTCGGGCGCCGGCGGGCAGCACGTGAACAAGACGGAGTCGGCGATCCGCATCACCCATATCCCCAGCGGGATCGTGGTGGCGTGCCAGACCGACCGCAGCCAGCATCGCAACCGCGCCACCGCCATGGATATGCTGCGCGCGCGGATGTACGAGGCGGAGTTGCAGCGGCGCGAGGCGATTTCCGCCGCCCAGGAGAATGCCAAGACCGATATCGGCTGGGGCCATCAGATCCGCAGCTATGTGCTGGCCCCGTACCAGCTGGTGAAGGACCTGCGCACCGGGGTGGAGAAGGGCAATCCCGACGCGGTGCTGGACGGCGACCTGGACGCCTTCATGGCCGCCGCCCTGGCCCAGCGCGTGGGCGCCACCCGCAGCGACGCCAGCGCACAGGCGCAGTAGCGCGCCGCCGGCGCATCGGTGCAGTAACGCGCCGCCGGCGCATCGGTGCAGTAACGCGCCGCCGGCGCGCATCGCCGTCTGTTCCGCCGCGGCCACCCCCGCGACCTCGTGCCCGGGCGCAAATATCGACCGGATCGTTTCGGACCCAGGCTATTGATGGCGAGTTGCCGCGGGAAGGCGGTTGCGGGATGCTGCGGCGATGTTCGGCGCGCTGCCCGCCCTGATCGTGGATGCCGCCACCCTCTATGGCGTGGCCGGGGTGGTGGTGGCGGTCGCGTTTCTGTTTCTCGGCCTGGACCGCATCGACCCGGCGGCGCGCGGCGCCTATGCGTTCCGCCCGCTGCTGGTGCCCGGCCTGGTGCTGCTGTGGCCGCTGGTGCTGTGGCGCTGGCGGGTGTTGGCGCGGAGCGGGCCATGAGGATGCGTCATCGCCGCGCCCATCGGCGCATATGGGCGGTGCTGGCGCTGGTGCTGCCGGCGCTGTTCCTGGCCGCGCTGATGCTGCGGCCCGGCCTGCCGCGGGAGGAGGCGCCGGTGCGCATCGCCCCGCCGGCGGCCCCACGATGAGCGCGCGCTACACCCCGGTGGGCTGGCTGCCGTTCAAGCTGGCCTACGACGCCGTGCTGGTGGCGGCCGTGGTGGCGTACCTGACACTGTACCAGTGGGCCGGCGAGCACCTGGCCGCGGTTCGGCCGATCGACGCGCCGACCCTGGCGATGAAGGCGTACGGCAGCGGCGCCTTCCTGTTGATGACGCTGGTCCTGTGCATCGGGCCGCTCGCCCGGCTGGACCGCCGCGCGCTGCCGCTGCTGTACAACCGCCGTCATTTCGGCGTGGTCACCTGTGCCGTGGCGCTGGGCCATGCGATGCATGTGCTGGGCTGGTATTTCGCCTTCAGCCCCACGCCGGCGTTCGAGGCGTTGCTGGGCGCGGATGCCGCGTTCGGCCAGTTGCGCGGCTTTCCGTTCATTCCCTTCGGCATCGCCGCCCTGCTGATCCTGCTGGTGCTGGCGGCCACCAGCCATGATTTCTGGCTCGCCTTCCTCGGGCCCGCGCTGTGGAAGGCGCTGCACATGGGCATCTATGCCGCCTACGGCCTGGCGGTGCTGCATGTCGCGATGGGGGCGTTGCAGGATGCCACCCATCCGCTGCCGACACTGGTGGTTGGCGCCAGCCTGGCATTGGTGACCGGCCTGCATCTTGCGGCAGGGCGGGTGCAGGCCCGGCGGGATGCGGCCGTGGCGGGGGATGCCGGCGAGGCGCCGTGGCGGATTGCCGGCCCGGCCGCATCCTTTGTCGAGGGGCGCGGCGTGGTCATCCCCGTCGATGGCGGCGAGTCGGTGGCGATCTTCCGCCATCAGGGCCGGCTGTCCGCCGTCAGCAACCTGTGCGCCCACCAGAACGGCCCGCTGGGCGAGGGACGGGTGGTGGATGGCTGCATCACCTGCCCCTGGCACGGCTTCCAATACCGATTGGAGGATGGCTGCGCGCCGCCGCCTTACACGGAAAAGCTGGCCACCTACCGGCTGCGCTTGCGCGACGGCGTGGTGCTGCTGAACCCCCGGCCCAATCCGCCGGGCACGCCAGTGCCGCCGCTGGTGCTGACGTGACCGGCGATCCCGACTTCTTCATCGGCTGGGCCGGGCGGCTGCCGGCCGGGCATGCCGGGTGGCTGCGGGGCCTGGTTGCGTCCGTCGTGGCCGGTGGGTTGCTGCTGGCCATCGCCCTGGCCCGTGCCGGCGATGATCCCGGCGGTGGCGGATCGGGCGTCGAGGTCACGCTGCAGGGCGTGCTGCGTGCGCGCCCGTACCCCACCATCACCCTGCCGCCGGATGCCGGCGGCGCGCCGGCGCGCACCGTGCTGCTGTCCGGCGGCGGAAAGGATGGCGCCCCGTTCGACCCCGTGCTGGACGGCCGCACGGTGGCGGCGAGCGGCTACCTGCTGCGCCGCGGCGCGCTGGAGATGCTCCAGGTCGGCGATCCCATTCGGGAAGCTGCCCCCGATCTGCCCGTCCCCGCGGCGGTGAAGCTCGGCACCTGGCGCATCACCGGCGAGATCTGCGATGGCAAGTGCCTGGCCGGGGCGATGCGGCCGGGCATCGGCATCATCCATCGCGCCTGTGCCAATCTTTGCGTCAGCGGCGGCGTGCCCCCGGTCTTCGTCGCCACCGCGCCGATCGAGGGGCAGACCCATCTTCTGCTGGGCGACCCCGCCGGCGGCCCGCTGGACGGGCGCTTCCGCGCGCTGACCGCCCTGCCGGTGACGCTGGAAGGCGTGGTGGAGCGGCGGGGCAGCCTGCTGGTCTTCCTGCCCGATCTCACCCGGGCGCAGCTGCGGTGAGCCGGCGCGAAGCGCCGTTGCGGTCAGCCGCGCTGGTGCTGCTGGCACTCGGCACGGCGGCATCGGCCTGGATTCTGGCGGGGCTGGCGGGTGAAATTCTGGGCTCCGCGGCGTACTGGCCATTGGACCGGCTGGGCGCGGTTCTCGCCGCGCTCGCCGGGCTGGAGGCAGTACTGGCCCGCTGGCGGCAGTGATCGGGGTCTGAGGTTAGATGAGCTAGGCCAGGGCTCTGCCCTGGACCCGCCAGAGGCAGAGCCTCTGGACTCCATTCGCTTAGGTTTTGCTTGGGGATGGGGTTCCGACGGCTTTGCCCGTCACGCGAAGGCGAGCCTCCGCCTTGCTGATTGCAGCTCGGACCCGAGGTGAGGAGCTATCCGGCGTCCTCGCCCTTGCGCCGCTTGCGTGCCGCCGCGGCGTACTGGCCGCGCGGCCGGTGTTCCTGCACGTGCGGGCGGATCACGGTGTCGTAGTAATCGTCCCAATCCTCGGGCTGGAACGCCGGCAAGCCCTCGGTGACGACGAAGCCGTTCTGCGCCGGTTCGTCCAGCGCGATACGCGGCAGGGCCTGGACCTGCAACAGCGGGAAATCGGCGGTGAACTCCACCGGGATGTCGGTGCGGGTCAGGCGGAAATTGGTGAGCAGCGGGCCGAACCAGCGGTCGGTCTCGATGATGCCCTCGTTCATCTCCAGCCCGGCCTTGCGCGGCACATTGGCACAGGGGCGCACCAGCGTGCTCCAGCCCGGCGCGGTGCGCACCATCAGCCCGGTCCACATCTGCACCTGGCCCGGCTCGGTCAAGGCGCCGAGGAAAGGCGGCCACCAGCCTCGGACCTCCTCGGGCACATGCTCGTCGAAATAGGCGGGAAAGCCCGGGACGTTTGCGGTGGTCAGGTGCAGCCATTCCTCATAGCCGGCCGGCCGCCACTTTATGGCGCTGCCATCCCACCACAGGCCAAAGGCGATCGGCGGGAACACGTAATATCCGAAGCCTGAGGCGGTCACCACCGGCTCGCAGAACCGAAAGGCACGGGTCGGCAGGCTGCCCATCGCCGATTTGTCGGCGCGCTGCGGCAGCCGTGCCGAGGGGATGATGCGGTGGAACAGGATGCGTGGCACCGGTTTTTCCGCGGTCTTGTTCTGGGCGTCGGGGATTTCGCTCAATTCCGCTGTCCTGTGCTGGGCCGAACGCAAAGAAACCGGGCAGGGCCCGGTTCCGTTGCGTCCTCGGGCGGGAGACATCCCCGCAGTATGGATCGATCAGAGAGCCGGCGCCATCGCGCCGAGGCGGACCTTGGAGGTCTCCAGCGCCGGGCTCATCGCACCGAGGCGGACCTTGGAGGTCTCCAGCGCCGGGCTCATCGCACCGAGGCGGACCTTCGAGGTCTCCA
>JADLHF010000017.1 GCA_020848935.1 Acetobacteraceae bacterium
GCCCGGTGGACGGTGCCGGCGACGGGATCCGGGATCGGCTCGTAGCGGTGCACGCGGTATCCGACGCTGACGCTGCGCAGGGTGCCGTCGGCGATGCGCTGCCAGAGCGGTTCGACATCGGCCGCGGACGAGAATTGCAGGGTGGCGATGCCACGTCCGGCTTCGATGCGCGCGGCGATCACTCGCCCCACGACGTCACGGGCATCGCCACTGCGATGGGTGTTTAGAACCGGGGCGCCTCCATCGCGCAGGCCCTGCATGCGCACCGCGTTGGGCGACATGTCGAGTTCCTCGGTGATCAGGCCGAGGGGCGGCACGAAGTTGCGGGCGCGGGCGCCGGTGGACCACACGACTTCCACCGTGCGCGCGGCGCGGTTCACGGTGGCCGGCGCTGCGACGGCCCGGGCTGCAGTGATCGACTGCCCATCGATGGGAAGTCGCTCGGCATGCGTCGTCGCCGACGCGGGATCGCTCCCGCCCGGATCAATGGGTTCGGTCATGGAGTCAGCCTTGCTGGGGTGTCGCGGCGGGTTTGGCGCGCGGCGGCATCGCGGCACCCGTGGCGGCAATCTCAATCGCCGCCATCTGGGCCGCGTCCTGCGCCGATCCCGACTTGGCGACGCGACGAGGATCGCTGTCGAGCGAGATACCGGCGTCATCGAGCAGCGCGTTGGCTGCGCGGATCATCTCCACTGCCTGGCGGAAGTTGTAGCCGAACGAGCCGACCGCCTCCGGTTGCGGCACGAAGCCAGCGCGCACCTGGGCGATCAGGGCGGTGGTGTCCTTCAGCGGGTCGATCATCTCATGCGCCGGCGGGACATGCGCAACGTCGGTGGGTATGCCGGCGTCCCACAGGCCCAGCAGTGCCCCCTGCTGGTGAAAACGATCGGCGATGGGGCGCACCAGCATCGGAATCAGCATGCCGTACTGCACCTGCTCGCACAGCCGGCGGAACTCGATCTTGCCCGCCCGCAGGCTGGAGTAGTTCGCCTGGGTCAGGTCGCCCGAAACCTGGTCGTAGGTCAGGCCGGCACCGACAGACGCTGCCTCCAGCGCTCGCCGCGCGAATGCGGTGTGGCTGCCGCCACCCGAGGGGTTCACAACCTCAACCGACCCGGCCCCGCGCCGATACAGGATCATGCCCGGCTCGAAGGCCTCCACGGGCCGGCCCTGGGCATCCCGCAGCAGACCTGCCGCGGGCCCGGTCAACACCTCGTCGTCCTCCTCGGTGACGACGGCGGCCAGGCAGGCCTCGATCTTGGCCTTCATCAGCAGGGCCGCCTCGTAGTCTCCGAGATCGCGCAGGCGGAGCAGGATCGGCGCCAACCAGGAGACGTCGCGCAGCTGACCAGGCCGCCGCTTGCGATAGACGTGCAGCACCTCGCTGGCCGGGATCGGCACGCTGCTCTGGGTCATGCCAGGCAGATACCAGGCGGCACCCGGATGCTGCGGAAACAGCCAGTAGGCTGCGGGGGCTCCGTTGGCGTCGAGCGTGATGCCCTGCACGGTGATGGCGCCGCCGATCGTGCCGGTGCGGCTGGCGTCGAGATGGTCGCTCTCCAGCACCTGCAACCGCAGGCCGATCGGGTTGGTTGGCGTCGGCTCGGAAATTAGCAGCCGCACCAGGCACTCGCCGCTTTCGACCACCGAGCGCATGACCAGCGCCTGCAGCCCATAGAGATCGAGCCGTCCCTCGGCATCACAGGCCGTGCTCTCGGCCCAGCGCCGCCAGGCATCGGCGTGCTTCTTGTCGGGCCAGCGGGTGGTGATGCCGGCGCCGACGGCGTTCCCAGTCCAGAGGTCGACAATGCGGGCGGCATAGGGATCGTTGCGGATGGCATCACGGGCCCGGCGCGTGATAGTGCCTGATGCGCTGGCCACCTCGCTATTGGCGCTTCCACCTGATGCTGCCCAGGTGGAGGCGCGAGCGTCCTGGGCTGCGGCATAGCCGCGCAGCGCGCGCCAGGCATCGCGGAGGCGGGTGGCGATCATCGGCACCTACTTCACCACCAGACGTTTCACGACCTCGACGACGGTGCCTTCGCCGAACAGCAGCAGGACGACGATGGCCAGCAGCACGAGCTCGATCCGTTTGAGGCGGGCCTCAGCCTGCTTCCAGCGTTCGGCGCAGATAGCCTCATGCACAGCGAGCTTCTGCGCGACATCGTCCTCGGACATGGGATGGCCTCCAGTCAGCCAGCGTCGCGGGTGAAGCGGGCCAAAGCGACGCAAGGGCGCCGCTGCGTCGGGTTCTCGGCGGCGTAGCCGGCGGCCATCGCCTGGCCGATCTCGGCCAGGGAGCGATATTCGACGGTGCGGCCCTCGAAGGTCACCCGCGTGGTGCCGGCGGCGTAGGCATCAGCCAGGCCGCGCCAGCGGTTGCCAATGGGTTGAGCGACTGCCCAGGCCAACACGTCGGGGTTCATGTTGGTGCTCCTCAGCGCAGCCAACCGGAGCGAGCACCGAGCCATGCTCGCGGCCGCATCGCCGTATGGTTGTTGGGTTCAAGCGGAGCAGGTGCGGGGTGTGCCCGGTCCAGGTTTGCTGACGTCTCGCTGCTGGCGGGTGTGGCCGCGGTGGCAATAGGCGCGTCTGCAAGCTCCTCACGCAGCCGCTGCCAGAACCGCTCGCCGTAGCGATCGGCGCCCAGGAGCCACAGTGCGGCGCGCGCCAGCACGGCGCAGTCCAGTGCCTCGTTCCGCTCCCTGAGCTTCGACCATTCCTGCCGGGCGAAGCCGCGGCGATCCTTGGTCGTCCGCAACTGCTCGGCGACCAGCTGCTTCACCCACTCCACTTCGATCGCCCGCGGCAGATGCACCCAGCCGACCGGGAACTCCGCCACCTCGCCGCGGCCAAGCCACAGCCGCCGATACAGGTCTGCCTTCCATGTGGAGACAGACACCGTCCAGAGCTTCAGTCCCCGCCGCAGCTTCTGGCCGTTCACCAGGGCATCGACCAGCGTCGGACCCTGCACCGGCTGTGCTCGGTTCCAGCCATCGACGCCCTTGGTCGGTGCAATGCGCGGATCCCGCAGATGCCGGAGATGGCCGTAGACCGACGCCGTGTCGCGTCCACCGGTGTCGACGCATACCTTGGCGATGCGCGTCGCGCCGGCAGTGCCGGTGGCGCGCGGCCAGTCCCTGGCCAGCAGCTTCGCCAATTCCTCCCACGGCGCCCGCTCGCGCGGACTGCCGGGGATGACGACATGGTCGACGAGCCAGGAGGTGTATCCCTCGGCCCAGCCCCAGACATCGACCTCAATCCGGTCGTCCTGCACGTCGACGCCCGCGGTCAGCACCAGCGCACCAGGTGGCACGGTGCCGATGGCGAAATCTTCGCGCCGTTCGACCAGGCGCTCCCAGTCCGGCGCCTCGCCGTGCTCCTGCCAGACTTCTCCGAGCACGGTGTTGCGGAAAGTCTTGAGGTCCTCTGGCTTGCCCTGCGCAGCCTCCCAATCGCGCGCGATCTGCTCCCACGACAGCCAGCCGACCGGCGAATACAGAGCGGAGATGTGGAAGCCGACCGTGTGTGGGTCCTGCGATGTGGCCGTCGCCCGCCATTCTCCGCCGGCCAGCATCGCCGTCTTGTGGTGCTCCCCGATCGCCGCGTCGCAGGCCTCGCAGTGATAGGTCACCGAGGTTGGGTTGCCCTTCTCCCAGATCAGACGCTCGAACCGGAGCCATTGCATCGCCTGGCAGTGCGGGCACGGCACGAAGAACCGCCGCTGGTCGCTCGCCAGGTATTCCCGTTCGATCCGGCTGCGGCCGGCGATGGTCGGCGTCGAAACCATAAACGCCTTGCGACGCCAGCCGAAGGTCCGTGCCCGCGCCTCCGCCAGGGCGATCGGATCGCCCTCGCCCTCGACGTCGCCGGGATAGGCATCGACCTCGTCGAGGAACAGAAACCGTGCCGTCATCGAGCGCAGCCCGACCGCCGAATTGGCGCCGGTCAGCACCAGGATGCCGCCGGGAAACTCCTTGGACAGCATGGTGTTGCCGCTATCCCTGGCGCGCGCCGGCGCCACCCGCTCGCGCAGGGCGGGCGTCTCCTCCAGCAGGGGATCGATCCTCTGTCGGCTGAACCGCTTGGCCAGTTCCACCGTCGGCTGCACCGCCAGCACAGGCGCCGGCA
>JADLHF010000018.1 GCA_020848935.1 Acetobacteraceae bacterium
GCCATCAGGCTCCGGCGAGCGGTTGATGACCTCCACCATCACCAACGGCTCATCGTCCGCGATCTCGCGCCGGTAGAGCGTGCCCCAGCGCTCGTCGTGGTCGATCCGCTTGGCGCCGCTGTCCTGCATGAACTTCGCCCAGCCGTAGCGGTCGAGCATGATGCGACGCACCTCGACGTTTTCCTCGGCGTCGATCGCCGCGACAGTCAAGCGATCGGGTTGCTCAATCACCCAGGCGGGAATGCGGGTTCCGTGAACGGAATAGAGCGCGCTACCATCGCGCCAGCGGCAGAACGGCGCACTATCGGCATGCGGGCGGTTCTGGTCGTCCACGGTCAGCAGCGCCGGCCGATCAGAGATCATGCAGAATTTGTCATGCACGATCCGCGGCCCGCTGTGCAGGCTCAAGGTTTCCCAAGCATCCCAGGCCGTGTAGTCGATAGGCAGTTCAGCGACGTGCCGGAAGAACGATAGATAGCTGTCGTATCCCGACCACTGATTACCGCCATGCCACATCTTCCAGGCCTGTGCCGCGCATTGAAGTCCGAAGTCGCCGACGCCGATGTTGCGGGCGAGGGCGCGCATATCGGCGGGGATGAAGTACCAATTATTCAAGGCGTCCCTGGTGGCGTCTCCGGTGGCGTCCCCGGTGGCGTCCCAGGTGGCGGCCCTGGTGGCGTCCCTGGTGGCGTCCCAGGTGGCGGCCCCGGTGGCGTCCCTGGTGGCGGCCCTGGTGGCGTCCCTGGTGGCGTCCCAGGTGGCGTCCCCGGTGGCGTCCCTGGTGGCGGCCCAGGTGGCGTCCCCGGTGGCGGCCCAGGTGGCGTCCCTGGTGGCGGCCCCGGTGGCGTCCCTGGTGGCGGCCCCGGTGGCGTCCCAGGTGGCGGCCCCGGTGGCGGCCCAGCGATGCCAAATCGCCGAGGCGAAGCCCGCTGCGAACGACAGCACAAATGGGGACGGAACGAAAACGATATGCTCGGGCGGAGGCTTCCCGGCTGCGCGGTAGAGGCGCACCACCGCATCACGGCAGATGTCGCGGTCCTGCTCCGTCATCGCCTGCGTGCTCATGGCGTTGGCGATCCATTTATCCGCCCACGGCTTGAGTTGTGCCCGGTGATCGGGTGTCAACTCGTATAGGTTGCCCCTTGCCATGGTCTAGTCCTCCACCCGGCGCGGCGCCTCGGGCGCGTATTCTCGTTGCCGCACGACCTGGTAGTGGCCCGGCTCCACGATCAGGGTTGTGTGCTCCTGGTGCTCCAACGCCACCGCGGCGGCGGTCACGGTCAGGAACAGGCCGCCGCCGCTGCCGTCCTCGCGGAACATCGCCACCCGATCGGACATGGCGAAGCTATGATGATGGCCGGTCGCCTCGCCGTGGGCCAGCACGTAGCGGCCGTTCTCGGGCTCGGCCGGCTGGAGGTTCGCCGGCAGCTTCTTGATGCGGCGAACCAGCACGTCGCCCTGGCGGATGATGGTCATGGTGTTGTCTCCTGGGGTTTGATGGATTGCAGCGTGGTCAGAACCGCCTGCATGGCGGCGATCTCGTGGTCAGCTTTGGTCTGCGACATCCGACCTGCCTTGACCCATCCGGGGTAGACGCGCTGCCTCATGCCGATTTCACGTGAAACGCACTCGATTTGCTGGTCCAGATCGGGACTGCGAGGGAACAGGTCGGGCATCACTCCACCTCCGCCAGCCGCAGCCGGGTCCACACCGCACGGGAGATAACGACCGGCGCACCGGCCGGCATCACGGACGGCTCGTTCGGATTGCGATAGGCCTTCCGGCAATGCTCGCCGCAGTACGGTTTGCCAGGCAGCGACTTGGCATCGCAGAAACGGAAATCCGGCGCCTTGGGATCGCCGAACGGCCAGCAGCAGGCCGTCGCGGCGCGGGGTTTGAAGATGGTCCGCGGCACGGGCGGGTCGATCGGCAGCAGCGCCGGGACCGTGGATATCCGCGGTTTCGGCGGGGCGGGGAGGATGATGGGGCGCGTCGGCTGCACCGCCCGTTCGACGGCCCTTGCGTCGGCTGGTTTGATCGGATTGGGCCGCGGGGTGAAACCGTTGCGCCGAGCCATGCCGATAATGCTGTTCTTTGTCCGGCCCATCTGCGCGCCAATTTCTGAGGTGCTGAGCCCGGCATCCCACAATTCCCGCGCCCTGGCGACCGTCTGAGCGTCGAGTTTGCTCCAAGTGCAGCCTGCGATGCCAGGCATCAGGAACTGCCCCCTTTGGCTTTGGCGATGGCGGCGCGGGCTGCGGGCAGGGCGCGTTCCATCGCGTAAACCGTTCCCCACGTCGTATCGCCATATGCTGACACGACGCCTTCCAGCGCCGCGAGCAAGTCCGGGGCGGCGGAGATCAGGCGGGCGTTGGCTTCGGCGATAGCTTCGGCTTGTTCCTGCGTGCGCGGGCAACCCTCGTAATCCCAGACGCCAGACGAACAGGCGTCGCCGATCTGGCCGAAAGCCAAAAAGTCCTCCGTGTTGATTTGCCAATAGGAAGAATTGCGGACGGCAACCCAAGGCCCCGGCGTATGCGCGCTCATGCTCCTCCCTCCAGAACCCCATCCTTGAGCCAATACCGCGCGCCCATCCGGGCCTTCCCCAGATCGGGCGCGTCATCGACGACCTTCGCTGTCATGCCGATCAGCGCCGGGACGCCGAGCCCTCGCAGCATCAGCAGGACACCCTTCCGCGCCGGCGCATGCAGCACGTCCAGACGGTCGACCAGGACCAACCCGGCCTTCTCCATCCGCCCCAGCGTCACCGCAATGGTCAGGTCCACCCGCCACC
>JADLHF010000019.1 GCA_020848935.1 Acetobacteraceae bacterium
GAACCTTGCTGTCGACCGCGAAAAAGCAGGGTTGGGACATCCTCAAGGCTCTGACACAAACGCCAGACCAGTTGATAACCCAAATCCGGCTGGCCTGAAGCCGAAAAGCGCTACCTGGGCAGTTACAAAAAGATTTTCGATAACTTCGGTTCATGATTCTTGAAAGAACAAATACCGGATACCAACCCGCGAAATGGCCGACTCCTTCGGCCGTTTCGCGGGTTGGTATCGCGCGCGGGGCTGGCCGGTGGCCGCGCGCAAAGCAAAGACTCTGCCAGCCCGCGTTGACCCATACTTCATGGGTCAACCTTTATGCGGGCTGGTGTGAAACCCCCGGCATCCCAAGACACGGACCTGTGGTCGGCTGCTATGGGGTGCGCTTCGGCGTGCGCCATTTGTTGCCAAAGGCGGACGCTGCCGAGGTCATCGCTCGGCGGCGCCTGCCGTGGCTATTTCGGCTGGTTGACCATCCGCAGATACGGCTTCAGCTTGCGGTAGCCGGCGGGGTATGTCGCCTGCGCTTCCTCGTCGCTCACTGCCGGCGCCACGATCACGTCATCGCCGTTCTTCCAGTTCACCGGCGTCGCCAGCCGATGCCTGGTGGTCAACTGCATCGAGTCGATCACCCGCAGGATCTCGTCGAAATTGCGCCCGGTGGTCATCGGGTAGGACAGCATCAGCCGGATCGTCTTGTCCGGCGCGATCACGAACACGGTGCGCACGGTTGCGTTATCCGCCGCCGTGCGGCCCTCTGACGAACCCGGCGCGGTGTATGGCAGCATATTGTACAGCTTGGCCACGTTCAGGTCGGTATCCCCGATCATCGGGAAATTCACCGCCGCGCCCTGCGTCTCCGCAATATCGGCGGCCCACTTGGCATGATTGTCCACCGGGTCGATCGACAGCCCGATGATCTTCACGTTCCGCTTGTCGAATTCCGGCTTGATGCGGGCCATGTAGCCCAGCTCGGTGGTGCAGACCGGCGTGAAGTCCTTCGGGTGGGAGAACAGCACGCACCAGGAATCGCCGATCCAGTCATGGAAGCTGATGGGCCCGTCGGTGGTCTGGGCTTTGAAGTCGGGCGCCGGCTGGCCGATCTGAAGCGACATTTAATCCTCCGATTGAGTCAGTGATCACGTGGCAGCTTCGGCGGACCCGGCCCGATATCCGGCACCCGGTCCGCCGCAGTCTCGATGCGGCAGCAGCGCGGGGGCTCAGGCGACCAGAGCGGATCTCTCGGCGCTGGCCCGCGCCCAGGCGGCGGCGGCATCCTCGTCGAACAGCTCGGTCAGCTTCTTCATCATCGTGCCGCCCAGCTCCTCGGCATCCACGATGGTCACGGCGCGGCGGTAGTAGCGGGTCACGTCATGGCCGATGCCGATGGCGATCAGCTCCACGACATCGCGATTCTCGATGTCGCGGATCACCTCGCGCAAGTGCTTCTCCAGGTAGTTGCCGGGATTGACCGACAGCGTGCTGTCGTCCACCGGCGCGCCGTCGCTGATCACCATCAGGATGCGGCGATGCTCGCTGCGGCCCAGCAGGCGCTTGTACGCCCACATCAGCGCCTCGCCGTCGATGTTCTCCTTCAGCAGCCCCTCGCGCAGCATCAGGCCGAGGTTCTTGCGGGCGCGGCGCCATGGCGCGTCGGCCGCCTTGTAGATGATGTGCCGCAGGTCGTTCAGCCGGCCGGGGTTGCGCGGCTTGCCGTCGGCCACCCAGCGCTCGCGCGCCTGCCCGCCCTTCCAGGCCCGTGTGGTGAAGCCGAGCACCTCGGTCTTCACCCCGCAGCGCTCCAGCGTGCGGCTGAGGATGTCGCCGCACATCGCCGCCACGGTGATCGGGCGGCCGCGCATCGAGCCGGAATTGTCGATCAGCAGGGTGACGATGGTGTCGCGGAACTCGGTGTCGCGTTCGCGCTTGAACGACAGTGCCAGCAGCGGGTTGGTCACCACGCGGGCCAGCCGGCCGGCATCGAGGATGCCCTCGTCCAGGTCGAAATCCCAGCTGCGCGTCTGCTGCGCCATCAGCTTGCGCTGCAGCCGGTTGGCCAGCTTGGAGACCACGCCCTGGAGATGCTGGAGCTGCTGGTCGAGTTGTTGGCGCAGCCGGCCAAGCTCCTCGGTGTCGCACAGGTCCTCGGCGTCCACCTCCTCGTCGAAGGCGCGGACATAGGGCTTGTAGACGTTCTCGTTCTCGGCCAGCGGCTTGTCGCGGCGCGGCTGCGGGCCGCCGGGCTTGTCGTCGCCCTCGGCGGCGGTGGCCTCCTCCTCGGCGTCGTCGGCGCCGTCATCGTCGGCGGCCTCGCCCTCCATCTCCTCGGGCTGGGCGCCGAGCATGGACTCGCTCTCGCTGTCGGACTGGCCCTCGCTGTCCTGCGAATTGTCCTGCTGGCCGGACTGCTCGCCGCCGTCCTCGCCGTCGTTCTCGTCATTCTCCTCGGCGTCCACCTCGGCCTCGGCCAGGTCCATCGCCGCCAGCAGCTTGCGTGCCGCGCGGGTGAACTGGGCCTGGTCGCCCTTGGTGCGGGCCATCTCGTCGAGTGCCGCATCGGCGCCATCGCCCAGCGTGTCCCGCCACAGGTCCAGCACCTTCTGCGCCGCCGGCGGGCTGGGCTCGCCCGACATCCGCTCGCGGGCCAGAAGTGCCAGCGCCTGGTGGATCGGCAACTGGTCCTTGCGGGTCATCCGGTCGAAGCCCTCGGCCTCGCATTCCTCGGCCAGGCGGGCGCGCAGATTGCTGGCAACGCCGGACATGAAGGTGGAGCCGACCACCTCCACGCGTGCCTGCTCGATCGCGTCGTAGGCGTCCTTGGCCTCGCGCCGGGCCGGCATGCGGGCATTGTGCACGGCATCGTCGTGATGGCGCAGGCGCAGGGCAAGGCTGTCGGCCGCGCCCCGCAGCTTGGCCATCTCGGCGGCCGGCAGCGCGCGTGTCGGCAGCGGCAGGCGGGCGCGCTTGCCGGCCAGGCCCGAGGGCCCGGGCTGGAAGGCCACCTGCACCTCGTTGTTCTGCGCGATCGCGCGCAGCACGCCGGCGGTGGCACGCTTGAACTCTTCCGTCCTGGTGTTGTCCTTGGATCCGGAACCGCTGCCGCTCATCGCATCGCCTCACTCATCAAGATCGCCAAGTCACCGTACGGTACTGGCCGCATAGGTACAGGAGAAGGGGACACAGAGAACACGGAGATCCACGGAGAACACAGAGGAGCTGGGATCACTTCACCAGTCGCCGGATGCCATCGATCATGCGAACCACGTTGAAGTTCATCAGCAATCCCACCCTGTAGCCGCCGATCCGCAAATAGGTCAGCACCTGCGCATCATGGACCGGCATGACCTTTCCACCGCCTTGACCTCGACCACCAGTTCCCTCGCGACCAGCATATCAATTCGGAAGCCGATCCCAACCGGCAGCCCAGGGTAGCTTACCGATATGGGATGTTGCCGCTCGAAAGAAAGGCCGGGCTGTGCATGCTCGTCGCACAGGCACTCCTCATGAACAGATTCCAGCATCGCGGGCCCAAGCTTCCGATGCACCGCGATGGCGAGGCCAATAACCTTGCGGGTCAAGGCCGTGCCGCCATCGGCTGCCGGGTCGGACTCCACCTTCTCTGCGCTCTCTGTGGACCTCGGTGTTCTCTGTGACCGCCTTGCCTTCTTCGCCTACCGCTTCATGAACGCGCCGGTCGCGACCTCGGCGTTGAAGCAGCGCTGGTAGTACTCGGCCACCGTTTGCCGCTCGGCCTCGTCGCACTTGTTCAGGAAGGACATGCGGAAGGCGAAGCCCACGTCGTTGAAGATGCGCGTGTTCTCGGCCCAGGTGATCACCGTGCGGGGCGACATCACGGTGGAGATGTCGCCGTTGATGAAGCCGGCGCGGGTCAGGTCGGCGAGCGCCACCATGCTCTCGATCTGCTTCCTCATCTTGGTGTCGGACGGGTCGATGCCCATTTTCGCCATCACGATCTCCACTTCCTGGCCATGCGCCAGGTAGTTCAGCGTGACGACGATGTTCCAGCGGTCCATCTGGCCCTGGTTGATCTGCTGGGTGCCGTGGTACAGCCCCGTGGTGTCGCCCAGCCCCACCGTGTTGGCGGTGGAGAACAGGCGGAAGCTGCGATGCGGGCGGATCACCTTGTTCTGGTCGAGCAGGGTCAGCTTGCCCTCGACTTCCAGCACGCGCTGGATGACGAACATCACGTCCGGCCGGCCGGCGTCGTACTCGTCGAACACCAGGGCGCAGGCGTGCTGCAGCGCCCAGGGCAGGATGCCCTCGCGGAACTCGGTGACCTGCTTGCCGTCCTTCAGGACGATCGCATCCTTGCCGATCAGGTCGATGCGGCTGATGTGACTGTCCAGGTTCACGCGGATGCACGGCCAGTTGAGGCGGGCGGCAACCTGTTCGATATGGGTCGATTTGCCGGTGCCGTGGTAGCCCTGGATCATCACCCGGCGGTTGAAGGCGAAGCCGGCCACGATCGCCAAGGTGGTCTCCTTGTCGAAGCGGTAGGTCGGATCGATATCCGGCACGTGTTCGGTGCGCAGCGAGAACGCCGGCACCTTCATGTCGGAATCGATGCCGAACACCTCGCGGGCGTTGACGGTGGTGTCCGGCATGTCGATCGCCGATGTCGGCGCGGGACGGTCGGAGAGGGCGGCAACCTGGTTCATAGGCCAGCTATCCTGTGGTTTCCGGGACAGAATACTCCCGGGTTTCGGTATTGTGTAGCCGGAGGTGGTCGCGGGCCCAATCTGACAGCAGCAAACCTCCTCCGCCGACCACTTCGCACATTCCCCCAGCCTAGCAGGGTTCAGCCGGCCGCTGCCATGCGCGGTTCGGCGGCGAGCCTCCCGCGCAGCGCAGCATAGGCGAGGTTGATCGATTTGAGCCGCTCCTCGGCCGCCAGGTCGCCGTTATTGGCATCGGGATGGTGGCGCTTGGCCAGCTCGTGGTAGCGGGCCTTCAGCGCCGCCATGGTGACCGGCCAACCCAGCCCGAGCGTGGCCAGCGGCTCGCGCAGCTCGGCCGGCGCCTGGGCCGCCGGGCTGCGCCGCGGGCGATCGTGCAGGGCGGACAGGATGGAAAGCGGGTCGCGCAGCGCGTCCTCGGCCACCGTGGCCGTGCCCAGCCGGCCCAGCGGCCAGGTGGGCCGCTGCCACGAGGTATCGGCGCGCAGCTGCGCCTCGATCTGCGCCGGGGACATCCCCTTGTAGAAATCCCACGACGCGTTGTAGGCGCGGACGTGTTCCAGGCAGAACCACCAGTATTCGTTCAGCGCCTGGCGCGAGCGCGGCGCACGGTACTCGCCGGGCGTGGTGCAGCCTGGCAAGTCGCAGGGGCGGCCCGGTGCGCCGGGATCGGGCGCATAGGCCCGTGATCGTGGCGAACGGCGGGACATGTCCCGTTTTGTGGGCAAGAACGACGGCTTTGGGAAGGGGGATTCGCATGGCCCGCGGCAAATGCCATCGCATTTGTCGCCATGGCCCACGGCAAATGCGATGGCATTTGCCGCCATGGCCCACGGCAAATGCGATGGCATTTGCCGCCATGGATTGCGTCGGCGCGGCGTCCGCCCCATCTATCCCGGCATGACATCACGCGCCGACCGCATCGAAGCCCTGTTGCACCAGCACCTGTCGCCAACGCTGGTGCGGGTGACCGATGACAGCCAACAGCACATCGGCCATGCCGGCGCGCGGCCGGAGGGCGAGACCCACTACTCCGTGCTGGTGGTGGCCGAGGGCTTCCACGGCCAGACCCGCATCGCCCGTTCGCGTGCGGTGCACGCCCTGCTGGATGGTGAGTTCCAGGACGGGCTGCATGCATTATCGCTGACACTGCGCACGCCGGGCGAACATGCCCGCGTCGCCGTGGGGCAGTGACGGCGGCGCGCTGCAAATTGCACGGCAGATCTCTGCGGGCCGATGCCTGAAGTCGCCGCGGGGTTCCGAGCGGCGAATTGATACCGACCCGCGAAATGGCCGACTCTTCTGGCCGTTTCGCGGGTTGGTATCGCGCGCGGGGCTGGCCGGTGACCGCGCGCAAGGCTGGGGCTCATGCCAGCCCGCGGTGACCCATACGTCATGGGTCGACGCGGGCTGGCATGAGACGGGACCTGTTCACAAACGCGTGGCGAGCCGGGTTTGCGGTGGATTTGCGCCAACGCCAACCAGTATTCACGGCGAGTTGCCGCGGCCATGTCTACAGACGAGGCTGCAACCATTCACATGTGCGCCGCGCGGCTTGCCGGGCACCAGGGATCGGAGGGCACCATGAGCGTCAGTCGCCTGATCAACCGCAACGTCACCGCGACCGGAGGGCGCACCAGCATGCGGCTGGAGCCGGAACTGTGGTCGGCGTTGGAAGAGATCTGCCATCGCGAAGGCATGACGCTGGCCGACCTGATCAAGTCGATCGAGCACCGTGTCCATCCCGGCGGGCGCACCAGCGCGGTGCGGGTGTTCGTGCTGACCTATTTCCGCACTGCCGCCAGCGAAGACGGCCACCGCGCCGCCGGGCATGGCCGAACCGGGCAACTGGCCGGCGCGCCGGACTCGCCCTGGCGGGCGACGCAGCGCCGGGCCGAGGCGGTCCGCCTCAGCTGACCTCGTCGGCCGCGACGGGCTGCGGCGCGAGCACTGCCGGGGCCGGCGGAGTGGCGAGATGCGGCCAGCGCTTGCGCACCACGGCACCGGTGCTGGCATAGGCGAAACAGGTGTTCAGGAGGCGGATCGAGCCGTCATCCTCGCCCGGCTCCGCCCGGACAATGCGGCGCGGGTCCTGGCGCTGTTCCTCGGCCAGCCGGCGGGCGCGGGCGCGTTCGCGCACCGGCCACATCGTCTGATGGGCCACGGTGGCGATCTGTTGCAGCATCTCGCGGATATGGGTGCAGCCCAGCGCGCCGCGCAGCCGTTCGTTGGCGGCCTTGATGAAGCCGGCCTTCAGCGCCAGGCCGACCAGCACCCCCATGTTGTCGGCCCCGCCGCCGCATTCGGCGTAGGGGCTGTGCAGGGTGACCGCCTCGCAGGCGGTGATCACCAGCTTTTCATCCACCGTCATGCGCACCAGCATCTCGTGCAGCGGCCGGCCGGCGGGGATTTCGCCGCTGTCGTCGTTGGCGAAGCTGTATGGCTTGGTATCGACCAGGCGGGCATCGACATCCAGCAGCCCGTCTTCGCGCAGAAAACCCTGTATTTCGATGCGCCGCGTGTGCATCGCCTCGCGCTTCACCGGTTCGCTCAGTGCCATCGACCCCACCTTGTTGTTCATGCTGCACTGCACATACGCCATAGAGATCGCGGCGCGATGCCGCAAGGCAGGGCAGGGTCAACCGATCCGCAGCACCACCACCAGCACCGAGATGGTGGCCACCGACGCCACGGTGGACAGCAGGATGGTGGCCGAGGCGCCGGCGACGAAGCGGTCATACTCGCGGGCCAGCACGAAGCAGTTCGCCGCGCTGGGCAACGCGGCGAGCAGCAGGGCGGATTTCCACCACATCGGCGGCATCGGCGGCACCACGGCGAGCAGGGCGAGCGCCAGGGCGGGCTGGAGCACGACCTTGCCCAACGTGGCCAGCAGAACCTCCCTCCGATCGCCGCCGACCCCTTGTTCGCTGAGGAAATGGCCGATGGCGAACAGCGCGCAAGGCCCGGCGGCGGCGGCCAGCAGGTCGATGAAATGCGTCAGCGGGGCCGGCACCGGCAGCGCGAAGGCCGAGACCAGCATGCCCAGGGCCACCGCCTGGACGATCGGGCTGCGCCCCACCGCGATGGCAACGCGGCGCAGGGCAACCCGGCGCGAGGGGGAGCGGTTGGCGCCGCCGAACTCCACCACCACCAGCGCCAGGGTCATCAGTCCGGCAGCCCCCAGCACCACGGCCAGCGTGGCCGGCAGCGCGCCCGCCGGCCCGAATGCGGCGATGCACAGCGGGATGCCCATGTAGCCGACATTGCCGAACGAGGCCGCCAGGCCGTGCAGGCTCATATGCGCCAACCCCGCCCGCCCGCCATTCGGCCGCGCCACCAGGCGGGCGGCCAGCATGCCCACCAGGTAGGTGGCCAGCATCGAGCCACCGAACACCGCGATGAACGGCAGGTTGACGATCTCGCCCAGCTTCACCCGTGCCAGCGCGCCGAACAGCATCGCCGGCAGGGCGAACCAGGTGACGAAGCCGTTCAGCGCCACGGTGCCGTGCGGCCCCAGCAGCCGCAGCCGCCCGCCCAGCCAACCGGCGCCGACCAGGGCGAAGATCGGAAAGGCGACGCTCAGGATCGCCTGCACGTCACGCGGTCTTGGCGGCGGCCGGCATCACAAGCTGGGTTTGCGTGACCAGCGCCACCAGCCGCCCGTCGGGCCGGGTGATGCGGGTTTGCCAGATCATCGTGGTGCGACCCTTGTGGATCGGCGTCGCCTCGCCGGTCAGCACGGTGCCGGTGGCGGCCGGGGCGATGAAGTTGGTCTTGCTCTCCATCGTCGTGGTCTGCGCACCGTCGGGCAGGTTGATCATGGTTGCCACCGCCCCCAGCGTGTCGGCGAAGGCCATCAGCGCGCCGCCATGGATGGCCCCGCCGCCATTGGTCAGCTCCTCGCGCACCGCCAGCGTGGCGGCGACGCGGTCCAGCTCGGTGACGGTGAGCTGGACGCCCATCAGCCGGGCGAAGCCGGGCAGCTGGCCCTTCAGGCGGACGGTGGTCATGCGGCGGTCTCCGAGGCGGGGATCGGCGGAAATGCGGGGCGGCAGAATGGCGGCGCTTCCCAAGCCGGGCAATGCCGCGTAGCGTGGCGGCAGATGCTGGTGGCCCGCAAGGGCTGAAACGGGAACGCGACCGGCGGGGAAACCCGCCTCAGCGCGGCTGCCCTCGCAACTGTCGGCGGCGAGCCGGGTCCATCGTGCCATTGCTATTCCGGGGGGCAGTTTCCACGGGACGGCGAGAAGGCGGACCCGGCGCAGGAGCATCCGCTCCGCGAACCGCGAGCCAGGAGACCGGCCGGCATCGAGACTGCGCGCGCGCGATGGGCGAGGTGCACCATGGCAGCGGGAGAGAGACCCGTAGGCGGCAGCCGCCCCTGTTCCGGGCATCGCACCGGCGATGCCCCGCCTGGAGGCTTGTATGCGCCGCTTTCTGCTGGCCACGATGTTGGCCGCCGCCGTGCCGACCGCGTTCCCCCGCCCGCTTCATGCCCAGGGCCCAGTGCTGCCCCAGGGGACAGTGCTGCCCCAGGGGACAGTGCTGCCCGAAAGCGTGGTCACCGCCACCCGCATCCCCACGCTGGTGGCGCGCATCCCCGCCGGGGTGACGGTGATCGACCGCGCCACCATCGAGGCGCGCGGCTACACCACGCTGGCCGAGGCGCTCTCGGCCGTGCCGGGGCTGCGGCTGGTCCAGTCCGGCGGCCCTGGCGCCAATGCCAGCGCCTTCACCCGCGGCACCAATTCCAACCATACGCTGGTGCTGCGCGACGGCATTCCGCTGAACGACCCGTCGGACCCCGGCGGGCTGTTCAATTTCGGCGTCGATACCCTGGCCGATATCGAACGGATCGAAGTGGTGCGCGGCCCGATGTCCGGCCTGTACGGCTCGGGCGCGATCGGCGGCGTGGTCAACCTGATCAGCCGGCGCGGCAGCGGCCCGGCGCACGGCCATGTCAGCATCGCCGGCGGGTTGCCGGCCGCGGCCCAGGGCGCGGCCGGCTTTTCCGGCAGCACCGGGCGCTTCGACTACAACCTGCAGGCCGAGGCACGGGCCGAGCGCGGCTTCGACAACACGCCGCAGCGCATGCGCGTGCATACCGGCGAGCGCGACGGCTACGAAGGGGCGGCCGCCGCCGTGGAATTCGGCGTGGCGCCCACCGAGACCACGCGGATCTTCACCGGGCTGCGCGTGCGCACCGCGCGGTTCGGGCTGGACGACACCGGGTTCCCGGCCTTCGACAGCCGGCGCTATTTCGGCCGCGACCAGAATGTGCAGGGGCGGATCGGCGCCAGCGGGCTGTTCCTGGACGGGATGCTGGAGAGCACGCTGGTGCTGTCCCACGCCAGCTCGTTCCGCCATTACACCCAGCGGCTGGAGGCCGCCGACCCCAACCAGGCCACCGCCAATACCCGCTACCGCGGCGAGCGGACGGTGCTGCAATGGTCCAACACCGTGCGGCTGCCGGACCTTCGCGCGGCATCGGACTCGTCGCTGCGCTTCGGGCTGGAACACATCGCCGATTCGGCGCGCAACACGCTGGCGCTGTCGTCGTTCGGCTCACCTTACAGCAACGCGGTGCGGGCCTCGGCCAGCAGCACCGCCGGCAGTGCCGGGTTCCAGACCACGCTGCTGGGCCGGTTGACCGTGACCGCCGACCTGCGCCAGCAGGAGTCGCGCTATGGCGGCAGCGCCACCACCTGGCGCACCGGCGCGGTGCTGGCGATGCCGGAGGTGTGGTCGCGGCTGAAGCTGGCCTATGGCACCGGGTTCAAGGCGCCGTCGCTGTTCGACCTCTTCGGCATCGATAATTTCGGCTATACCGGCAATCCCAATCTGCGCCCCGAACGCAGCGCCGGCTGGGAGGCCGGATGGGCGGTGGATATCCCCGGCGCCGGACGGCGCGACATGGCCACCGCCGAGGTGACCTATTTCGACAACCGCATCCGCGACCTGATTTCCACCGTGTTCAACGCCGGCTTCACCGCCGCGACCACCCGCAACGTGGCGCGCGCGCGCAGCCACGGGATCGAGGCCAGCCTGACCCTGCGGCCGGCACCCTGGGCCGAGGCGATCCTGACCTATACCTATACCGAGGCGCGCGACCAGCAGACCGGCACCCGCCTGCTGCGCCGCCCGCAGAACCAGGGCAGCGCCAGCCTGCGCCTCACCCCGCTGCCCGGCCTGACCCTGGCGCCGGAAATCGTCTGGTCCGGACCGTTCCAGGACTTCCTGATCGACGACAACGGCTTTCCCATCGGCACCGGCCGGGCCAAGCCGGGGCTGATCGCCAACCTCTCGGCCAGCTACGCCATCACGCCGACTCTGACCGCGTTCCTGGACGGACGAAACCTCGGCGGATCCCGCTTCGAAGCTGCCAACGGCTTCCAAACGCCCGGTCCGCGCGTGCTGGCCGGGGTGCGGGCGCGGTTCTGAGGCCAGGGAAGGAAAGGCCAGGGCTCTGCCCTGGACCCGGCAGGGGGCCGAGCCCCCTGCACCCTCAGATCTTTGTTCGCCTTCGGCGAGTGGGGCCGACGAGATCCCTGCAACCACCGAGTAGGCCCCTCTCGCCGAAGGCGAAAAGGTCCGGGAGTCCAGAGGCCCCGCCTCTGGTGGGGTCCAGGGGCAAAGCCCCTGGCCTTCCTGCCTCAGCTCACATACGCGATCTGCGCCTCGCCCAGCCCCGGGAACTCGGCGCGCACGGTGGCGCCGGCGGGCACGCGGTTGGCGCCGCTCCAGGAGCCGCAGGTGACGAACTGGCCGGCCTTCAGCCCACCGGCCCAGGTGCTGCCTTCGTTGGCCAGCCAGAGCATCAGGTCCAGGATATCGCCGAACGGGTAACCGGTGCGTTCGGCGTCCAGCGCGCTGTTGACGAACTGGCGGCAGACCTGGGCGGCGAGATCGACCTTGCGCCAGTCCTTGGCGGCGGGGCCGTAGACGAAGCCGCCATGGGACTGGGTGTCGGCGACATTGGCCAGCATGTCGAAATCCTTCGGCTCCACGAAGCGGCTTTCGCACACCTCGATCGCCGGGTGCATGGTGTCGATCGCGGCGGCCACCTCGTCCTTGGTGTAGGGGGTGGCGCGGGGCGGCAGGTCGGATTTCATGCGGAAGGCGACTTCGCTCTCGACCATGCGCAGCGGGTGCTGGGCGGCGGACAGCTTGGCCGGGCTGGGCTGGATGGTGGCCGCCGGCAGCGCGCCGCAGACCTTCACGCCGCCGGGGGCGCCGACCTTCCAGCCGCCGATGGTGAAGCTCTGCGCCACCTTGTGCTGCACCGCCAGGGCGGCGGCCATGTCCTTCGGCTTCAGCGCCTCCGGCAGGGTGGCGATGCGCCCGCCGGCCATGTCGCGGCGGGCGGCGAGCAGCAGGTCGGCAAGCTGGCTGGTGGTGTCGGACATGGCGGCGTCTCTCCGGATCATTCGCCGCCACCTTGCCCGCCGGCCCCGCATGCGGCAAGCCGGCGGCATGCGGCTGACCCTGCACACCGCCCCCGATCCGGCCGTCCGCGCGCGCCTGTTCGCGATGATCGACCGCTACAACGACGACGCCACCGGCCGGACGGAGCCGGTGCGCCACCTGTCGATTCCGCTGCGCGATGCCGCCGGCATGGTGGAGGGCGGGCTGGTCGGCATCAGCTACTATGACTGGCTGATCGTGGAGATGCTGTTCGTGCCCAGGGAACTGCGCGGCCACGGGATGGGCACGCAACTGATGCGCGCCGCCGAGGCGGTGGCGGCGGCGCGCGGCTGCCGCGGGGTGTGGCTGGATACCGCCAGCGAGGCCGCGGCGCAGTTCTATCGCCGGCTGGGATATCGAGCATTCGCGGAGTTGGCGGACCAGCCGCCGGGGCATGCCCGCCGCTTCCTGTCGCGCATGGAACCACGCGGCGGCGGCACGGCGGGGTTTGCGGTGCTGCAGGCCCGCGACGCCGCGACCGTCGCCGTGGTGCGCCGCGCGCTCGGCGAAGTCGGCAATGCGCTGATGGGGACCGACCCCGGCCGCGCCACGCTGGCAATCCTGGCCGAGGATGAAGCCGGCGCACCGCAGGGCGGGCTGTGGATGCAGGCACGGTGGGGATGGCTGTTCCTCGACCTGTTCATCCTGGAGCCCGCCGCGCGCCGGGGCGGCACCGGCAGCCGCATCCTGGCACTGGCCGAGGCGGAGGCGCAGGCTCGCGGCTGCGTCGGGGTCTGGCTGGATAGCTACGGCTTCCAGGCGCCGGAATTCTACCGCCGACATGGCTACCAGGTGATCGGCACGCTGCCCAATTATCCCGCGCCGCATGGCAGGTATTTCCTGGCCAAGCGATTCTAGCCTGCACAAGGCCACGCAGGGGGCACCGCCCGATGCCGAGCGACGGCGGGTTCATCGCCGGCTGCATCGGCCAGATCGCGGTCTATGCCGCGCACCGGATCATCGCCGCCCGGCGCCGCGCCACCAACCCGGCCGGCTCCGCGGCACTGGTTCCGCTGGTCGATCTGGCGCATGCGAACCTCGGCGGCAAGCCTTGCGCGATGCCATGGTGCAAAGCCGGATCAAGGCGAACCTGTCGCCGGGCCGCACCCGCCATGGCCAGACCGATCTCCCTGCGCAGTCTCAGGGAGGTCAGGGCCAAGTGGGCGATCATCCACACCAGCGACACCCTTCTCATATTGCACCGGGCAGCAGCGTGATGCGGCAGAGATCACCCGAGACGATCCGTGCAATGGCCCATCGCAATCGGACCGTCGATCATCGTCGGACAGGCTCCTGGCGCTCGGCGTTTACCTGTTGTTCAGCACCGCCGCGGCACAGTGCAGGTCATGCGCGAACAGGGGCAGCCATGAGGGACATCCTGCCGAAACCCGATCCGGCGGTGCAGGCGTCGCCGTCCGCGGCAGTGCCGCCGGCGGCGTATCCCGGTGGCATTCGCGTGGCCGACAAGGTGGTGATGGCGTTCAACCACGCCTGTTCGGTGGGCGACCTGGAGGCGGCAGAAGAGCTGCTGGTGGTGTTGGAGAAGATCGCCGAACGTCGGATCCGCCGCTTCGGTGGGGACCGGCGGCGCGAGACCTTCACCGTTTGTCACGCGCGCGAGCATCTGGAATGGCATCGGGCGCAGCGCCTAGGATAAGGAAAGTTGTTCTTTTTTGAAAAAAAAGAACCAAAAAACTTTCTATCCCTGTTTGTGTGCCGCTGCCGCATACTCCGATGAATAAAAGTCTTTTTGCTTTTTTTCTTCAGAAAAAGAAGAGTCTTCCCTGCCTTACTCCGCCCGCACCAGGCGATGCTGCTTGCGCCCGACCGAGAGTTTGATGCCGTCGACGAGTTGGCTGGCGGGGAAGGACTGGCCTTCCTCGGTGACCACGATGTCGTTGACGCGCACCCCGCCGCCGCGGATCAGGCGGCGGGATTCGGCGTTGCTGGCGGAAAGGCCCGAAAGCGTGACGAGGCGGAACGCCGGCAGGGCATCGCCGACTTCGGCGGCGGGGATGGTGGCGGCGGGGATTTCGGCGTCACCGGTGCCGGTTTCGAACAGGCTGCGGGCGGCGTTGGCGGCGGCGGCGGCGGCTTCGGCGCCGTGGGCCAGGGTGGTGGCGGCGGTGGCGAGGATTTTCTTGGCCTCGTTGATCTCTGCGCCCCCGAGCGCTTCCAGTCGGGCGATTTCGGCCAGGGGCAGGTCGGTGAACAGGCGCAGGAAGCGGCCGACATCGGCGTCTTCGGTGTTGCGCCAGAACTGCCAGTAGTCGAAGGCAGGCAGCCGGTCGGCGGTGAGCCAGACAGCGCCCTGGGCCGACTTGCCCATCTTGGCGCCCGAGGCGGTGGCGATCAGGGGCGTGGTCAGGCCGAAGACCTGCTTGCCGTCGGTGCGCCGCACCAAGTCGATGCCGGAGACGATGTTGCCCCACTGGTCGGAGCCGCCCATTTGCAGGGTGACGCCGTATTGGCGGTACAGTTCGCGGAAATCGTAGCTTTGCAGGATGGAGTAGTTGAATTCCAGGAAGGTCAGGCCCTGGTCGCGGTCGAGGCGGGACTTCACGCTGTCGAAGGACAGCATGCGGTTGACGCTGAAATGGATGCCGACCTCGCGCAGCAGCTGGATGTAGCCCAGCTTGTCCAGCCAGTCGGCGTTGTTGGGCATGATGGCGTCGGTCGGGCCGTCACCGAAGGTGATATAGGGATCGAAGCAGCGGCGGATGCCGGCGAGGTTGCTGGCGATGATCTCGTTGGTCATCAGCTGGCGGGCTTCCTCGCGCAGCGAGGGGTCGCCGATCTTGCCGGTGCCGCCGCCCATCAGGGTGACCGGCCGGTGCCCGGTGCGCTGCAACAGGCGCAGCAGCATGATCTGCACCAGGCTGCCGACATGCAGCGAGTCTGCCGTGGGGTCGAAACCGATATAGCCGCTGACCACGCCGGAATTCAGCGCCGCGTCGAGTGCCTCGGTGTCGGTGCACTGGAAGACGAAGCCGCGCTCGGTGGCCTCGTGCAGGAAATCGCTGGTCGGCATGGGCGGGTTCCGGGGTTGGGATTCGGGTGTTTAGCCCGAAGGGCCGGCACGAAACAGCCCCGCACCGGGGGGTGCGGGGCTGTTTCGGCGACGCGTGCCGAGCCGGGGCGGGGCGGCTCAGTCGGCGGCGAGCGCCATGGTGCGGCGGGACATCGACTTGCGGACATGATCCTCGATGGCGTCGCCGATCGCGTCGGCGTGGGCGGCGAAGACGTGGTCGGCGCCTTCCAGGATGCGGTAATCGACCTTGACGTTCTTCTGGGTGTTCAGCTTGTCCACCAGCTTGCGCACGGCGGGCTCGGGCACCAACTCGTCGGAATCGCCGTGCAGCATCAGCCCGCCGCAGGGGCAGGGGGCGAGGAAGCCGAAATCGTAGTGGTTGGCCGGCGGCGCCACGCTGACCCAGCCCGAGATCTCGGGCCGGCGCATCAGAAGCTGCATGCCGACGAAGGCGCCGAAGGAGTAGCCGGAGATCCACAGCCCGCCATGGTTGGGGTTGACCGTCTGCATCCAGTCCAGCGCCGCGGCGGCGTCGCTGATTTCGCCGATGCCGCCGTCGTAGCGGCCCTGGCTGCGGCCGACGCCGCGGAAATTGAAGCGCATCACCGAGAAGCCCAGCTTCTGGAAGGACTGGTACATGGTGTATGCGATGCGGTTGTTCATCGTCCCGCCATGCAGCGGGTGCGGGTGCAGGATCAGCGCCAGCGGGGCGCCGGTGTCCTTGGAATGGTGATAACGCCCTTCGAGCCGCCCATCGGGGCCGGCGAACATGACTTCAGGCATGATGTGCGGAAATCCGTTCCCTGTTGATGCCGGCCCGTGGCAACGCACCCGCGAGCCCATTTACGAAGCGTCACGTCTCGATCGCCGCCGCCCATCGGCCGCCCCCAACCGTCGCGAGTTCCCTGCTGGTGCGCGGGCGCATTTCGCGTGGGGTCTCCGGGAGCGTCTCAGGGCGTGGCGATGACAACCTCACGAGAGCGTTGTAAGGTGCGCCTTCACGCGTGGTGGATACCAACGCCAGAAAGGCATGCCACCCTTGCAGCCCCGCTGGCGGTGAGATTCGTTGACGTATAATTATGCAACTCGCTAAGATTTACCAGATTCAAATTCGAATCCAGGCTCGAAACACGCAGATTTCCCACCCCGAGGGAAATCATGTTGCCGGTGGCTGCCTCGGTGGCCCATTGGATGGCGCGGCGCCGTGGTCTGTCTGGCGCGCGGCTGCGGGGAGCATGCCATGATTTATCTTGACGCGAATGCCAGCGAAACGCTGCGCCCGGCCGCCCGGGCGGCGGTGCTGGCGGCAATGGGGTCGGCGGGCAACCCGTCCTCGGTGCATGCCGCCGGGCGGGCGGCGCGGCGGCTGCTGGAGGGCGCGCGCGAGCGGATTGCGGCCTGTTTCGGCGCGGCGCCGGCCGGGGTGGTGTTCACCAGTGGCGGGACCGAGGCCAATGCCCTGGCGATCCACGGCCTGGGCGCCGGGCGCCGGCTGGTCGTGGGCGCCACGGAGCACGACGCGGTGCGCGCCGCGGCGGCGGGTGCCGCCGGAGGGGCCAGTGTGCTGCCGGTGGATCGGCACGGCCAGGCTGATCTGGCGGCGCTGGCCGCAATGCTGGCCGAAAGGCCGGCCTTGCTGTGCCTGATGCTGGCGAACAACGAGACCGGCGTGCTGCATCCGGTCGCCGAGGCGGCGGCGTTGTGCCGGGCGCATGGCGCACTGCTGCATGTCGATGCGGTGCAGGCCGCCGGGCGGGTGCCGGTGGAACTGGCGGCGCTGGGGGCGGACAGCGTGGCGATCTCCGGCCACAAGCTGGGCGGGCCGCAGGGGGCAGGCGCGCTGCTGCTGGCTGGCGACCCCGCGCTGGCGCCGCTGTTGGCTGGCGGCGGGCAGGAGCGCGGGCGGCGGGGCGGCACCCCGGCGCTGCCGGCGATCGTCGGGATGGCGGCGGCGGCGGCGGAGGCGGTGGGCACGCTGGACAATCAAGGGCGCCTGGCCGGATTGCGCGATATGATCGAGGCAGCGGCGACTCAGGCGGGTGCCCAGGCCGTGGGGGCGGGAGCGGCGCGCCTGGCCAATACCGCGTGCCTGGCGTTGCCGGGGGTGCGGGCGGACACGCAGGTGATCGCGCTGGACCTGGCGGGCTTCGCGGTCTCGGCGGGGGCGGCGTGTTCGTCGGGCAAGGTGGCGGCCAGCCATGTGCTGGCGGCGATGGGGCTGGGCGCGCTGGCGGGTGCGGCCGTGCGCGTGTCGCTGCCGTGGGATGCCGCGGCCGAGGATGCAGAGCGCTTCGCCGCTGCCTATGTGGAGGTGGCCGGGCGCCTGTTGCGCCGTGCGGCCTGAGGCAGTTTGCATGATCCATCGCCCCAACCGGCCGATCTACCTGGACAACCAGGCCACCACGCAATGCGACCCGCGCGTGGTGGCGGAGATGCTGCCGTTCTTCACCGAGCATTTCGGCAACCCGCATTCCGCCGAGCACAGCATGGGCCGCTTTGCCGAGGCGGCGGTGGAGACGGCCCGCGGGCAGGTCGCCGCCCTGCTGGGGGCTGATCCGCGCGAGGTGGTGTTCACCTCCGGCGCCACCGAAAGCAACAACATCGCCATCAAGGGGGCGGCGCGCCATGCCCTGGCCAGCGGTAACACGCGGCGGCGGGTGGTCACCGTCGCCACCGAGCATAAATGCGTGCTGGAATCGGTCGCCGACCTGGCCGCCGAGGGGTTCGAGCCCGTGGTGCTGCCGGTCCGCCCCGACGGCACGGTGGACCCGGCGGCGGTACGGGCCGCGCTGGACGTGCCGACCCTGCTGCTGAGCGTCATGGCGGTGAACAACGAGACCGGGGTGATCCAGGACATCGCCGCCCTGGCCGCGCTGGCGAGAGAATCCGGCGCGCTGTTCCACACCGACGCGGCGCAGGCGACCGGCAAGATTGCGCTGGACGTGGCGGCGATGGGCATCGACCTGCTGTCGGTCAGTGGCCACAAGCTGTACGGGCCCAAGGGGGTGGGCGCGCTGTATGTCCGCCGGCGGCCGCGGGTGCGGCTGGCGCCGCTGTTCTCCGGCGGCGGGCAGGAGCGTGGCCTGCGTTCGGGCACCCTGCCGGCGCCGCTGATCGTGGGGCTGGGCGAGGCCTGCCGGATCGCGGCGGCGGAAATGGCGGCGGAGCATGATCGCATTGCCGCCCTGCGCGACCGCTTCATGGCGCGGCTGCGGGCGGAGATTCCCGGCGTGGTGCTGAATGCGGACCCGCGGCGGCGCATTCCCGGCAACCTCAACCTGACCTTTCCGGCCGCCACCGCGCAGGCGCTGATGGATGGGTCGCCGGAGCTGTGCGTGTCCACGGGATCGGCGTGTTCGTCCGCGGCGGTGGAGCCGTCCTACGTGCTGCGGGCGCTGGGGCTGGACGATGCGGCGGCGGCGCGCACCTTGCGCATCGGGATTGGACGCTTTACCTCGCCGTCCGACATCGATGCCGCCGTGTCGATGCTGGTGCATGCCCATGCGCTTGCCGCTTCCCCCGCGACCGAGGCCTGATGCCTGACATGCCCAAGATGACCTTTATCGAGCGTGACGGCACGCGGCGGGAAGTGGATGCTCCTGTGGGGCTGTCGGTGCTGGAGATTGCCCACAAGCATGGGGTGGAGATCGAGGGCGCCTGCGAGGGCTCGCTGGCGTGTTCGACCTGCCATGTGATTGTCGATGCCGCCTGGTTCGGCCGGCTGGGCACGCCGAGCGAGGATGAGGAGGATATGCTGGACCTCGCCTTCGGGTTGGAGAAGACCTCGCGACTGGGCTGCCAGATCGTGATGAGCGAGGCGCTGGACGGGCTGGAGGTGCGCCTGCCGGCGGGCAGCCGGAATCTGCTGAACGGGTAGGAAGGCCAGGGGCTTTGCCCCTGGACCCCACCAAGGGCAGTCGCCCTTGGAACCCATCATTGAAGGGGGGTCTGGGGCCCTCGGCCCCAGCGGGTCCAGGGCCGGAGCCCTGGCCTTCCTTCGTAGGAGCCAGAATGCGCGTGGTGGTGGCAATGTCCGGCGGAGTGGACAGTTCGGTGGTCGCCGGCCTGCTGGCCGAGGCTGGCCACGAGGTGATCGGCGTCACCCTGCAGCTATACGATCACGGCGCGGCGGTGGGCCGGCGCGGTGCCTGTTGTGCCGGGCAGGACATTCATGATGCGCGGCGCGTGGCCGACCATTTGGGCATCGCGCATTACGTGATCGACGCCCAGGCGCGGTTCCGGGATGCGGTGATGGGTGATTTCGCCGACAGCTACGCCGCCGGGGAGACGCCGGTGCCCTGCGTTCGCTGCAACCAGAGCGTGAAGTTCGGCGATCTGCTGGACCTGGCCGGCGACCTCGGCGCCGAGCGGCTGGCGACCGGGCATTACGTGCGGCGGATCGATGGCGCGCAGGGGGCGGAGCTGCACCGCGCCAGCGATGCGGCGCGCGACCAGAGCTGGTTCCTGTTCGCCACCACGCGCGACCAGCTGGCGCGCTCGCTGTTTCCGGTGGGCGGCATGGCCGACAAGGTCGCGGTGCGGGCGGCGGCGGCGCGGATGGGGCTGCCGGTGGCCGAGAAGCCGGACAGCCAGGATATCTGCTTCGTACCCAGCGGCAGCTATGCCGATGTGGTGGCCAAGCTGCGGCCGGATGCGCTGGCGCCGGGCGAGATCGTGGACACCGACGGCACGGTGCTGGGTGGCCACGCCGGAATTGCCCATTTCACCGTGGGCCAGGCCAAGCGACTGGGCGTGGCCGGGCAAGGCGGCGGGGCGCGGCGCGTGGTGGTGGGGCTGGATGCGCAGCGCCGACGGGTGGTGGTGGGGGCGCCGAGCACCGGCAGCACCACGGTGCGACTGCGCGAGGTCAACTGGCTGGTGGCGCCGACGGTGTTGGACTGCACGGTGAAGCTGCGCGCGCGTGATACGCTGCGTCCGGCGCGGGTGGTGCCGCATGGGGATGGCGCCGAGGTGGTGCTGGAGGTGCCGGCACTGGCGGCACCTGGGCAGGCCTGCGTGTTCTATCGTGGCGAGCAAGTGCTGGGGGGTGGGTTCATCTGCGCGGCGTAACCCAGCGGCGAGGGGGCGGGGTGTTGACGGGCCGTAGCGCGCGAGGCTATCTCCCGCACCTCCGCAGGGACTGGTATGGCGGCGTAGCTCAGCGGTAGAGCAGGGGAATCATAATCCCTTGGTCGGTGGTTCAAATCCGCCCGCCGCTACCAGTCCCCGGAGTATTTGGCTGCCCCCACAGGCGCGGGCCGGAATCCATCCCATCGACAGGGTAGCTGGACGAGAAGATCGCCCCGGCTGGTGGATGGCCCGCGGTGCGGCGGGGGTATTGTGCCATCACCCGTTCGAACTGCGCCTGGGCGCGGGCGTTGTCGGCAGCCTCGTCGATGCCTGGGATGGCCCGGTTTTCCATGACGAAGCGGCCGTCGATCACCACCGTGGAGAAATCCCGCCCGTGGCCGGTCAGCAGCATGGTCTGAATCGGGTCGATCACCTGGCCGGTGTGGGGGCGGTCCAGGTCGAACACCGTGATATCGGCGCGCGCGCCGGGCGCCAGGCGGCCGAGATCGGGGCGGCCAAGGGCGTCGGCGCCGCCGCGGGTTGCGGCGTCGTAGTAGTCCTCGCTGCGCACGGCGGCGGCGTTGCCGGCCAGCACGCGGGCCAGGATCATGCCGGTCTGCATGTTGGCGACCATGTCGGGCGGCGCGGTGTCGGTGCCCATGGCGAGCTTCAGGCCCATCGCCTTGTACCGGCCGAAATGGTCGATCGCACCGCCGCCGCGCCCGGAGACCAGCGGGCAGTGCACGATTGTGGCGCCGCTGTCGCGGATGATCTCCAGGTCACGTCCCGGGCGATCGATATGGCGCGTGCCGGAAACATAGGTGGCGTGGGGCAGCAGGGTGCGCTCGTTCAGATAGCCCAGGCTGGCGAGCCATTCCGGCGGGCTCACGCCGTGCTGCTTCAGCACCAGGTCGTACTCGATCTTCGACTGGCAGGCGTGCTGGCGCACCGGCACGCCGAGGGCGCGGCCGGCGGCGGCGGTGCGGCGGAGCAGTTCCGGCGTGCAGGTCTCGACACGGTCGGGCGACAGCATGGTGCGGACGAGGCCGCTGGCGCTGCCTTCCATGCGTTCGCAGAACCGGATCGCCTCCGCCAGCTCGGCCAGGCCCCTGGGCTCGTCGTAGAACGTGGCGATGGTGCCGTCGGTCTCCACCACCTGGTTGCCGGTGCGATAGGCGGGGCCGAGATAGACCCGCAGTCCCAGCGCGGCGGCGGTGTGCGCGGCGTCGGTGAATTCCGCCACCGTCTCGCCCCAGGCGCGATAGAACAGCGAGGCGATGGGCAACGCGGTGGTGATGCCGTTGCGGATCAGCACGGCGAAGGCGTGGCGCTTCTGGAAGGCCAGCTCGTCGGGCGTGACGATCTCGATCGGTCCGGACTCGACATAGTCGCGCGGCCAGACCCGGCCCTTCTGCCAGCCCGGCTGGTTGTCGTAGCCCAGGATGGTGGTGTCGAGGTCGGCCAATGCGTCGAGGTCGATGAAGCCCGGACCGATCAATGCGCAGCCGTAACTCTCCCGCCGCGCCACCGTGCCGGCGTAGCCGCGGCCGACGAAGGTGATGGCGCCGTCGTCGAACACCACCTCGCCGTTCTCGATCAGCACATGCCGCCCGTCACGGTGGCCGACCACCCAGGCCGCGGTCATCAGCACCGGCCCCTTCGGGCGCGGCGGTGCCTGCGGCATCACGGTGCCGGCTTCAGGCACACGCCATCGCGCGCCACCACGCGGCCGCACTTGACCACCAGCCTGCGCGGCGGATGGGCGACGATGGCGTGCGTAATTACCTCGCCGGCCACCACCACCATGTCGCCGGCCTTGCCGACCGCCAGGCCGTAATCGGCGATGCGCATCACGTCCGCCCCGCCCTGGGTGCAGGCATGGAAGGCGAGTGCGACATCCTCGTCGCGGCGGAAATTGTTGCGCAGCCCAATCAGCATCGCGCGCTCCAGCATGTCCGCCGTACCATACGGCCCCCAGGTGTCGCGGATGCCGTCCGAGCCCGAGCAGACCCGGATGCCCGCCGCCAGCAGGCGCTTGATCGCCGGCACCGGGCGGCTGGCCGAGCCGGTGGTCATGATGCCGATATCAAGTGCAGCCAGCTGCGTGATCAGCGGCTCCACCAGGTCGCGGTCGGGCGAGCCCAGGCAGAAGGCATGGCTGACCACCACCTGCCCCGCCATGCCCAGCGCGCGGGTGCGCTCGATGATCAGCTCCATCGAGAAGGCGCCCATCTCGCCGGGCTCGTGCAGGTGGATGTCCAGCGGCTTGCCGTGCTTCTGGCACAGCGCGAACACGGCATCGAGCTGGCCCTTCGGATCGCGGTCGATGCCGCAGGGGTCGATGCCGCCGACAATCTCCGCCCCGGCGGAGAGGGCGGCGTCCATCAGCGCCAGGGTGCCGGGCCGGCGCATCAGGCCGGATTGGGGGAAGGCGACCAGCTCGATATCCACCACCTCGCGCCAGGAATCCCGGGTGGCCATCACGCCCTCGATGCCCCACAGTCCGTGATCGGTATCGACATCGACATGGCTGCGGATATGGGTGGAGCCGTGGGCCGCCGACAGCGCCGCCTGGCGGGCCGATTGCCGCGCCGGGTCGATATCCAGCTCGCGCTTCAGCTTGCGTTCGTTGTCGATCTTGTCGAGCAGGCCGGGTCCGGCGTCGTTGGCGCGCCAGCCCATGCCCCACAGCGACTTGTCCAGGTGGGTATGTGCCTCCACCAGGCCCGGCAGCACCAGCGCGCCGCCGGCATCCTCCACCGCCGTGCCGGCCGGGGCGGCCAGGTTCGTGCCGATCGCGGCGATCGCGCCATCGGACACCAGCACGTCGGCCAGCGCGCCCCCGAGCGGGCGGCCATTGCGCAGCAGCAGCGCGGCGCCGGGCATCACCGCTGCTCCGCCACGCCGTGGGCACCCGCCATCCGCAACTCCTGGCGCACCAGCGCCACCCAGTACGCCACGCCATAGGGGATTGCCGCGTCGTTGAAATCGAATTGCGGCGTATGCACCCCGGCCGAGTCCTCGCCGTTGCCGATGCGGATGAATGCCCCCTGCTTGTGGCGCAGCATGAAGGCGAAATCCTCGCCGCCGCCGGTCTGCGCGATGTGCGGGTTCACCGCCGCCGTACCCACCACCGCGGCGGCGGCGGCGATGGCCACGTCGGTCGGCTCGTCGGCGTTGACCAGCGGTTCCGCCACCCAGTCGAAACGCACCTCCACCCCCGCGCCGTGCAGGGCCGCCAGCCCTTCGGCCAGTTCGCGGATTCGCCGTTCGATGATCGCCTTCGTCGGGTCGCTGTAGTACCGTGCGGTGCCCGAGACGACCATCTCGGCCGGCATCACGTTGGCGGAATCCTGCGCCCCGCCGCCGATGAAGCCGACGCTGATCACGGCGGGCTCGAAGGCGGAGATGTTGCGCCCGACGATGGTCTGCAGCCCCAGCACGAAATGCGCCTGCACGACCGACAGGTCCACCGACAAATGCGGGGTGGAGCCGCCATGCCCGCCGCGGCCGGTGAAGCGGACATGGAACAGGCAGCCGCCGGCCATCGCCGCCCCCTTGCGGATGCCGAATTGGCCCACCGGCATGCCGGGCGAATTGTGCATGCCGAACAGCGCGTCGCAGGGAAACCGCTCCAGCAGCCCGTCGGCCAGCATCGCCAGCGCACCGCCGCGCCCCTCCTCGGCCGGCTGGAAGATCAGGTGCACGGTGCCGGCGAAATCGCGGTACTCAGACAAATGCCGCGCCGCACCCAGCAGCATGGTGGTGTGCCCGTCATGGCCGCAGGCATGCATCACGCCGGGGTTCTGCGAGGCATGCGGCGCGCCGGTGGCCTCGTGGATCGCCAGCGCGTCCATGTCGGCGCGCAGCCCGA